>NZ_JBWKRA010000015.1:0-151025 GCF_059419065.1 Pseudomonas sp. GW821-FHT07B01 | reverse complement strand
TTCGCGCCCCAGCGGGAGCAAGCTCCCTCGCCACAGTTGCCGATTCTGTCTTAACTGACTGGCATTAGGGCTTGCCCACCGCTATCACAGGCAAGCCAGCTGCCACAGTTGATTGCATTTCGAATGTAGATCGCAAAAAAAACGCCAACCCTAGGGTTGGCGTTTTCGTGCAGCGCTTAGCGCATCACTGCGGCTTCTTGCGGCCAAAACCAGGACGCTGGCCGGAACCGGCCGGGGCGCCACGGCGCTTGCCCGAAGGCTCGTCCGCGACCAGTTTCGGGCCAGGGCGCTTGTTCGCCGCTGGCTTGGCTGGACGCTTGGTGCTGGCGTTGTCGGCCGGGCGATCCGCTTCACCACGGTTGCTGCGACCACCCGCCGGAGCAGGACGCGGCGTACGTGGCGCACGCTCGCCTTCCTGACGCGATGGCGTGGTGGGGCGGCGTTCACCTTCAATGTGCGGCTGACGCGAGATACGACCGCCGGTGGCCGGTGCATCCAGCGCAGGGCGCAGGGTGCGGGCAACACGTTCGGTACGTGGCACTGGGCGCGACGATTTGCGCTGCATACGCTCAAGCTTGTCTTTGCTCTTGGCGTTCATCTGCGGCATGGCAACCGGCGTCAGGCCCACTTCGGCGCTGAGGATATCGACTTCGTACTGGCTCATTTCGCGCCAGCGGCCCATCGGCAGGTCGGAGTTCAGGAACACCGGGCCAAAACGCACGCGCTTGAGGCGGCTGACCACCAGGCCCTGGGACTCCCACAGGCGACGCACTTCACGGTTACGGCCTTCCATCACCACGCAGTGGTACCAGTGGTTGAAACCTTCGCCACCCGGCGCCTGCTTGATGTCGGTGAACTTGGCCGGGCCGTCTTCGAGCACCACGCCCGCCTTGAGGCGTTCGATCATCTCGTCATCGACTTCACCACGTACACGCACGGCGTATTCACGGTCCATCTCGTAGGACGGGTGCATCAGGCGGTTGGCCAACTCACCGTCAGTGGTGAACATCAGCAAGCCGGTGGTGTTGATGTCCAGGCGACCGATGTTGATCCAGCGGCCTTCTTTAGGCTTGGGCATCTTGTCGAACACGGTCGGACGGCCTTCCGGGTCGTCACGGGTGCAGATCTCGCCGTCGGGCTTGTTGTACATGATCACGCGGCGCACCGATTCGGCGGCCTCTTCACGCTTGATGACCTTGCCATCAATGGTGATTGCATCGTGCAGGTCGACGCGCTGGCCGAGGGTTGCCTCGACGCCGTTGACCTTGATGCGCTTCTGGGTGATCCAGGCTTCGACGTCGCGGCGCGAGCCCACACCGATACGCGCCAGCACTTTTTGCAGTTTTTCGCCTGCTGGGCCGATTTCCTGGTCTTTCTGGTCTTGGTCATTCATCGTAAGCACCTCCCGGTGGGTCGATTCAGGCGTGGCCTGAGGGTATTGAAAGCGGGGCCTTGGCCAAATAGCTCGGCAAGGGGTCGCGAATCATACGCGCATGGCGCGTGTTGCGCATCACAGACTAGTCGATAACGCCCAGCTCATTTGCTTTTCCGCCGACCGGTGGCCCCCAGGGCCAGCAATCGCAGCTCGGCTTCGGCCAGCACCGTGCGCTTGTCGACTTTATCGAGTTTCTTCCAGGCGCGGATTTCACGCTTGCTGCGGCCACAGCCGACGCAGATGTCGTCGCTGAATTTGCAGATGCTGATGCACGGGTCTTTCAGGGCACTCATGGTCGATCCTCTGTGGGAGCTGGCTTGCCTGCGATGGCATCACCTCCTTGCATCTGAGAGACCGAGGTGTCTGCATCGCAGGCAAGCCAGCTCACACATGGGTGGCGCGGTGAAAGTCAGAGCCGGTCAGTCTTCGAGCTGGCGGCGTTCGTTCTCGATGGCCTCGGCCAGCGCCCGGGCTTCGTCTTCTTCGTCACTCAGGGGCGGCTGTTCGAGGGCGGCGACCGCGGCCAAGAGCTTTTCCCGGGCTAGGGCCACGCCAAGCACATCGTCTTCGGCTTCGACCTCAGGCTCGGATTCAACGTTCACCTGGGTTTCTGGCTCCGCCGCACCATCACGCAGCAAATCGTCGAAGTCGGTCTTGATCCCCTGCTCCATGTCGTCCAGCTCCAGCAACAACGTATGGAAACTGGTTTCGTCCTTGGGCTCCTCCGGCTCGGCGCTGGCGTCGGCCAGTTCCTGCAGGCTTTGCGGCACCGGCGCGTCGTCGAAGTCGAGCACCGGCTCGGCCTCCATTTCGCGCAGCTCGGCCAGGGGTGGCAGGTCGTCGAGGTTTTTCAGGTTGAAATGATCGAGGAACACCTTGGTGGTGGCGAACATGGCTGGTTTGCCCGGCACATCGCGGTAGCCAACAATGCGGATCCACTCACGCTCAAGCAGGGTCTTGACGATATGGCTGTTGACCGCCACACCACGCACGTCTTCGATCTCGCCCCGGGTGATGGGCTGGCGATAGGCGATCAGCGCCATGGTCTCCAGCATCGCCCTCGAGTAGCGCTGCGGGCGCTCTTCCCACAAACGCCCGACCCACGGTGAAAACTTCTCACGGATCTGCAGGCGATAACCCGACGCCACTTCGCGCAGCTCAAAGGCACGGCCCTCGCAGGATTTGCGCAGGATCTCCAAGGCCTTCTTGAAGACCGGCGGCTCCGGGCGTTCGGCCTCTTCAAAGAGTTCGAACAGGCGCTCCAGAGATTGCGGTTTGCCCGAGGCCAAAAGAAAGGCCTCCAGCAAAGGGGCCAGTTCGCGGGGTTCAGTCAGATTCATCGATTCAGCTCGTTATTCGGCTCGCGCCCGCACGTGGATAGCCGCAAAAGGCTCATTCTGCACCAGCTCGACCAAGGATTCCTTGACCAGCTCAAGGATCGCCATAAAGGTCACCACCACGCCCAGTCGGCCCTCTTCGGCAGTAAACAACTCGACAAAGGGCACAAACCCACCTCCCTTGAGACGTTCCAGCACATCGCTCATGCGCTCGCGGGTGGACAGCGCTTCACGGCTGACCTGGTGGCTCTCGAACATATCGCCGCGGCGCAGTACTTCGGCCATGGACATCAGCAATTCTTCCAGACTCACGTCCGGCAGCAACTTGCGCGCGCGCGCCTCGGGAGCGTCGAGCTTGGGCACCACCACATCACGGCCCACACGGCTCAGGCCGTCGATGCCTTCGGCGGCGGCCTTGAAGCGTTCGTACTCCTGCAGGCGGCGGATCAGCTCGGCGCGCGGGTCATCCTCTTCGGCTTCCACCGTCTCCGAACGCGGCAACAGCATGCGCGACTTGATCTCGGCGAGCATGGCGGCCATGACCAGGTACTCGGCGGCCAGTTCCAGGCGCACCGACTGCATCAGCTCGACATAGCCCATGTATTGGCGGGTAATTTCTGCCACCGGAATGTCAAGGATGTTGATGTTCTGCTTGCGGATCAGGTACAGCAGCAAGTCCAGCGGGCCTTCGAAGGCTTCAAGGAACACCTCCAGGGCGTCCGGCGGGATGTACAGGTCCAGGGGCATTTCCATGACCGCCTGGCCATACACCATGGCAAACGGCAGTTCCTGCTGGGCGCCAGCCTGGGGATCAGCGGCTTCCACGGCTGACATTCAGGCCTCGACCATGAACGGAGCCGGATCGCCACAACCCACACGCACCACTTCTGGTTCGCCATCGGCCAGGTTGATCACCGTGGAGGCCTTGTTGCCGCCGTAGCCGCCGTCGATGATCAGGTCGACGTGCTTTTCCAGCAAACGGCGCATTTCGTACGGGTCGTACAACGGCTCGGTTTCGCCGGGCAGGATCAACGACACGCTCATCAGCGGTTCGCCCAACTCGGCCAGCAGCGCCAGGGCAATCGGGTGTTCCGGTACGCGCAGGCCAATGGTGCGTTTCTTCGGGTGCAGCAACAGGCGCGGCACTTCGCGGGTGGCGTTGAGGATGAAGGTGTAGGGCCCAGGCGTGTGGGCCTTGAGCAGGCGGAACGTGCCGGTGTCGACCTTGGCGAACAGCCCGAGCTGGGACAAGTCGCTGCAGATCAGCGCAAAGTTATGCTTGTCGTCGAGTTGGCGCAGGCGTCTTACCCGCTCGACCGCGCCCTTGTCGCCGATCTGGCAGCCAATGGCGTAGGACGAATCAGTCGGATAGATCACCACGCCACCGGCGCGGATGATCTCTACGGCCTGCTTGATCAGGCGCGCCTGAGGGTTTTCCGGATGAATCTGGAAGAATTGGCTCACGTGCTCTACCTGTTCAGACGGTGGCAATAATGGGGTCATGCTTGAATCGCCCCCACAACAGCGGCAGATCTTCCGGGACCTGGCGATATTCGCCAATCTCGGACCAGCCGCCTGGGCCATGAAAATCACTGCCGGCACTGACCAGCAGACCAAATTCGCGGGCGAGGATCGCCAGGCTGCCGACCTGTTCCGCCGGTTGATGCCCGTTGACCACTTCGATGGCGTGGCCACCCGCACCAATATAGTCGCTGATCAGCTTGCGGCGCTTGCTGCGGGTGAAATCGTAATGCCAGGGATGCGCCAGGCTCACCCAGGCCCCGGAGGCCCGCAGGGTCTGGACGGTGTCTTCCAGGGTTGGCCAGTGCAGCTTCACATCGCCCAACTTGCCGGCGCCCAGCCATTTGCGAAAGGCCTCGGCGCGATCCTTCACATAGCCTTCGCGCACCATCCAGTCGGCAAAGTGCGGACGGGCCGGTGCGTTGCCGCTGTCGCCCAGTTCCTGCTGGATAGCACGGGCACCGTCGAGGGCACCTGGCATGCCTTTAAGGCTGAGCTTGCGGCTTATTTCTTCGGACCGCAGCCAGCGGCCATCGTGCAATTGGGCAATCGCCGCCACCAAGGGCGGGGCCTTTTGATCAAAACCGTAGCCCAGCACGTGGATGGTGGCGCCGCCCCAGGTGCAGGACAATTCCACGCCGTTGACCAGCTGCATATCCAGGGAGTGCGCGGCCTGGCGGGCTTCGTCGAGGCCTTCAAGGGTGTCATGGTCGGTCAATGCCAAAACTCGCACGCCTTTTTCGAACGCACGCGCAACCAGTACAGCGGGCGCCAGGGCGCCGTCGGAGGCCGTGCTGTGGCAGTGCAAATCAACATTCACGGGGGTGTGTAACCTCAAGTCAGCTGGCGCTATCGCAACCAAGGATGTTTGTTATTATGCCGACACATCCAGCTTCTGGCTCTTACTGTGAAACAATTCATCGACTTCATCCCGCTGTTGCTGTTTTTCATCGTTACCAAACTCGACCCCAGGGTCATCGAAATCGCCGGCCACGAGCTGTCGTTCGGGGGCATCTACAGTGCCACTGCCGTACTGATCATCAGCTCTATCGTAGTGTACGGCGCCATCTTCATCTCGCAGCGCAAGCTGGAAAAAAGCCAATGGCTCACCCTCGTCGCCTGCCTGGTGTTCGGCGGCCTGACCCTGGCCTTCCATAGCGAAACCTTCCTTAAATGGAAAGCCCCGGTGGTCAACTGGCTGTTCGCCCTGGTGTTTATCGGCAGCCACTTCATCGGTGACCGCCTGCTGATCAAGCGGATCATGGGGCATGCGCTGACCTTGCCGGAGCCGGTGTGGGTGCGCCTGAACGTGGCCTGGATCGTGTTCTTCCTGTTCTGCGGCGCCGCCAACCTGTTCGTGGCCTTCACCTTCCAGGACTACTGGGTCGACTTCAAAGTGTTTGGCAGCCTGGGCATGACCGTATTGTTTTTGATCGGCCAGGGCATCTACCTGTCACGCCACCTGCATGACACCACACCGAAAACCGAGGACTGACATGCTCTACGCCATCATTGCCACCGACATTGCCAACTCGTTGGAAAAACGCCTGAGCGTACGCCCGGCCCACGTCGAGCGCCTCAAACAGCTGCAAGCCGAAGGCCGCATGGTACTGGCCGGCCCGCACCCGGCCGTCGACAGCAACGACCCGGGCGACGCAGGTTTCAGCGGAAGCCTGATCGTCGCCGAGTTCGCCTCCCTGGCCGACGCCCAGGCCTGGGCCCAGGCTGACCCTTATGTCGCAGCAGGCGTCTACGCCGATGTGGTGATCAAGCCGTTCAAGCAAGTCTTGCCTTGAGCGCGGCTGCGTCGAACCTAATCGTTTCGGCGCACTCCTAATGGCTCACGGCGTCACCGGTGGGGCCTTCGCCGCCGACAATGGCTAAATTGAGTGAGTCATGAGCGAGCTGTTACTGATAGATGATGACCAGGAGCTCTGTGAGCTGCTGACCAGTTGGTTGAGCCAGGAAGGTTTCCAGGTACGCGCCTGCCATGACGGTTCGAGTGCCCGAAAAGCCCTGGCGGACAGTGCGCCGGCGGCCGTCGTACTGGATGTTATGCTGCCCGACGGCAGCGGCCTGGAGCTGCTCAAGCAATTGCGCAACGACCACCCGGAGCTGCCGGTGCTGATGCTCTCGGCCCGAGGCGAACCCCTGGACCGCATCCTCGGCCTGGAACTGGGCGCCGACGACTACCTGGCCAAGCCTTGCGACCCACGCGAGCTGACGGCGCGCCTGCGCGCCGTGTTACGCCGTAGCCACCCGGCCGCGGTATCGACCCAGCTGGAACTGGGCGACCTGTGCTTCAGCCCGGTGCGCGGCGTTGTCAGCATCGATGAACAGGAGTTCGCCCTCACCGTCTCCGAAAGCCGCCTGCTCGAAGCATTGCTGCGTCAGCCCGGCGAGCCCCTGGATAAACAGGAACTGGCGCAGATCGCCCTGGGCCGCAAGCTGACCCTGTATGACCGCAGCCTGGACATGCACGTCAGCAACCTGCGTAAAAAGATCGGCCCACACCCCGATGGCCGGCCACGGATCGTGGCGCTGCGTAGTCGTGGTTACTACTACAGCCTCTAAACATCACGCTCAACCCTGTGGGAGCTGGCTTGCCTGCGATAGTGGTGGGCCACTTAGCATGAGGGTGACTGACACACCGCTATCGCAGGCAAGCCAGCTCCCACCCGCGTTCTCATCAGCCTCGAGGGTTTTGTCAGTTCCTATCAAACTCGTCTTTACCGAAGCTTTACCCTCCCCTGACCGCCGCTGACCTTGCGCTGCGTAACCTACTCACATCCGGACTCACCGGAATAGAGACAGGAGAATCACCATGCGCAAGACCCTTATCGCTTTGATGCTCGCCACTGCCCTGCCCACCGTTGCCATGGCAATGCCGGAAGGCCCAGGCCCGATGGGTGGTCCTGAAAGCCACATGATGGGCGGCCCAGGCCACGGTGAACACGGTCCGCGTGGCAAAGGCGGCCCGTTCAGCCAGCTGGACTTGAGCAAGGAACAGCGCGAGCAGATCCGCAAGCTGATGGGTGACCAATGGCACGCCCGCAAAGACCTGGTCAAAAAGTACCTGGACAAACTGCCAGCTGCTGACCAGAAGGCGATGCAGGACGAAATCGCCGCCGGCAAGCAGAAAACCCAGACTGATATCCGTGCCGTGCTCAAGCCCGACCAGCAGAAGAAGTACGACGAAATCGTCAAGAAACAAGCCGAGCGCCGCGCCGAATGGAAAGAGTTCCAGGCCTGGAAAGCCCAGCAAGCGCAAAAAGCGCAATAATGACCTAGCTTCACCTCAGCCCAGTGGTTCGCGCCGCTGGGCTTTTCCTGTTTGAGGGTTTCCTGTGCGTTCATTGTTCTGGCGTATCCTGGCGAGTTTCTGGCTGGCCATCGCCCTGGTTGCCGGTTTGTCGATCCTGCTTGGGCACATGCTCAACCAGGACGCCTGGATTCTCAGCCGCCACCCTGGCCTCAACAACCTGGCCCAAGAGTGGACGCAGCTCTACGAAACCCAGGGCGAAGACGCCGCCCAGGAGTTGCTGCAGCAGCGCAAACGCCAGTACCACATCGACGTGCAAGTGCTTAACGAAAGCGGCGAGCCAGTGGTGCGCGGTACCTTCCCGCGCCGCGCCGCCGCCTTCGAAGCCCGCCAGAACGACAGCCAGGACGGCCACCTGCCGTGGCGACGCCTGACCGCCGAATACACCAGCGATAAAACCGGCGATACCTACCTGCTGATCTACCGTATTCCTCACCCGGAGCTGGACGCCTGGCACCGCAGCAGCCTGCTGTGGCCGCTCAGTGCATTGGCGATTACCCTGGTGGTGCTGACCCTGTTCAGCCTGCTGGTGACCTTGTCCATCACCCGCCCACTCAGCCGTTTGCGCGGCGCGGTGCATGATCTGGGGCAAACCACTTATCAACAGAACAGCCTGGCGCAACTGGCCAACAGGCGCGATGAATTCGGCGTACTGGCCAACGACTTCAACCGCATGGGCGCACGCCTGCAAAGCCTGATCGGCAGCCAGCGCCAGTTGCTGCGCGACGTCTCCCACGAACTGCGCTCGCCGTTGGCGCGCTTGCGTATCGCCCTGGCCCTGGCCGAACGCGCCAGCCCCGAAGAACGGGAAAAACTCTGGCCGCGCCTGACCCGCGAATGCGACCGCCTGGAAGCCTTGATCAGCGAGATCCTGGTGTTGGCACGGGTCGACGCCGACAACGCCAGCGCCGAAGACATCGACCTCACCTCGTTGCTTAAAACGCTGCAAAAGGACGCCCAACTCAGTGCCCCCGAGCAAGTGGTGCAACTGACGACTGCCAATGACTTGCAGCTTAAAGGCTGGCCGACCATGATCGAACGCGCCGTGGACAACCTGCTGCGCAATGCCCAGCGCTTCAACCCGGTGGGCGAACCGATTGAATTGCAGGCCCAGCATCAAGGCGGGCGCATTTTGATCAGCGTACGCGACCACGGCCCCGGCGTTGAAGCCGAGCACCTGAGCCAATTGGGCGAGCCGTTCTACCGGGCGCCAGGCCAGACCGCCCAAGGCCATGGCCTGGGCCTGGCCATCGCCCGTCGCGCCGCCGAGCGCCATGGCGGTAACCTAATCCTGGCCAACCATCCCGATGGCGGCTTTATCGCCAGCATCGAACTGCCCTTGATCCCTGGGGTTGCCACACCGGTGGGATGATCTTCTATAGTGGGCCTTCTCTTACGGAGGGCCTTTGATGACAGACCTGCTGACTCCCATCCAAGCCGCACTCGCTTTACCGCACGCCCCACTGCCCCAGACCCAGGCCGGCGCCTTGCCCTCGACCTTCGCCGTGACAGACCTGGCGGCCGCCAGCATCGGCGCCGCGGGCCAGGCTATCGCCCAGTTGATTGAGCAACAAACCGGGCGCCTGCCCAGCGTCAGCGTGGATCGGCGCCTGGCCTCGTTGTGGTTCTCCTCGTCGATTCGCCCCGTGGGGTGGCAAGTGCCGCCTTTGTGGGACCCGGTAGCGGGTGATTACGCCAGCGCCGATGGCTGGATCCGTCTGCACACCAACGCGCCCCATCACCGCGCAGCGGCCGAGCGGGTATTGGGGCCTGCCGCTGATCGCGCCGCCATGGAGAGTAGAGTCGCGACCTGGAAAGCCGCCGAACTGGAACAGGCGGTTGTCGATGCGGGCGGTTGTGCCGCGCAAATGCGTAGCTGGCAAGCCTGGCAGCAGCATCCCCAAGGCTTGGCGGTAAACGCCGAAGCGTTGATCCAGCGTCAGGTCTTCGAACCCGGCATCGACAAACCCTGGCTTGGCTCAGCCGCTCGCCCACTGGCCGGCATCAAGGTGCTGGATTTGACCCGGGTGCTAGCCGGCCCGGTGGCCAGTCGTTTCCTCGCAGGCTTAGGCGCCGACGTACTGCGCATCGACTCGCCCACCTGGAACGAACCTGGCGTCGTCCCGGAAATGACCCTGGGTAAACGCTGCGCCCGCCTGGATCTAACGAGCCACGACGACCGGCAAGTGTTCGAAGCGTTGCTCAAGGACGCCGACATCCTGTTCCACGGTTACCGCGCCGATGCCCTGGAGCAACTCGGTTATACCCTTGGCGAACGACAGCACATCGCCCCCGGACTGATCGACGTCAGCCTCAACGCCTACGGCTGGAGCGGCCCATGGCGTAATCGTCGTGGCTTTGACAGCCTGGTGCAGATGAGCAGCGGGATTGCCGAGGCCGGCATGGCCTGGAAACAGACGGATAAACCGCTGCCGCTACCGGTGCAGGCGCTGGATCACGCCACCGGCTATTTGATGGCCGCCAGCGCGATCCGAGCTTTGGCCGAGCGCCTGGACTCCGGACGCGGCGGTTCGGCGCGCTTGTCGTTGGCGCGTACGGCGAAGTTGCTGGTGGCGGCCGGGCAAGTGCCACAGCAAGCGGCATTGCGCGAAGAAGATATCAATGACCAAGGCCTGGTGGTGGAGCAGACAGCCTGGGGTCAGGCCCACCGGCTACTGGCGCCGCTGAGCATCAGTGGCACGCCGTTGCAGTGGGATTTACCGGCGGTGGAGTTAGGGTCACACCGACCTCAGTGGTGACCTGGGCACCGCTATCGCAGGCAAGCCAGCTCCCACTGGATCAGTGTGGGAGCCGGGCTTGCCCGCGATGGGGCCATCACCGTCGCTATCAATCCCCGCGGTTCAACGACGTCCACAAATGCTGCGCCGCATACGCCCTCAACGGCCGCCACGCCTCGGCCCGCGCCAATAACTGCCGCGCCGACACCGGCCCACCTTCCAAGGCTGCCAAAGCATTGATCAGCCCGATATCCCCCGACGCAAATGCATCCACCTCGCGCAACTGGCGCATGGCGATGTACTGCGCGGTCCACTCTCCAATCCCCGGCAACGCAACCAGCTGTGCAACGCCGTCCTGGAGGCTGGCCTTGGGTTCGAAAAGCTGAGGATCATCCAACAGCGCCTGGGCCACACCGGACAGAGTACGGCCCCGCGCCTTGGGCATGCCCAAGGTGGCTAGGTCTGCCGCCGCCAGCACTTCAGGTGTCGGAAACAGGTGGGTAATACCGGCGTGCGGGGTTTGCAGGGTCTGGCCATACTGCGCCACCAACTTGCCCGCCAGGCGAATCGCCGCCACCACGGTGATCTGCTGGCCCAGCACTGCACGAATCGCCAGTTCCAACCCGTCCCAGGTGCCTGGCAACCGCAGGCCAGGGCGGGCCGCAACCAGTTGCGCCATCAGGGGGTCTTGCGACAATTGCGCGTTGATCACCTCAGGCACCGCATCCAGATCAAACATCCTGCGCAAGCGCCGCTCGATCTCAGGCATCGCTGCAGGCTCGGGAAAGTCGACCGTCACCTCCAGCCAATCCCCCACGCCCGGTTCGAGGCTGACCCAGCCATGTCGGCCCGCCACACTGATACTGCGCCGATACACCCCGGCGACCACGGTTTCCAACCCGGTAATCGCCCGCGCCGATAGGAACCCCAGCATCGCCGCCCAGTCGTAGGGCGGTTGATACGCCAGTCTCACAGTGACAATACCCCGCTATACAGCCCATACGCGGCTAACCCGGCGCCCGCGATCACGCCGCTGAAAATGCCTTTTTCCACGGTGGTAAACAAGGGTTGGCCCTGCTCGCGCTTGGCCAGGGCAAACAGGATCACACCCGGTGCGTACAGCAACGCCGACAGCAGCAAGTACTTCAAGCCCCCCGCATACAGCAGCCAGATCGCATAACCGAGGGCAACCAGCCCCACCAGCAGATCTTTCATGCGCCGGCGCTGCCAGCCTGCATAGGTTTCGCCGCGCGCGCTCAACAGCACCGCATAGGCCGCCGACCACAAATAAGGCACCAGGATCATTGAGGAAGCCAGGTAGATCAGGGTGGTGTAGGTGCTGGCGGAAAACAGCGTGATCACCAGGAATGCCTGGATCATCACGTTGGTCAGCCATAAGGCATTGACCGGCACCTGATTGGCGTTTTCCTTCTTCAGGAACGCCGGCATGGTCTTGTCCTGGGCGGTGGCATAGAGGATTTCCGCGCACAGCAGCGCCCAGGAGAGCAACGCGCCGAGCAGCGAAACCGCCAGGCCGATACTGATCAATACCGCGCCCCAAGGCCCGACGATATGCTCCAACACACCGGCCAGGGACGGGTTCTGCAATTGCGCCAGCTCCGGCTGGCTCATGATGCCCAGGGACAACACATTCACCAGCACCAGCAAGGCCAGCACGCCCACGAAACCAATCACCGTGGCGCGCCCCACGTCCGAGCGTTTCTGCGCCCGCGCCGAATACACACTGGCGCCTTCGATCCCGATAAACACAAACACCGTGACCAGCATCATGTGGCGCACCTGCTCGACCACGCTGCCCATCTGCGGGTTACCCATTCCCCAGATATCGCGGGTGAAAATATCCGCCTTGAATGCAACGGCGGCGATCACGATAAACATCAGCAGCGGCACGATCTTCGCCACCGTCGTCACCTGATTGATGAACGCTGCCTCTTTGATCCCGCGCATCACCAGAAAATGTACGGCCCACAGCAACAGCGACGCGCAGCCGATGGCAAGCGGCGTATTGCCCTGGCCGAACGCCGGAAAAAAGTAGCCGAGGGTGCTAAATAGCAAGACGAAATAACCGACATTGCCCATCCACGCACTGATCCAGTAACCCCAGGCGGATGAAAAGCCCATGTAATCGCCAAAACCCGCCTTGGCGTAGGCATACACCCCGGAGTCCAGTTCGGGCTTACGGTTCGCCAACGTCTGGAACACAAAGGCCAGGGTCAGCATGCCGATGGCGGTGATCGCCCAGCCGATCAAGATGGCCCCCACTTCGGCACGGGCAGCCATGTTCTGCGGCAATGAAAAGATGCCGCCGCCAATCATCGAGCCCACCACCAGGGCAATCAGGGCACTGAGCCGAAGTTTCTGGGCGGGTTGGGACATGCAGCTTCCTCGAAATAAACGGTTGTGCGACAACTGCGCACATAAGTAATTCAGATTAATGACGTTGTCATAACATAAGGATATGTAAAGGTAGGAAGTTTAGGCTTATTTAGAATTTAAATACGTCAATTATGAAGCGATAGTCAAACAACGTACAAAAAATTTGCACATTCGCAAATACGAACTAGCGTCAACACCCATGTCCTCGACCAAATGATTAACCACAAAGCAAAGAGCGCTCTATCAAGCGCCTTTGCGGGACTTGTTCGCCCGCAAAAACCTCACCCTAAGTCGTTAATTCACAATGGAATGTGCCAATGAAGTGATCTGAGTCAGCTGTTTGATTAGCGCACGGAATTATTCTGTGGTCTCTCTTCTCCTGCATTGGAGTCATGCAATGTCTGAAACTCCCGGAAAACTTCGACTAGGCGCCCTGGTCGCACTTGTCGTCGGCTCGATGATTGGCGGCGGTATCTTTTCATTGCCACAAAACATGGCCGCCAGCGCCGATGTCGGTGCGGTGTTGATCGGCTGGGTGATTACCGCCATCGGCATGTTGACCCTCGCCTTCGTGTTCCAGACCCTCGCCAACCGCAAGCCTGACCTCGACGGCGGGGTCTACGCCTACGCCAAGGCCGGTTTCGGCGACTACATGGGCTTTTCATCCGCCTGGGGCTACTGGATCAGCGCCTGGCTGGGCAACGTCGGCTACTTCGTGTTGCTGTTCAGCACCTTGGGCTATTTCTTCCCGGTCTTTGGCGAGGGCAATACCCCGACGGCGGTGATCGCTGCGTCAGTGCTGTTATGGGCCGTGCATTTCCTGGTGCTGCGCGGGATCAAGGAAGCGGCGTTCATCAACCTGGTGACCACCGTCGCCAAAGTGGTGCCGCTACTGCTGTTCGTGCTCATCGCCCTGTTCGCGTTCAAGCTGGACATCTTCACCGCTGACATCTGGGGCGTTAAAAACCCGGACCTGGGCAGTGTGATGAACCAGGTGCGCAACATGATGCTCGTCACCGTGTGGGTGTTTATCGGCATCGAAGGCGCGAGCATCTTCTCGTCCCGTGCCGAGAAACGCAGTGACGTGGGCAAGGCCACCGTGATCGGCTTTATCACTGTGCTGCTGTTCCTGATGCTGGTGAACGTGCTGTCCCTAGGGATCATGACCCAGCCGGAACTGGCCAAACTGCAAAACCCGTCGATGGCCGCCGTGCTGGAGCATGTGGTGGGCCACTGGGGCGCGGTGCTGATCAGCGTGGGCTTAATCATCTCCCTGCTCGGCGCGCTGCTGTCCTGGGTGCTGCTGTGTGCGGAGATCATGTTCGCCGCCGCCAAGGACCACACCATGCCGGAGTTCCTGCGCAAGGAAAACGCCAACCATGTGCCGGTCAACGCCCTGTGGCTGACCAACGCAATGGTGCAGATATTCCTGGTGATCACGCTGTTTTCCGCCAGCACCTACCTGTCACTGATCTACCTCGCCACCTCGATGATCCTAGTGCCTTACCTGTGGTCGGCGGCCTACGCCCTGTTGCTGGCGGTGCGCGGCGAGACCTACGAGAACGCCCTCAAAGAGCGCAGGAAAGACCTGTTCATCGGCGCTATCGCCCTGATCTATGCGATCTGGCTGCTCTACGCCGGCGGCACCAAATACCTGCTGCTCTCCGCCCTGCTCTATGCCCCTGGCGCGATCCTGTTCGCCAAAGCCAAGCGTGAACTGGGCAAACCGATTTTCACCCCCGTCGAGAAGCTGATTTTCGCCGCAGTGGTCATTGGCGCCCTGGTGGCGGCCTATGGGCTCTACGACGGCTTCCTGACCCTGTAATTGTTGTTCACTGGAGGATCTGTAATGACCACGGAAAAAGTGAAGTACGGCGTACATTCCGAAGCCGGCAAACTGCGCAAAGTCATGGTGTGCTCCCCAGGTTTGGCCCACCAGCGGCTGACCCCCAACAACTGCGACGAGCTGCTGTTCGATGACGTGCTGTGGGTGGCCCAGGCCAAGCGCGACCACTTCGACTTCGTGACCAAGATGCGCGAGCGGGACATTGATGTGCTGGAAATGCACAACCTGCTCACCGACATCGTCGCCAACCCCGAAGCGCTGGACTGGATTCTGGAACGCAAGATCACCGCCAACACCGTAGGCCTGGGCCTGGTCGATGAAGTCGGTTCGTGGCTGCGCAGCCTGGAGCCGCGCAAAATCAGCGAGTACCTGATTGGCGGCGTATCGGCCGACGACCTGCCGAGCAGCTTCGGTGGCAAGACCATCGAGATGTTCCGCGATTTTCTCGGCCACGCCAGTTTCATCCTGCCGCCGCTGCCCAATACCCAGTTCACCCGCGACACCACCTGCTGGATCTACGGCGGCGTGACGCTCAACCCGATGTACTGGCCGGCGCGCCGCCAGGAAACCCTGCTGACCAGCGCCATCTATAAATTCCACCCTGAGTTCACCAACGCGGACTTCCAGATCTGGTACGGCGACCCCGACCAGGAACATGGCGCCGCGACGCTGGAAGGCGGCGACGTGATGCCGATTGGCAACGGCGTGGTATTGATCGGCATGGGCGAACGCTCGTCCCACCAGGCCATCGGCCAACTGGCGCGTAACCTGTTCCAGAACAAAGCCGTGGAACGCGTCATCGTTGCCGGCCTACCCAAATCCCGCGCCGCGATGCACCTGGACACCGTGTTCAGCTTCTGCGACCGCGACCTGGTCACCGTCTTCCCCGAAGTGGTCAACCAGATCGTGCCTTTCACCCTGCGCCCTGACGAGAGCAAGCCCCACGGCATCGACATTCAGCGCGAGAAAACCAACTTCCTCGAAACCGTGGCCGCAGCGCTCAACCTCAAGGCCCTGCGCGTCGTCGAGACCGGCGGCAACAGCTTCGCCGCCGAACGCGAGCAATGGGATGACGGCAACAACGTGGTGGCCGTGGAACCGGGCGTGGTGATTGGCTACGACCGCAACACCTACACCAACACCCTGCTGCGCAAGGCCGGTGTGGAAGTGATCACCATCAGCGCCGGTGAACTCGGCCGAGGCCGTGGTGGCGGCCACTGCATGACCTGCCCGATCATCCGCGACCCTATCGACTATTAAGGAGATTCCATCATGGCTTTCAATATGCGCAACCGCAGCCTGCTGTCGCTGATGCACCACACCACTCGCGAGCTGCATTACCTGCTGGACCTGTCCCGCGATCTCAAACGCGCCAAATACACCGGCACCGAGCGTCCGCACCTGCAAGGCAAGAACATCGCGCTGATCTTCGAAAAGACCTCGACCCGCACTCGCTGTGCCTTCGAAGTCGCGGCCCATGACCAAGGCGCCCACGTCACCTATATCGACCCGGTGTCGTCGCAGATCGGCCACAAAGAAAGCATGAAAGACACCGCCCGCGTACTGGGCCGGATGTTCGATGCCATTGAATACCGTGGCTTTGAGCAGGAAATCGTCGAAGAGCTGGCCAAGTTCGCCGGTGTGCCGGTGTTCAACGGCCTCACCGCCGAATTCCACCCGACCCAGATGATCGCCGACACCCTGACCATGCGTGAACACAGCGACAAGCCGCTGCATGACATCAGCTACGCTTACCTCGGGGACGCCCGCTACAACATGGGCAACTCGCTGCTGATGATCGGCGCCAAGCTGGGCATGGACGTGCGCATCGGCGCGCCCAAAGCGCTGTGGCCCCATGAAGATTTCATCAAGCAATGCCAGGCCTTTGCCGAGGAAAGCGGCGCACGCATCACCATCACCGAAGACCCGAAAGAAGCCGTGAAAGGTGTGGACTTCATCCACACCGATATCTGGGTGTCCATGGGCGAACCGGTGGAAGCGTGGGACGAGCGCATCGAGCAACTGCTGCCGTACCAGGTCAACGCCAAGATGATGAAAGCCTCGGGCAACCCTCGGGTGAAATTCATGCATTGCCTGCCGGCGTTCCACAACAGTGAAACCAAGGTCGGCAAGGACATCGCGGCACGCTATCCGCACCTGGCCAATGGCGTGGAAGTGACCGAAGAGGTGTTCGAGTCGCCGGCCAATATCGCCTTCGAGCAGGCGGAAAACCGCATGCATACCATCAAGGCGATTCTGGTGTCGGCGTTGGCGGATATCTAACACCACTCTGATCGTTCCCACGCTCCGCGTGGGAATGCAGCCAGTGGCGCTCTGCGCCACAAGAGCGGACGCAGAGCGTCCGGGGGGGCATTCCCACGCAGAGCGTGGGAACGATCATTCTAGAAGGACATTCTGTATGCGCATCGTCGTAGCCCTGGGCGGCAACGCCCTCCTGCGTCGTGGTGAACCCATGACCGCAGACAACCAACGCGCCAATATCCGCATCGCCACCGAACAGATCGCCAAGATCCACCCCGGCAACGAGTTGGTGATCGCCCACGGCAATGGCCCGCAAGTGGGCCTGCTGTCATTGCAGGCGGCGGCCTACACCAGCGTCTCGCCCTATCCGTTGGACGTGCTGGGCGCCGAGACAGAGGGCATGATCGGCTACATCATCGAACAGGAACTGGGCAACCTGCTGGACTTTGAAGTGCCGTTCGCCACCCTGCTCACCCAGGTCGAAGTGGACGCCAAGGACCCGGCCTTCCAGAACCCTACCAAGCCCATCGGCCCGGTGTATGCCAAAGCCGAAGCCGAGAAACTCGCCGCCGAGAAAGGTTGGGCCATCGCGCCCGATGGCGACAAATACCGCCGCGTGGTCGCCAGCCCGCGCCCCAAACGCATCTTTGAAATTCGCCCGATCAAATGGCTGCTGGAGAAAAAAGCCATCGTGATCTGCGCCGGTGGCGGCGGCATCCCGACGATGTATGGCGAAGACGGCAAGCTGCGCGGCATTGAAGCCGTGATCGACAAAGACCTGTGTTCCTCCTTGCTGGCCACGCAACTGGAGGCCGATTTGCTGGTGATCGCCACCGACGTCAACGCCGCCTTTATCGACTTCGGCAAGCCCACCCAGAAGGCCATCGGCCAGGCCCACCCCGACGACATGGAAAAACTCGGCTTCGCCGCCGGCTCCATGGGGCCCAAGGTCCAAGCCGCCTGCGAGTTCGCCCGCCAGACTGGCAAAACTGCGGTGATCGGTTCACTCTCGGACATCGAAGCCATCGTCCAGGGCAGCGCCGGCACACGCATCAGCACGGCCAAACCTGGCATCACCTACCTGTGAAGTTGAGGAGAAACGCCTATGGCTATCTTTGAACCCGGCCACCTGCATATCGAGCGACACGCGCTTAACAAGGACGATGTCAGCTACGACCTGTGCCTGGACTACGAAGTCGTCACGGATGACCGCGAAGGCAAAGGCATGCAGTTCACCCTGCATGGCAGCATCCAGGGCAAGGGCATGAAGGAAACCTTTTTCCTGCCCAAGGACCAGGCCTATAACTTCGCCAGCAATGTGACCAAGATTGTCGAAAAATACGGCATTCCCAAGACCCATAGCAGCGTCGGTTCACAGCACAAGCATTACGATCTGATGTTTGAGGATGTGCGCCACCAGTTGGATATGAAATCCGGCGACCCGGTCAAACCCGAACACCTGGAATAACCTGCCCCCCCAATCGAATGTGGGAGCTGGCTTGCCTGCGATAGCGACGTGTCAGACGATATTTTCGGTAACTGACCCACCGCCATCGCAGGCAAGCCAGCTCCCACATTTTGATCTCCACCGGCTCCAAGGCATACTGGCCACCCTCAGCACTCCAGAATCAAGATCCGCCCCATGCGTATCCACGTCAGCTTCATCGACCGCGTCGGCATCACCCAGGAAGTCCTGGCCTTGCTCGGTGGGCGCAATCTCAATCTGGATGCGGTGGAAATGGTGCCGCCCAATGTCTATATCGATGCGCCGACCCTCAGCGCCGAGGTGCTTGAAGAACTGCGCGATGCGTTGTTCAGCGTGCACGGCGTGCAGGCGGTAAAGGTCGTCGACATCCTTCCGGGCCAGCGTCGCCACTTGCAACTCGACGCCCTGCTGGCGGCCATGACCGACCCGGTGCTGGCCCTGGACAGTGCAGGCAAGATCCTGCTGGCCAATCCGGCGCTGATCGCCTTGTACGGGCGTGAACCGGCCGGTGAGAGCATCGCCGAGCTGTTCGAGGATCCGGCCTTGCTGGAAACCTTGCTGGACCAGGGCTTTCGATTGCCGTTGCGCGAGATCAGCGTCAACGGCCAGACCCTGCTGCTGGGCGCCACGCCAATCACCGACGCCGGCGCCCTGCTTACCCTCTACCAGCCCAACCGCATCGGCGAACAACTGTCGGCGCTGCACCATGACCATGCCGAAGGGTTTGATGCGCTGCTGGGCGAGTCCCCGGCGATCCGCACGCTCAAGGCGCGGGCGCAACGGGTGGCGGCGCTGGATGCACCGCTGCTGATCCAGGGCGAAACCGGTACCGGCAAAGAACTGGTGGCCCGCGCCTGCCACGCCATCAGTGCGCGCCACAGTGCGCCGTTTCTGGCACTGAACTGCGCGGCACTGCCGGAGAACCTCGCCGAAAGCGAATTGTTCGGCTATGCCCCTGGCGCCTTTACCGGCGCGCAACGCGGTGGCAAACCAGGGCTGATGGAGCTGGCCAACCAGGGCACGGTGTTCCTCGATGAGATCGGTGAGATGTCGCCGTACCTGCAAGCCAAGCTGCTGCGTTTTCTCAATGACGGCAGCTTTCGCCGCGTGGGTGGTGACCGCGAAGTGAAGGTCAATGTGCGCATCCTCAGCGCCACCCACCGCGACCTGGAAAAGATGGTCAGCGAAGGCACCTTTCGCGAAGACCTGTTTTACCGCCTCAACGTGCTCAACGTCGCCGTGCCGCCCTTGCGTGAACGCGGCCAGGACATCCTGCTGCTGGCGCGCTACTTCATGCAGCAAGCCTGCGCGCAGATCCAGCGCCCGGTCTGCCGCCTGGCGCCGGGTACCTATCCAGCCCTGCTGGGCAACCACTGGCCGGGCAACGTGCGGCAGTTGCAAAACGTGATCTTCCGCGCTGCCGCCATCTGCGAAAGCAGCCTGGTGGACATCGGCGACCTGGACATCGCCGGCACCTCCGTGGCGCGCCAGAGCGATGGTGAAGTCGACAGCCTGGAACAGGCCGTGGAAGATTTCGAGCGCAGCCTGCTGGAAAGCCTCTACAGCCGCTACCCCTCGACCCGCCAACTGGCCAGCCGGCTACAAACCTCCCACACGGCTATCGCCCATCGCCTGCGCAAATACGGCATTCCCAACAAACCCTGACGGAATAAACTCGGTTCAACTGTGGGAGCTGGCTTGCCTGCGATAGCGTCGGGTCATCCAACTCCTTAGTGACGGGTAGACCGCTATCGCAGGCAAGCCCCCACAGAAACCGCATTACAGATTTGGTCTGAGAACGACATTCCGTGTACTGAAAGCGCTACAGCGTAACGATATCGCTACAACCCTGTTTTTTGCGCGCCATGCAAGGCTTTGATCCACATAGGCTTTTTTTCACGCACTCGACTGTAGCGAAAACGCTACAGCACATTCGATTAAGCCTATGGCTGAATTTATTAACTCTTTGATCTATAACGACTTAATAACGTTGGCCGCGATATTGCTAAGCAACTCCTCATTATTCCAATCCCGTCCACCAGACGATTCTGGCCCTGAGGAGTTTCCATGAGCGAGTTGCGTTTCACTGAAGATCACGAATGGCTGCGCGCCGAAGCCGATGGCAGCGTCACCGTGGGTATCACCGCTTTTGCGCAGAACGCGCTGGGTGACGTGGTTTTCGTGCAACTGCCGGAGTTGCAGGCTTATACCAAGGGCGCCGAAGCCTCCACGGTGGAGTCGGTAAAAGCTGCCAGTGGTGTGTACATGCCGTTGGACGGTGAAGTCCTCGAAGTCAACGACAAGCTCGATGGCAGCCCGGAACTGGTCAACGAAGACCCGATGGGCGAAGGCTGGTTCTTCCGTTTTAAACCCGCCGATGCCGATGCAGTGGCTAAGCTGTTGGATCAGGATGCGTACGACCGCCTGATCAAAGCCAACGCTGAAGCCTGAGGAGCGCGCCATGACCGTTAATTTGACCACCGCCAACGAATTCATCGCCCGCCACATCGGCCCGCGCCAGGAAGATGAGCAGCAAATGCTCGCCAGCCTGGGGTTTGATTCCCTCGAAGCCCTGAGCGCCAGCGTCATCCCGGAAAGCATCAAGGGCACCAGCGTGCTCGGCCTGGAAGACGGCCTGAGCGAAGCCGAGGCCCTGGCCAAGATCAAGGCCATCGCCAGCCAGAACCAACTGTTCAAGACCTACATCGGCCAGGGCTATTACAACTGCCACACGCCGTCGCCGATCCTGCGCAACCTGCTGGAAAACCCGGCCTGGTACACCGCCTACACGCCGTATCAACCCGAGATTTCCCAAGGCCGCCTGGAAGCCCTGCTGAATTTCCAGACCCTGATCAGCGACCTCACCGGCCTGCCGATTGCCAACGCCTCCCTGCTTGACGAAGCCACCGCCGCTGCTGAAGCCATGACCTTCTGCAAGCGCCTGAGCAAGAACAAAGGCAGCCACGCGTTCTTCGCGTCGGTGCACAGCCACCCGCAAACCCTCGACGTATTGCGCACCCGTGCTGAACCTTTGGGCATCGATGTGGTGGTCGGCGATGAGCGTGAACTGACCGACGTCAGCGCGTTCTTCGGTGCCCTGCTGCAATACCCGGCCAGTAACGGCGATGTATTCGATTACCGCGAGCTGACCGAGCGCTTCCACGCCGCCAACGCCCTGGTCGCCGTAGCCGCCGACCTGATGGCCCTGACCCTGCTGACGCCGCCGGGTGAATTCGGTGCCGACGTCGCCATTGGCAGCGCACAACGCTTTGGCGTGCCACTGGGCTTCGGTGGCCCGCACGCGGCGTACTTCTCCACCAAGGATGCGTTCAAGCGCGACATGCCAGGCCGTCTGGTCGGTGTTTCCGTCGACCGCTTCGGCAAGCCGGCCCTGCGCCTGGCCATGCAAACCCGCGAGCAACATATCCGCCGCGAGAAAGCCACCAGCAACATCTGCACCGCGCAAGTGCTGCTGGCCAATATCGCCAGCATGTACGCCGTGTACCACGGCCCCAAGGGCCTGACGCAGATCGCCCAGCGCATTCACCAGCTGACCGCGATCCTGGCCAAGGGTTTGACGGCCCTGGGCCAGAAAGTCGAGCAGGCACACTTCTTCGACACCCTGACAATCCACACCGGCGCCCACACCGCAGCCCTGCACGACAAGGCCCGCGCCCAGCGCATCAACCTGCGTGTGGTAGATGGCGAGCGCGTAGGCCTGTCGGTCGACGAAACCACCACCCAGGCCGATATCCAAGCCTTGTGGGCCATCTTCGCCGACGGCAAAACCCTGCCACCCTTTGCTGCAACCGAAAGCACCCTGCCAAGCGCATTGCTGCGTCAGTCGCCGATCCTCAGCCACCCGGTGTTCAACCGTTATCACTCGGAAACCGAGCTGATGCGCTACCTGCGCAAGCTGGCCGACAAGGACCTGGCCCTGGACCGCACCATGATCCCGCTGGGCTCGTGCACCATGAAGCTCAACGCCGCCAGCGAAATGATCCCGGTGACCTGGGCCGAATTCGGTGCCCTGCACCCGTTCGCCCCCGCCGCGCAAAGCGCCGGCTACCAGCAACTGACCAGCGAACTGGAAGCCATGCTCTGCGCGGCCACCGGTTACGACGCGATCTCCCTGCAACCCAACGCCGGTTCCCAGGGTGAGTACGCCGGCCTCTTGGCCATCCGTGCCTATCACCAGAGCCGTGGCGAAGAACGTCGCGACATCTGCCTGATCCCGTCGTCAGCCCACGGTACCAACCCTGCGACCGCCAACATGGCCGGCATGCGCGTGGTGGTCACCGCTTGCGATGCACGCGGCAACGTCGATATCGAAGACCTGCGCGCCAAGGCCATCGAGCACCGCGAGCACCTCGCAGCACTGATGATCACCTACCCCTCTACCCACGGCGTGTTCGAGGAAGGTATTCGCGAAATCTGCGGGATCATTCATGACAACGGCGGCCAGGTGTACATCGACGGCGCCAACATGAACGCCATGGTCGGCCTGTGCGCACCGGGCAAGTTCGGCGGCGATGTGTCCCACCTGAACCTGCACAAAACCTTCTGCATTCCCCACGGCGGTGGCGGCCCGGGCGTTGGCCCGATTGGCGTCAAATCGCACCTCACGCCATTCCTGCCCGGCCACGCAGCCATGGAACGCAAGGAAGGCGCGGTGTGCGCTGCGCCGTTCGGCAGCGCGAGCATTCTGCCGATCACCTGGATGTACATCAGCATGATGGGCGGCGCCGGCCTCAAGCGTGCGTCGCAGTTGGCGATCCTGAATGCCAACTACATTTCCCGTCGCCTGGAAGAGCACTACCCGGTGCTGTACACCGGCAGCAATGGCCTGGTGGCCCACGAATGCATCCTGGACCTGCGCCCATTGAAAGACAGCAGCGGCATCAGCGTGGACGACGTGGCCAAGCGCCTGATCGATTTTGGTTTCCATGCGCCGACCATGTCGTTCCCGGTGGCCGGCACCTTGATGATCGAGCCGACCGAAAGTGAATCCAAGGAAGAGCTGGACCGCTTCTGCGACGCCATGATCGCCATCCGCGAAGAGATTCGCGCAGTAGAAAACGGCACCCTCGATAAAGACGACAACCCACTCAAGAACGCACCGCACACGGCAGCCGAACTGGTGGGCGAATGGAGCCACCCATACAGCCGTGAACAAGCGGTGTACCCGGTGGCTTCATTGATCGAAGGCAAGTACTGGCCGCCGGTTGGCCGGGTCGACAACGTGTTTGGCGATCGCAACCTGGTGTGTGCGTGCCCTTCTATCGAGAGCTACGCCTGATCTGACGGGAGATACGCGGCCAGTGTGGGAGCTGGCTTGCCTGCGATAGCGGTGTATCAGCCGACAGTGATGTTGCCTGACCCACCGTTATCGCGGGCAAGCCCGGCTCCCACATTGACCGAGTCGGCTTTCAGAAAATAATAAGAAACCGGAGAACAACCATGTCCCTTAGCGTGTTCGACCTGTTCAAGATTGGCATCGGCCCCTCCAGCTCCCACACCGTCGGCCCGATGCGTGCCGCCGCTCGATTCGTCGAGGGGCTCAAGCGTGACAACCTGCTGGAGGCCACCACAGGCATCAAGGTGGAACTCTACGGATCACTGGGCGCCACCGGCAAAGGCCACGGTAGTGACAAGGCCGTGTTGCTGGGCCTGGAAGGCGAACACCCGGACACCGTGAATACCGAAACCGTGGCAGCACGCCTGGCGCAGATGCGCAGCGACGGGCGCCTCAACCTGCTCGGCGAACACAGCATTGCGTTCAACGAGAAAGAACACCTGGCGATGATTCGCAAGCCCCTTGCCTATCATCCCAACGGCATGATCTTTCGTGCCTTTGACGCCGCCGGCATCCAGACCCGCAGCCGCGAGTACTACTCGGTCGGTGGCGGTTTCGTGGTGGATGAAGACGCGGCGGGCGCCGACCGTATCGTCGAAGATGCCACACCCCTGACCTTCCCGTTCAAACACGCCAAGGACTTGCTCGGCCACTGCACCACCTATGGCCTGTCTATCAGCCAGGTGATGCTGACCAATGAAAGCGCCTGGCGCCCGGAAGCGGAAACCCGCAGCGGTTTGTTGAAGATTTGGCAAGTCATGCAGGATTGCGTCGATGCCGGCTGTCGCAACGAAGGCATCTTGCCCGGAGGCTTGAAGGTCAAGCGCCGGGCTGCAGCCTTGCACAGGCAGTTGTGCAAGAACCCGGAGTCGGCGCTGCGCGACCCGCTGTCGGTGCTCGATTGGGTCAACCTGTATGCGCTGGCGGTCAACGAAGAAAACGCCAATGGCGGCCGCGTGGTCACTGCGCCCACCAATGGCGCGGCCGGGATCATTCCCGCCGTGCTGCACTACTACATGCGCTTCATCCCCGGCGCGAACGAAGACGGTGTGGTGCGCTTTTTGCTCACAGCCGCCGCCATCGGCATTTTGTACAAGGAAAACGCTTCGATCTCAGGCGCCGAAGTCGGTTGCCAGGGCGAAGTCGGCGTGGCCTGTTCCATGGCCGCAGGCGCACTCTGCGAAGTGCTGGGCGGCAGCGTGTCCCAAGTGGAAAACGCCGCCGAGATCGGCATGGAACACAACCTCGGCCTGACCTGCGACCCAATTGGCGGGCTGGTGCAGGTGCCGTGCATCGAGCGCAATGCCATGGGCTCGGTGAAGGCGATCAATGCGGTGCGCATGGCCCTGCGTGGCGACGGGCAGCACTTTGTGTCCCTCGACAAGGTCATCCGCACCATGCGCCAGACGGGCGCCGACATGAAAAGCAAATACAAGGAAACCGCCCGTGGCGGTTTGGCGGTCAACATTATCGAGTGCTGACGCCCACAAGCGCGTCGGCACGTTTTTCAGGAGCTGAATATGTCCACCGAAACCCTGTTGAAAACCCCATTGCATGCCCTGCACCTGGAACTGGGCGCACGCATGGTGCCCTTCGCCGGCTACGACATGCCGGTGCAGTATCCATTGGGCGTGATGAAGGAACACCTGCATACCCGTGAACAGGCCGGGTTGTTCGACGTCTCCCACATGGGCCAGATTCGTCTCACTGGCGCGAATGCCGCCAAGGCTCTGGAGACCCTGGTGCCCGTCGATATCATCGACCTGCCAGTAGGCATGCAGCGCTATGCGATGTTCACCAATGAGCAAGGCGGCATCCTCGACGACCTGATGGTCGCCAACCTGGGCAACGACGAATTGTTCCTGGTGGTCAACGCCGCCTGCAAGGACCAGGACCTGGCGCACCTGCGTACACATATCGGCGACCAATGCACCATCGAACCGCTGTTCGAAGAACGCGCCCTGCTGGCCCTGCAAGGCCCGGCGGCAGTGAAAGTATTGGCGCGCCTGGCCCCTGAAGTCACTCAGATGACCTTCATGCAATTCGCCACCCTGCGTTTGCTGGGCGTGGACTGCTACGTCAGCCGCTCCGGCTACACCGGTGAAGACGGTTTTGAAATCTCCGTGCCGGCCGCCAATGCCGAGAGCCTGGCCCGCAGCCTGCTGGCCGAAACCGAAGTGCAGGCCATCGGCCTGGGCGCTCGCGATTCGCTACGCCTGGAAGCCGGCTTGTGTTTGTACGGCCACGACATGAACACCGACACCACGCCAATCGAAGCCAGCCTGCTGTGGGCGATTTCCAAGGCTCGGCGTGCCGATGGCGCACGGGCCGGCGGCTTCCCGGGCGCCGACCGCATCTTCACTCAACAGCAAACCGGTGTGGCGCGCAAACGCGTAGGCCTGCTGCCGCAGGAGCGTACCCCGGTGCGTGAAGGCGCTGAAATTGTCGATGCGCAAGGTACGGTTATCGGCAGCGTCTGCAGCGGAGGCTTTGGTCCAACCTTGGGCGGCCCTCTGGCAATGGGTTACCTGGACAGCGCATTTGTCGCACTGGATACCGAAGTTTGCGCAATGGTACGTGGGAAAAAGGTGCCACTGCGTGTAAGTAAAATGCCATTCGTTCCGCAACGTTACTACCGTGGCTGATTGACTGTTTCTATAAGTAACGCGGTTGCGTTAATGTGCACTAAACTGTAACGCAACCGCCATAAAACAGTGCATTCACGATAGGCTTTTTATAGCTGACGCCCTATAACAAGTGAATAACTCTATCGAATAAGCCAGTATCAGAACATTCAACAAAGTGTCATGAGCCCCAGTAAAATCAGGGCCTGCACAAGGGCTTGTTTTTTTCATATTAGTTGGCGTAGAGTTTGCCCACTGTGTTTGCATGGGTCGCTTGGAACCTGGACCTGGGCAGTAGCTCAAGTAGTTGCTACAACCCGTTCGACGTCTCTTACTTTCCTGCAACCCAGCCCAGTACTCTTTCGTTTGAAAGGGGCTGTCATTAATTTTTAGCGTCAAAGGAAAGAAGAAAATGGCTGAGCGTCAGAGCGGTACCGTCAAGTGGTTCAACGACGAAAAAGGCTTTGGTTTTATCACTCCTGAAAGCGGCCCGGATCTGTTCGTGCATTTCCGCGCAATTCAGGGCAATGGCTTCAAGAGCCTGAAGGAAGGCCAGAAAGTGACTTTCGTTGCCGTGCAAGGCCAGAAAGGCATGCAGGCTGACGAAGTAAACGCAGAAGGCTGATCCTTTCTGCGACAAAAAGCCCCTGATATGACATCAGGGGCTTTTTTATGGGCGCCATTGCGTAAACTGCGTGCTTTCTCCAGAGAGCCCTGCCATGTCCAAACCCCTGTTGAGCCCCCAGGGCGAATTCCCCGCCGTTGGCCTGGGCCGTCGCCTGGCAGCGATGTTCTACGATTTCCTGCTGTGCACCGCCCTGCTGATCGTCACCGCGTTTATCTACAAGCTGGTGTGGATCGCCTTCGTGGGCGAAGCGAAGATGCGCACGCTCACCGAGTCCGGCGCGCTGGACGGTGACCCGTTGCTGTCGACTCTGCTGCTGTTCGTGCTGTTCGGGTTCTTCGCCAAGTTCTGGACCCATTCGGGGCAAACCCTGGGCATGCAGGTGTGGGGCGTGCGCGTGCAGAACGCTGACGGCTCGCGGATCAGCCTGTGGCAGGCACTGTTGCGTTTTGTGGTGTCGATTGCGTCATGGCTGTGCGTGGGGTTGGGGTTTATCTGGTCGTTGTTCGATAAACACAAACGCAGCTGGCATGACATCTATTCGGATACCCAGCTGGTGCAGATCCCGAAGCCAAAGAAGTAACTCAAGCGCATCACAGATCAACTGTGGGAGCTGGCTCCCACATTTTGATTTGTCTCAGCCTGAGGATCAGGCGTTGCCGGCCAGTTTCAACCGTGCTGCCTGGGTAAAGTCGAGCATGCGCTTGAGCGGCCGTACCGCCTGCGGAATCACCGCCGGTTCCACGAAGATCTCATTACTGCCCTCACGCAGGCATTGCAACGTGCGCTCCAGCGTATTCATCGCCATCCACGGGCAGTGCGCGCAACTGCGACAGGCTGCACCGTTACCGGCGGTAGGCGCTTCGACGAAGACTTTGTCCGGGCACAGCTGCTGCATCTTGTAGAAGATGCCGCGGTCGGTGGCGACGATAAAGGTTTTGTTCGGCAAGCGTTGCGCTGCGGCGATCAGCTGGCTGGTGGAACCCACCGCGTCCGCCAGTTCGATCACCGAAGTCGGTGACTCCGGGTGCACCAGGATTGCCGCATCCGGGTACAGCGCCTTCATGTCTTCGAGCTGCTTGGACTTGAACTCTTCGTGGACGATACAGGCACCGTCCCACAGCAGCATATCGGCACCGGTCTGGCGCTGGATGTAGGTGCCCAGATGTTTGTCCGGGCCCCAGATAATGGTCTCGCCGTTGTCCATCAGGCTTTCGACGATTTCCAGCGCGCAGCTGGAAGTCACCACCCAATCCGCCCGAGCTTTGACCGCCGCCGAGGTGTTGGCATAGACCACCACGGTGCGCTCGGGGTGCTGATCGCAGAACGCGGAAAACTCATCCACCGGGCAACCCAGGTCCAGGGAGCACGTGGCTTCCAGGGTAGGCATCAGGATGCGTTTTTCAGGCGTAAGGATCTTGGCAGTCTCGCCCATGAAGCGCACGCCAGCCACCAGTACGGTTTTGGCCGGGTGAGCGGCGCCGAAGCGCGCCATCTCCAGGGAATCGGAAACACAGCCACCGGTCTCTTCGGCCAGGGCCTGAATCACCGGGTCGCAATAAAAGTGGGCAACCAGCACCGCGTCCTGAGCCTTGAGCTCGGCGGCGATGGCGGTTCGCAGGCTCGCCTCTTCGGCAGCGCTGAGCACCTTGGGCTGCTTGGCGTCGAGGTGAGCTTGAACCAGTAGGCGTTCGGAAATGTGCGTCATGTTCGCAAGACCTGCAGGCGCAGTAGCGCGAAAGTCGAGTGTACCACCGGCTCAGGAGCCCTTCGGGCGCCGCCGGACGAAGTGTTTTTGTTCATCAAGCACGGGTACAGCTTAAAGCTGCGCAAGGCTACAGAATATCCAATGGATTCAAAAGCCTAATCTGGTGACCGGGCAAGGTGCCCAGTTCCTGGCCGCGGCACGCCGATTAGGTGACACCCAAACAACAATCAAAACCGCGCCGCCCCCTCCCGCCTCCTGAAAAATCAGGATTTTTGGGCTGAGATGCCTATTCGCGCACTGAATTTGTGCATTTGAGCACTGCATCACACGATTTTTCTTACAGAATGTGCAATAAATCCTACGGCGATGTAACAAACCGTTCAGCACTCACTCAAGTGGGGCAAGTCTGCGCTGAGTTCAAGGTTTAGCTCGTGCGGTGGATCGTGTGTATTTCTACGTTAAGGATGTCGAGTGCCAAATCAGCTCTCAACCGGACACTTGAGTTGTACCCGGAACCTGGGCATTGCCCTCCTCTGCCTGTGGGCGCTGCCCGTGGCTGGCGCCGAGGCGCCGCAGCCAGGCCAGGAAGCCCTGCGCTTGCAACAGCAACAGCAACGCGACCTGCAGCAATTACAATTGGAGCAGCGCCAACGCCAGATGCAACGTGGCAGTTTCGGTACGCCAGCGGCCACACCGGCCTTGCCAACAGACATCGCCAAGGACGAACGCTGCTGGCCCTTGAGCGGTACGCGCCTGGCCGGGGTCACGCTGTTCAGCCGTGCCGAGTTGGATAAACACATCGAGCCCTACGTGGCGCCTTGCATGGGCGTCACCCAGATCAACCGCCTGCTGGCAGAGATCACGCGGCTGTATGTCGAGGCCGGTTTTATCGCCAGCCGCCCCTACCTGCTCAGTGCGCCCGCCGCCGGGCAACCGCTGGATATTCGCGTCGAAGAAGGCTACCTGGAGGCTATCGAACTGGCCGACCAGAGCCTGCCGGTGTCATTGGGCGGGGCTTTCCCCGGGATGCTCGGCAAACCACTGAACCTGCGAGATCTGGAACAGGGCCTGGACCAGCTCAACCGCCTGCGCTCGGTGGACCTCACCGCCGACATCGCCCCAGGCAGCACCGCGGGCGCGTCGCGCATCATCCTGCGCTCGCGCAGCAGTGCCTCGCGCTGGGCCCTGGGCCTGGGAGTGGATAACCTCGGCAGCGCCGGCACCGGGCGTGATCGCAATGCGATCAACTTGAGCCTGGACAGCCCGCTGCAAATCAACGACTCGCTCAACCTGAGCTTCAGCGACACGCTTAACCATGGGCCACGCTACAGCCGCAGCCACAGCCTGTTCTACTCGATCCCCTACGGTTACTGGACCTACAGCCTGTTCGCCAGCCATGCCGAATACCGCTCGCCGTTCAAACTCAGCCGCACCACGTTTTACAACAGTGGCCGCACCGATCAGGTCAGCCTGCGTAGCGACCGTGTGTTGTGGCGCGACCAGGGCCACCAACTCAGCGCCAACCTGCAACTGGCCTACAAAGACGTCGACAGCTACCTACAGAAGGTACACCTGGACATCCAAAGCCCCACGCTGACCGTAGCCGAAGCGGGCCTGAACCTGTTCTGGCTCAACAGCGCGGTGTGGAACCTGGACGTCAATTACGCCCAGGGCCTGACCTGGTTCGGCGCCGATCGCGATGCCGACCAGGTGCAGAAAAACCGGCCCAAGGCGCAGTTTCAAAAGTACCGCGCCAACCTCACCCAATGGCGCAACGGCCAATGGGCAGCGCAGCCATGGCAGTGGCAGAGCCAGTTGTCGGTGCAGTACAGCCCGGATGCGTTGCCCGCCATCGAACAGCTGCTGATCACCGACGACTCGGCCGTGCGCGGCTACCGCGAAAACAGTAGTTCCGGTGCCATTGGCGCGGTATGGCGCAACACCTTGCGCCTGCCGTTCAACACTGACTTGCCGGTGAAGCTCACCCCGCGCCTGGGCCTGGACAACGGCTGGGTCAAGCACGAACACGGCGCCCAGAGCCAACGCCTGAGCGGCGCCAGCGCGGGGCTCAACCTGAGCTGGAAGAACGTGCAGCTCGACGTCGACTACCAACGCAACCTCAACACCCCCACAGGTTTTCGCCAGGAGCCGGAGGTCTGGCTGACGCGCCTTAGCGTGCAGATATGAGTGTGCACCGATGAGCCAATACCTGTTTTTAGCCTGAGTCACTGCCGTACCTGACCACCCCAGCAGCGCTGCAACGAACAACGCGCGTCGTGGATCAGCCAACACAGAGCGAGATTATTTATGCCGACTACTCCACACAGGTTCCACCTTTCACCCCAGGGCAAACTGCGCTGGGCCATAGCCAGCCTGTTCCTGCTGCCGCAGCTCGCGCTCGCCGCAGGCTTGACCGTCGTCGAAGGGCCTGGCGGCACGCCGCAACTGCAAAACCAGGGCGGTGTACCCATCGTCAACATCGTCGCGCCGAACGCCGGTGGCCTGTCCCATAACCAGTTCCTGGATTACAACGTCGACCGCCAGGGCCTGGTGTTGAACAACGCCTTGCAGGCTGGCCAGTCCCAACTTGCCGGGCAACTAGCGGCCAACCCGCAGTTCCAGGGCCAGGCGGCGAGCGTGATCCTCAACGAAGTGATCAGCCGCAACGCCTCGACCCTCAACGGCGCCCAGGAGATTTTCGGCCAGGCGGCCGATTACGTGCTGGCCAACCCTAACGGCATTTCGGTGAATGGCGGCAGTTTCATCAACACGCCCAATGCCAACCTGGTGGTGGGCCGCCCTGAACTCAACGACGGCAAGCTGCAAGCCTTGAGCACCCGCGATGCCAACGGCCAACTGACAGTGCAAGGCCAGGGCCTGCACAACCGCGAAGGGTCCATCAACCTGATCGCGCCGCGCATCGACAGCGAAGGTCGCCTCAGTGCCCGCGATCAATTGAACCTCACCGTCGGCCGCAACCAGGTCGATTTCGCCAGCGGGCAGGTACGCCAGGTGGACCCGGCCAGCAAGACCCAGGACCAACGCATCGACGCGCGCCTGTTCGGCGCAATGCAGGCCGGGCGCATCAACATCATCAGCACCGCCGAAGGCGCCGGTGTACGCGTGGGCGGCGTGCAGGTGCAAGGCACTGACGGGGTGAAGATCAGTTCGGCCGGCGACCTTGATATCAGCGGCCAAGTGCGTGCCGACAGCCTCGACGCCACTCGCGCTGGCGTGCACAGCCGCCAGGGCGATATCGACTTGCACAGCGCCAAGGACCTGAACCTGGCCGCCACCGACGTGAGCGGGCGCAACGTCAAACTCGACGCCAGCCGCAACCTGACCCTCAGCAGCCTGGAAAGCCGCAAGCTCCAGGAAAAGCGTGAACAGTGGGACAACAGCAACTTTCTGTTCACCTACGAAACCTACGACCGCACCACCAGCGACAAAGACTCGCGCCAGCACGGCAACAAGGTTGTGGCGCAACAGGATGCGGCGCTGTCTTCCGGTGCCAACACCGAGATCAAAGCCAGCCATGTGGAAGCGGGCAACACTCTGCGCGTCGACAGCGGTGCCGACCTGCACGTTAACGCCGCCACCGAAACCCATGAAACCCGCGACCAGGGCAACCATCGCAAGCACCTGTGGAAAGCCAACTGGGATAAATCCAGCAGCGAACAACGCAGCATCACCAGCAGCCTCAAGGCCGGAAAGACACTGGAGTTGACCAGCCAACAGAAGCTGCAATTGCAAGGCGCCGAGCTGAAAACCCCCGGCGATATTCAACTGGCCGCCCGGCACGTGGAAATCGCCAGCGCCAGCCGTACCCAGAGCAGCCGCGACAATGCCTACTCCGGCGACCTCACCGGTGGCAGCTTCTTCGGCAAGCAAGGCGACGGTAACCAGGGCAAGACGTCGAACACTGGTAGCAAGGTCAACGCCGACGGCAAGCTGATCGTCAAGGCCGACGACGTGCGCATCAGCGGCAGCCAGGCCCGTGGCGGCAAACAGGCCAGTGTCATCAGCGACAAAGGCTCGCTGGTGATCGACGGCGTCCAGGACACCTCCCACGACAACCGCTACAGCAATGACAGCAAGTTCTTCGGTATCTCCAAGGATGAAAGCCGCAAGAACCTCAAGGACAGCACCGTGGTTGCCAGCAACCTGCGCTCGGACAGCAACCTCAAGCTGCAAAGTGCCAAGGACATCACCGTCAGTGGCTCCCAGGTGTCCGCCGCGGGTGAACTGCAAGCGGATGCCAAGGGCGATATCAAGGTCGTTGCCGCCGAGAACACCACCCACGACACCACTCGCACCCATAGCCGTGGCTTCGATGGCTACGCCAAGGAAACCGAGGGTGTCAGCCGCCAGTACCGTGCGGGCCTGAGTTATGAAGACCAGCAGCAAACCCGCCAGACCGACACCGCGCAACAACAGGCTTCCAGCCTTAAAGGCGCCAGTGTGGCGGTTAACGCCGCAGGCGATGTCAGCATCACCGGGTCCAACCTCCAGGCCACCGAAGGCGATGCGAGCCTGAGCGGCAAAAACGTCGAGCTGTTGGCCGCCCACGACAAGCGCACCGAAGCCGTCGACAAAACCGCCACCGGCGGCAGTTTCTACTACACCGGCGGCATTGATCGGGCAGGCAGTGGCGCTCAGTTCAGCCACCAAAGCAGCCAAGACACCACTGAAAAAACCACCGCGCAAACCAGCACCGTGGCCGCGACCGGCAAGCTGACCATCAACGCTGGCAACACCTTCACCAGCGAGGGTGCACAGGCCAAGGCCGGCGCCGAACTGCAGGTCAACGCGGGTCAGATCGACAACCAGGCTGCCCATTCCACCGAGACCAGCACCCACAAGGAAAACGGCTGGACCGCCGATGTTGGCGCCAATGTGGAATACAAAGGCATTACCCGCCCGATCGAAAAAGCCGTCGAGGGCGTGGCCCAGGCCAAGTTCCATCAGCCCGGTTTGCTGGACGCGTTCGAGCAACCCAATGTCGGCCTGGACGTGGAAGTCGGGCACACGAACAAAACCGGCACAACGAAGGACAGCACCGCCGTGGTCAGCCAGTTCAGTGGCGCCACGGTGCAGGTCAATGCGGCCGGCACCTTGCAGGACGAGGGCACCCAGTACCGCGCCACCGAGGGCGGGCTGAACATCAAGGCGGGCGAGCAGGTTGCTACCGCAGCGGCCAACACCCACAGCAGCAGCGAGCAAGGCGTGGACGCCAAGGCTGGCGTGCGGGTCTATACCACCACCGGTGAAGACCTGAATGTGCGCGGCAGTGGCCTGGGCGGCAGCAGCGATGTGCGCGAGTCCAGCAGCACGGCGGTGGTCGGCAGCTATGTGGCCAGCCAAGGCGTGAGCATCGAAGCCAAGGGCGATGCCCGTTATGAAGGCAGCCAGTTCGACGGCGGCCAGGCCGGGGTCAACCTCAAGACCGGCGGTGAGCTGGCGCTCAACCAGGCCACCAACACCCAGAGTAAAAACAGCAGCACGCTGCGCGGCAACGGCTCACTGACGGTGGGCACCGCACCCGGCGCCAATGGCAGCAACGTCAACCTCGGTGCCGGCGTGCAGTTGGATAACAAGCGCCTGGACACCCAGGACAGCCAGGCCCAGGTCGCAACCATCAAGGGCAGCGGCCCCGTCCAGCTCAACAGCGGCGCTGACATGACCCTGCAAGGCACGCAGATCGGCAGCACCGGCGCGAAGGCTGGCGATATCAGCCTCAATGCCGGCGGCAAGCTAAACCTGCAAGCTGCCACCGATAGCCACGTCAGCAACGGCAGCAACCTGGGCGGCGGCCTGACCCTCGGTGCCGGCAAGACCAGCAGCGCCGAAAGCAGCAGCAAGACCGGCAGCCTCAGCGCCAATTTCAATATTGGCAAAGTGGCGGAAAATGACCAGAGCGCCGTCGTCGGGCAATTGCACAGCAGCGGCAAGGTCAGCCTCGCCAGTGGCGCTGAGGCAACCGATGCCATCCACTTGCAGGGCACTCAGGTCAGCGCAGCCAGCGTTAGCCTGGATGCGCAAAACGGCGGCATCCTGCAAGAGTCTGCGCAATCGACCCAGGCCCATGGCAACTGGGGCGTCACCCTGGGCGCAGGGGGCAGCGTCGGCAAAACCACCTTGGCCGACGCCGGTGAACATGAGACACCCAAGACCCAGCGCGGCATCAATGCGCGGGCCAAGGTCGATGTGGATCACTTGCAAGGTACCACCCAGCACAACAGCCTGATCACGGCGGGTGACGTCACCCTCAACAGTGCCGGCGATACCCATCTGGCCGGAGCGCGTATCGACGCCGACAAGGTGCATGGCACTGTGGGCGGCGACCTCGTCGTCGAAAGCCGCAAGGACCAGGTCAACAGCACCCAGGTGAATGTCGACGCCAGGCTGGATGTCGAGAAAAACCAGCCGGGGGTGGTGGATAAGCTGGCCAAAGCCAGCGGCCCATTGAAGGGCAAGGTACAAGCCAAGGCTGAAGGCGCGTTCGACAAGCATCGCGACAAGCTGGAGAACGTCGTCGACAAAGGCACCGGGCACCTGGCTTCGGCCAAGGACAGCGTGGTCAACAGCGTGGTCAATGCCAAGGAACGCTTGGGCGAAAAACTCACCCGCAGTGGCAGCTACGACGTGAACCCGCAACCCCGTGGCGCCTTCGGCACTCGTGTGGACAAGGCCAAGGCTTACCTGGCAGATAAGACCGATGCCCTGGGCACGCGCCTGTCTGGCTTCAAGGATAAGGTCTGGCCAAAAACCAGCGACAGCTACAACGTCAGTGGCAAAGACACCACCGGCAGCAAGGTGGCCAATACCGCCGAAAGCGTGTTGTTCGGCGACAAGAGCGGCAACACCAGCTACACCCCGACTCTGTATCTGGATGTCAGCCATGTGGCCAAGGACAGCGTCACCCAGGCGTCGGGCATTCGCGCAAGCCAAGGCGTCAACCTGCAGGTCAAGGGTGATACCCAGCTTACGGGCGCGCGGATCAGTGCGCCCAATGGCAAGGTTGAGCTCGGTGGCTCCAAGGTGACGGCAACCACACTGGCCGGCAGCGACTACCGCGCCGATGTCGGGCTGAACGTTTCGAAGTCACCGGTCAACCTGGCCCTGGGTGCCAAGGATGAACTGACCCAGAAACACGACGACGCCACGCGCAATGACCAAGCCTTCAACCTGGGCCCGCTACGCGCGGGTGGGCACAGTGAGAGCCAGGCCTTGCAGGCGGGAATTGATCAGGCCATCAATTAACGCTTAAGACAGCAGAATGCTTCTGTGGCGAGGGAGCTTGCTCCCGCTGGACTGCGCAGCAGTCCTATTCTCAGGGTCGCTTCGCGCTCCAACGGGAGCAAGCTCCCTCGCCACGGAATCAGCCACTGCCTGCTCTTCCTATGTCAGTTGAAGAGTGCCTGTACGTTCTTCATCGCGTCATCGGCAAAGCCTTGCAGGAAAGCTTCGAACGCCGGTACGTCTTCCTTGCCGCCCGTGTACGGCTGGCCAATGATGGTCCAGGTCACCAGGCTCTGGTTCGGGCCCTTTGGCACCACCTCCATCAGCGCCCACAGATTGCCGATGTTCAGCGAGGTGTAGATCAGCGACCAGGTCATGGTCATGGTTTGGTCGTCATGGCTGTTGAGTTGCTCGATCACCACATTGCCGTCCTTGAACACTTTCTTGCGTACCGAACGCACGCCCTCGCCGGTCATCTCGATATGGGACAAGGCCGGAATAAACTTCGCGAAACCGGCGAAATCTCCGACCACATTCCACACACTGCGAGCATCGGCCTTCACGCTGACGCGGGCGACGACAGGGTTGCCGATTGGATGACGGACCAGGGTATCGGGTTGTCGCATAAGAGAGCTCCTTTTTTCCGGGGAGCGCATGGTGAGCGCCTACCAAACGCAGTGGGCTGTATACATTCAACACCTGCCTGGCGTGGTTATCCGCTCTTGGCCGCCTGCCGTAATGCCAAGGCAGCTACCCCGCACACGATCAGCGCGATACAGGACACATAGAACGCGTCGCTGTAGGCCATCAGGTACGCCTCGCGCCGCACGGTGTGGATCAAGCCGTCGATCACCTGCTGTTGAGCAGGTAATAGCTGGTTGAAGATAAAAGCCTCGCTGTCGGCCATGCTGGCGCGCAGGCGCTCCTGAAAGGACGGGGAAAACAGGGTGATCGACTCCCCTACCCGCTCAGAGTGAAAGCGTTCGCGCATGGCCACGATCTGCGTCAAGCCCGCAGTGCCCACGGCACCACCCAGATTGCGCAGCATGGAGAACAAGGCCGAGGCCGAGCCGGCTTCATCTTTGGCCAGGCCAGACACCGCCAGCACGGAAAGCGCCACCATGATCAGCGGCTGCCCGATGCCCCGGACCACGGTGGACGGAATAATCACGTTGGCGGCGCTGTCCACGTCCAGGTGCGCGCCGAGGTAGCACCCCAGGGCCATGATGAAAAAGCCACTGGCGACCATCAGTTTCGGGTTGAGCCACTTCATCAGACGCGGCATGAACGGCGCCAGAACCAGTTGCACCATGCCGTAGGCAATCAGGCTGATGCCAATCTCCCGAGCGTTGTAACCCTGCAACTGAGACAGGTAATTGGGCACCAGGAACACCAGGCCGAAGGTGGCCGCGCCAAAGATGAACATCGCTGCGCTGGCCACGCCGAAGTTGTAGCTCTTGAGCAGGCGCAGGTTGATGAAGGAGCGACTGCCATACAACTGCGACAGCACGAAGTACACCAAGGCAGCGCCGGCAATCAGTGACATCCACACAATGAAATCGGAGCCGAACCAGTCCTTGCGGCCACCTTCTTCCAGCACGATCTGCAAGCCACCCAGGCCGACGATCATGGCGATGATCCCGCCCCAGTCGCCGCGCTTGAGCAGGCTCAACTGCATGGGCTTGGCATCGATGGACCATGCCACCGCCAACAGCAAGAGAATGCCGGGAGCCAGTTGCAGGTAGAAGATCCAGCGCCAGGAATAGGCATCGGTCAGCCAGCCGCCAATGGACGGCCCGGCGGCCTGGGCGACGCTGTTGGACAGCGCGAACAAGGCCATGCCCATCGCGATCTTGCTGGGCGGCAGTTCAGTGATGATCAGCTGGAATGACAAAGGAATCAGCACTGCGCCGGCAGCGCCCTGGATTACCCGAATGATGATCATCACTTCCAGGTTGGGCGCCCAGGAGCAGGCAATGGACGCCACCAAAAACACAAACGAGCCCACGAGCATCACTCGCCGCAGGGAGAACACCTGCACCAGCCACGCCGTCAGCGGAATCATCACGATTTCTGCGACCAGGTAGGCGGTGGAGATCCACGAGCCTTCCTCGAACGTCGCCCCCAGGGAGCCTTCGATCTCCGGCAAAGCGGCGCTGGTCACGTGCACGTTCATGCCAGCCATGAAACAACCGAACAGCCCACCGATCACCGCCACCCAGGCGCGAAAGGAGACGCTCTTTTCAGCCGCTTCAGTCATGTGCAGCGCCCTGCTCAGCTGGGCGGGTGTCCACCGTGGTGATCACCGACATGCCCGGCAGGATGGGCCCGCCTTCGTCATGCTCATCAATGACGATCTTGACTGGAAAGCGTTGCACGATCTTGGTGAAGTTGCCGGTAGCGTTGTCCGACGGCAAAAGTGCGAACACCGCCCCGGAGCCTGGCGAGAAGCTCACCACATGGCCTTTGAGCTTGCGTCCCGAATAACTGTCGACGCTGATATACACCGGTTGGCCGGCACGCATATCGCGCAATTGGGTTTCTTTGTAGTTGGCCACGACGTAAGCCTGCTGCAAAGGCACCACCGCCAGCAGTGGCAACCCTGGCGCGACGTATTGGCGGGTACGGACTTTGCGCTGCCCCACCACGCCGTCGATGGGTGAGCGGATCAAGGTGTCCTCCAACGCATGCGTCGCCAGGTTCAACTGCGCCTCGGCCTGGCTGCGCCGGGCTATCTGCTGCTGGAGCGAAGCCTGGGCCAGTTGACGGCGGGTGATGGCCACGGTCAAGCGGGTTTCCTGCTGGCGTTGCATCGCCTTGGCAATTTCCACCGCAGCATTGGCCTGGGTGTAACTGGCGGCGGCCGTTTCCAGACGCTGCGCGCTGGCAGCATGTTCGCGCACCAAGCCTTCGTAGCGACGCTGGTCGAGGCTTGCGCGGCGTAACTCAGCGGCCACACTGCGAGCATGGGCCTCAGCCTGGGCAACCCCGGCCTTTTGCTGGGCGATCAGGCTGTCAGTGACTGTCAAGTTGGCCTCTTGCGCTGCCACCGAGGCCTGGGTCTCGGCCAGTTCTGCGCGGGCTTGTGCCAAGCGGGCCTGGTAGTCACGGTCCTCGATGCGTACCAGCACATCCCCTGCCTTGACCGGCTGATCATCCTCTACCATCACCTCGGCCACGTAGCCTGAGACTTTCGGGCTGATGGGGATCCAGTCGGCCCGCACATACGCATCATCGGTCTGCTCCAGATAGCGGCCGACGGTCATCCAGTACAGGCCGAACACCGTCACCGCGATTAACAGCGCGGCGCCACCCAGCAGGATCAGATGTCTTTTGTGGCGTGTGTTGCGCGCAGGCACTTGTTCATCCTGGACAGCAGTTTTTTCATCAACGGCGATATTCATGGCTGGGTACCGGAAAAAGTGGTGTAAGCATGGGTGGAAACTGAAGACTGCCAACCACCGCCAAGGGCACGGAACAGGCTGATCTGGCGTTGCAGTAACCGGCCATCGGCGTCGGCTCGGGCGGCCTGCAAACGGATCAGTTCACGCTCACTGTCCAGTACGTCGAGAAAGTCGATGGCCCCCGCGTCATAGTTGAATTGGGCCAAGGTGTAGGCCTGGCGGCTGCTCTCCAGCGCCTGGCTCAGGGCCGCATGACGCTGCCGTTCGCCGTCGTACAACGCCAGGGCCTGGCGCACCTCCTTGAGGGCCTTGAGGACGCTGGCCTCGAACTGCGCGACCTCCACCTGCTCGAGTGCCCGTGCCTGCTTGACCCGCGCGCGGTTGGCCTGCCAATTAGGGAACTGCCAGGTAATCAGTGGGCCGATGCCGAACATCACCGCACTGCTGTCCCCCAGCTCATGGGGTTTGTTGGCCGAGGAGGACACTGAAGCGCCGAAGGTCACCTTGGGGTACAGGTCGGCCTGGACGATATCCACTTGCAGCGTGGCCGCCTGCAACGCGCGCTCGGCCTGACGTATGTCGGGGCGGCGCGCCAATAGTTGCCAGCCATCACCCACCGGCAACTCGGCATTGAGTTGGGGCACCACTTCACACGTTGCGGCGCCAGAGCCTTGGTCCAGTTCAGCGACGCCGGTCAGCATGGCCAATTCGTAGAGCGCGGCTTGTCGACGCGCCTCCAACATCGGCAGCAACGCCTGGGTTTCGCCTTGCAGGGCTTGCATGCGGCTGTATTCAAGGTCTGTCACCACACCGGCCTGGCGCTGGCGATCGGTCAACGCCAGGCTATGCCCGACCACGTCCAACGAATGGCGCTGTACCTTGGCACGCGCCCCCAGGGCGCAGGCATTCACATAGGCGCGAGTGGTTTGCGCCACGACCGTGATGCGCAGCAAGTCCTCGGCATCCTGCGCCGCTGCGGTTTGCACTTGGGCACGTTCAATGGTGCGCTGAACCTGGCCCCACACATCCACTTGATAAGCCAGCTCGAAGCCTGGGTTGAATGCCCACTCTGACGGCGCATGGCTATCGGTGGCCTTGGCCAGCGTCTGGTCATCGGCCGTCTTGCCATAAGCGGCCCCCAGCGACGCCTGGGTGGACGGCCAGCGCTCGGCATCGGCCTGCTGGATCCCGGCCAGCATCGCTTGCACATGGGCCTGGGCCGCCGCCAGGTCGCGGTTGTGCAGCAACGCCTGTTGCACCAGCGCATCGAGTTGCGGATCGTTATACAACTGCCACCAGCGCTCAGGTAACGCTTGGTCCGAGACACCTTGGGGCAGGTGGCTCAGGGCATTGATGCGTTCCGGATGTGGCTGTGCCGGCGTATGGGCGACCCAGGACGAACAACCCGCCAACACCACCGCCGCCACGCCGAGCAACGAGAGACGGCCATGCCGTGGGAAAAAAGAAGGCGAACCCATCGAAGAAATCCAGAAAGCCAAGTAGAGACGCAGGGTAAAAGCGCAACGGGGTGCGCATCTCCCGAGTTCTGGACAACCATCGTTTCGATTGGGACAAAGTAGGACGGCGCTTCTGAGTCGCGCGTCGAACTCGTTCAGAAATGTGGGAGCGGGCTTGCCCGCGAAGGGGGTGTGTCAGTCGGTGCATCGGTTACTGCACTAAAGCTTTCGCAGGCAAGCCAGCTCCCACATTGGATCTTCATCGCTCCCTCGCCAAAGTGCCAGTCACGGCTACCGCTGTGAATTCAGACCAGGCGACAGTGACTCGGGGTGTATCCCAGGGTGCGCTTGAACATCGCGGTAAATGCACTCGGGCTTTGGTAACCGTGCTCCAAAGCCACCTCCAAAATGGAGGCGCCACTGGCCAGCCGCTGCATGCTGAGCAGCAACCGCGTGCGCTTGCGCCACTCGCCATAACTCATGCCCAGCTCTTTCTGGAACAGCCGAGCCAGGGTGCGTGAACTCATATTGAGTTGCACCGCCCAACGCTCCAGTTTCGACTCCTGGGAAGGGTTATCGATAAACTCCGCGCACAGCGCCTTGAGCCTCGGCTCATCCGGAATCGGCACATGCGCCAGCACTCGCTGCGCGCGGTCAAGCTCCGAGAAAATCAGCTCGACAATTTGCACATGACGCAACGACGCCGCCTGGCTTTCAGGTTCATCGCCTGCAGCCACAATCAGCTCGCGCAGCAACGGTGAAACCCTGATCACCTCGCACTCCTGCGCCAACCGACCATGCGCCCCCGGCGAGATCAGCAAGGTGCGCATACGCACCTCGCCGGTCATGCGGATCTGATGCTCCATCGCCGGTGGCACCCACAGGGCATGCCCGGAAGGCAGCACCCAGGTTGCCTGCTGCACCGACACCAGCATCACACCGTTGATGGCATAGACCAGTTGGCCCTCGTCATGTCGGTGGGCAGGCACAATGTCGCCGTGAAGATAGTTACCGGCAAGGGCTGCCAAAGAGGTATGCGCGTTCATTTCAGGAGGCCGCGAACAGGTGAGGTCGGCCAGTGTTGGAAGGGTCCTGAGGTGTCATGTCGCTTCTCCTTTTCTTGAACAGCGTGACCCGTTGGGCCTCGATGGGCACTGGATACAATACTAAGCAAAGAAAGGGTGAGGGGAATTGCGTATTGGGGTGGGTAATTGGGATAAACGTCGAGGAAAAATTAAAAAACCCGGAATATTGGGGAGTGGATTTCAATAAACAAAGATTGTCGCTTTTGGGGATAATAGGGGCTCGTAAAAAGACCCTGTGAGCCTGTCACCTTTTTTCCTTTACTTAGGTTGATCGCCAGGAAACGTGTCGAAAACCGGCCGGGACGGATTGAGCCTCGCGCCATAAAACGAAGACCCAAACCTTACCCGATGCGGATGCTGATGCAATCGCGTTCGGCGGCAAGGGCCGAGGTCAGGAAAAATGGACAACCAAAGAAGGTTAAGTAAGTGCCATTCAAATCTGTCCCCTTTTTTTGTTTATTCAGAATAAATCAGAAAGAAAGCTGATCCAAAATCTCTCTCACTTTTACAGTATCTTCCGGATGAAGACTTACATACTTATCACATGCTAGCCGTATGTATTTAGAGCAAATTTCTTCACTTACAACAACTGTATCTTCATTTTTTGGCGGATAACCATAAGCGAACTCAACACCTTCAAAATGTTCCTCCTCAAAAAAACTATTTAAATCAGGAAAATTGCAGTACGCACCATCCGTACTGAAGCCCCACCTTTTCACCAATAGCTCAAGAGATTTTATAAAATTACCATCGTGATACATCCGATCAAAATACCCCTTCACTATCCAGTAAGGGTCTGAATCAGTATATGCCTGTCCAAATAGCTCTTTCATATCATTCCTCACTGTGGGTGAAAGTTAGTAACTGCCCCTGTAGCCTTGTCAAGGTAGACCCTAAAGCTAAGACAAAAAGGGGACCCAAAAAGGGGACAGATTTATTTACCACCATCCAACCTTGGCCGCCCTTGTCCTCGGCGCTCAATACGAACGCCTGCAATCCTCTCAACTTCTTCAATGAAACGAGCAGTTCCGGTAAGCTGCCCCCGTTGCAACGCCTCACGAATAATTTTCGTCTCATCACTCGAAACGGAATACTTCACAAATATCTTATAATTTTCGCGGCGCTTCAGCGTTGTATCTCCCAATATAGAAAAACAAGCATCAATATCAAGCCAGTCACTATCAGGCACCAGCCCTGTGCGGGCACTGTAACTTGACCATGGATAATCCGCCGCGTCAGTTACCATGCATGCACGAACCGGATTTAATTCAATGTACCGGCAGCAAGCTAGCAAGTAAGTCTCCGTTTGCACCACGCTTGATTTATACCGTCCCTCCCATAATGTACCTGTCCGCCCTTCTAACCTGTTTCGATACCGAGTGGCCCGAGCCGCGAGCGCCTTCATTAACTGCCCTAGCCCTGCAACCGAGTTACCCGGAGAAACCAGTAAATGGACATGATTAGTCATCAAACAGTAGGCGTATATTTTTATGCCAAATGCGTCCTTAAGCTCTCGAAGGTCTCTCACGTAGCGCTGGTAGTCCTCCTCGGCAGCAAAGACCACCTGGCGGTTGTGACCACGCTGTACAACATGATGAGGATAGTTGGGCAAAACGACACGTCCCACTCTGGGCATAGGTAACCTCCTACCTTAGAGAATTACAGCCTAGCAAATGGAAAACAAATAAATCTGCCCCCTTTTTCGCTTGTAGGAGATGGCGTTGTCCATCAGGTAACGGAACAGTTGGTCATCGCTGGCGATGCCGTTGATGTAGCGCTGGCCGGTACGGGCCACCACGGCTTCGCGGATCAGGCGCTGCTCGTACAGGCCGTCGCCCAGGCGCTTCCAGCTGGCATCGGGGTTGTAGCCGAGTTTGCCGAGCAGGTAGTCGGAGCTCATGAATTGCTTGAGGTCGGTGAGCGCCGGGTTGGTTTCGATCAGGTATTTGTGGCTGTTATCTACCGGAGTAATGTCCGGCAGGCCTTGCACGCGGGTAACCGATTGGGCGCTGCTGTCCAAGGCCAGCGGGCCCTGGCCGTTGACCGCGCCACTGACGGGCTGGCCGTCGAGGTTGAAGCCGCGCTCTTGCACGGCGGTGTAGTCGAGGGTTTTCTCGCGGCGATCAGGTAGAGTTGTTACAAGGATAGTTTGGTGCCTTGCACCGTCTCATACCGCAGGCTTATAGTCCGCCAGTCGCCCACATGGCGATTCAGGTTTGGCGACCTGACGGTAGAGAATGCGCAAGCTGATGGCTTTTTTGCAGCCACTTGCGCGCCTGCAAAGTCGTCTTATGACGGCTGTGCGCGGGAGACCTTCGGGTCTGCCGGTTTTCTCTACTGCCGGTTCGCCAACCTGCGTACAGCTGTCACCCACTCGTTTGGCGACGTTTGAGTGATGGCATTAATCACTTAAGTAGAGAGTTTTAAAATGACCCGATACATGCCCCTGACAGGCCACGATTCAACCATCCCCGCGCTGCTCATCGACACGCAAGCACCTCTAGATGTTCTCTACGATGCCGCTGCTTACCGTATTCGTGCAGTGACTCAATTTCTGGAAAACCTGGCGTTTCGAGAAGAGATCAGCAGCGATGCGGTTGTGCTTCATGACTTTGCGTTGTTACTAGCTATTCCATTGCGTGATGGTTGTGATTTGATGGATGTTATTGGGCGAAAACTGAGTTCGCAAGCCTCATAAATAAACATGGGCGGCTTATAGCCGCCCTATCTGGTTGAGTTTAGAGTCCCCATACACAAGAAAACAAAGCCAAATATTAAAGAGCGAGATTTCACAAAAAACAAACTATTCGTCTAACCTCCATTATCGCCCTAGAAAAATTGTGATCTGACCCCGTCCTCCCTGAAACCAAAGAAACATGCAGGAAATCATGAACAATAAGCAGATAAACGAAACAAGCAAGTTCCTAAGTTACATCTTGCGTCATGAGCCTCACGCTATCGGATTGCAACTCGATTCAGAAGGCTGGGCAGAAATCAACTCTTTGATCATCGGCGCAGCGAAAGAAGGCCGGATACTTGACCAAGCAATAATTCAGACCGTAGTCAATAGCAGTGATAAGAAACGCTTTACCCTCTCCGACGATGGCCAGCGTATTCGAGCTGCACAGGGACATTCAGCGTCAGACGTAAACCTCCAACACATAGAGAAAGAACCGCCAGAATTCCTCTACCATGGCACTGCAACACGCTTTCTTGAATCTATTCTTCAGCAAGGATTGATTGCAGGTTCACGCCACCATGTGCATTTATCGCAGGAGTTTCTGACGGCTATAGTTGTCGGACAGCGCTACGGTAAACCAGTGGTTCTGAAAATTGAATCCCTGAAGATGTACCAACAGGGATTTAAACTTTTTCAGGCTGAAAACAATGTTTGGCTAACTGAAGCGGTTCCCGTTAATTTTATTTCAATACAAAATCAACTACCCGATAGCTCATTGGATAAAAACACATCTACAGCCAGCACATGAAAAGTAAGATTTTCTGACAAAAACTGAATACTGAAATGCCTCACCTTTGGCGGTTCGTGACTCGATACGGAACGCCAGGCTTTCAGGTTATTTCTTACCAACTCGGAATCTATAAACTCGGTCAACTTACCCAGCCGAAACTCACTTGGACCACCATCAAACACAAAAATAGCCCCCCCAGGGAATGGCTCCCGAATAAAGCATCGCACAGACTTGAACGCAAGCTCCCGCCTTAAATTCAGTACAACCTCTTCGCTATCAACTACAACCTCCTTCTCATACTCAATATCAAGTATCACGTCCGAGCCAACGGAACGGAATGATACTCTTGACTCACCATAACCTGGCAGCCACTCATATGGATCTAGTATTAATTTTGGCTGACTTATTTTCATGGACGCACCGACTTTAATTGCTCTGCGCCTGTCGGCGGCAATTTGTTATTTTTTAACTGATCTGCTGCCAAATCATTGAATGTCTTACCTGGGTAAGCCTCAACACCTGTCTGATTTCGCCCGAACCACTCACTTCGAGGGATAGCTGCCTGCTCAAGTGCGGTAGAAGTTCGCGTATTCAAAATAAGGCGACCCCCATTCATATCTACATAATCAACGGGAAGCTGATTCGGCTTAATTGTCCCAGCCCTCAAAGCGCCCGCTAAGTCATCAACTGTTCTGATCGGTGTGCCAGCCAGCTCTGAGTATACCTTTTGTCCATCCTCACTAAAGGAACGATCAGACTTGATTTTATTTTGAGCAAAATTTGCTTCTGTTAACGTCCCTCTCTCCGCAGTAGCAAGGGTACCTGCACCTTTTGCACCGCCGGTTTCCGCTTTAACCTTACTCCAGTACGCCTCTGATTTACCAGCCTGCGCACCTGCTGTCTCACCCTCTCGAAGCGTAGGTTGCCTAGGACGCACGCCTCCAGCAACACCACCAGCTATGCCTGCAACATAAGGTTCATAGGTGTTAACCAACGTATGGAGCTTATCCAGATTCTCATACGCCCTAGCCTCCAATGTCTGCTTGTAGTTAAAACACACATCTGTTTGGCAGTTGAGCGATTTAAGCGCAAACAAACCACCTTCGAGCGTTGTTATCTGAAACTTTGCCCACGCCGGGCCAGCGGTTTTCATGGCCTCTTCATAATTTCCAAGGCTGATATCGTCGTACTTACCTGCCTTCCACGTTTTCTGCTGGCATGTCACGTCTTTCCCGCAGATATTCATATCTGCTACAAAATCGGCGGCATCTTCATGATTTAAGCTGTTGTAATTGGTGGCATTCTGAGCAGCCCATGCGGCAACTTGAAGATTTTTCGGGTCGGCGCCACCATCAACAACTGCTGCTGCAGCGACACCAATCAGTTGAGCGGCGGTGGTTAGAAGGACGTCCCGCTTCTCAGGGCTTATATCGGTAGCCAAGCGGCGTAGCTGGTTTGCCAGTGCTTCGTTAGCTCCGGCGGCGATAGCCCCGCTAACAAAATCTCCTCCGGCCACCTCCGCGATAAATCCACCAACGAGCGCGTGGGTAGCTACTTTTTCGATACTGCCCGTCTTCAAACCTATTTCACCAACTGCGTTAAAGCTGGTGGCCGCCAATGTGTTGAATAAAACGCTGGTGAGCGCATCACCCAAATCGGCATCCTGCCCCAGCGCTTTTTTAAGCACGGCCGAGGTGCCGTTCTGTAGCGTCTGGTTGGCCGCAAACTGCCCTACGCCCTTCAGCGTATTAAGTTGTAAGTCGATTTTTCCGGAAGCTTGAGTCGTTTTACTTCCCGTCCAACCGTCAAAATATGCCGCCGTGAAACCTGCTGTGAGGCCAGATACTGCGTATCCCTTCATCGCATCAGACGAAGTGACGTCTTTAAATACCGCGCCGAGGTTGCCGCGATTATTAACCGCACTCACCGTGGCATTAGTCGCAGCACCTGCGGCAATAGCGCCCGTGCCAGCCGCGACGCCAATACCAGCCCCTGCGGTGGTCATTGCCCCCATGGCTGCAGGTCCAACAAATGCAGCCATCACAATCGCAATAATGATCTGCGACGCAGGCCCCAACCCCGAGTTGCTGTACTTGAAGCTGTCATGAATCTCCTTGACCTGCCTCCAGTCCACATCCCCGCGTGCTTCGGCGTCTTTGATCCAAGCCAGTTGCGGATCAGCCTTGACCATCGCATCAATCGATTGGCTGACGGTTTGCTGGTCGACCTGATTCACGTCGATCTTCAGGCCTTCCACCGCCTTGATCACAATATTGCCTTCGGCCAGCATCTGCGTCTGGCGCAGGGTCTCATCGGTATTGCCCTTACCTTTTGATGCTGTCCAGAACGCGTCACCCTTGCTCTTGGTGTGGCTCTCGTCGTGCAGATCCTTCACCGCCTCAAACTCGACCGCCCCTCCACTGACAATCGCAATATCCCCGCCACTCTCAAGCTTCGCCGCCTGATACTTCTGATCCCCACCACTCTCCAGCGTCAAATCACCCCCAGTCTTGACCTCACTCCCGACATTCTTCACATCGGTCACTTCATCACGCTGAGTCTTCTTGCTGCCCCAACTGCCCTTCTTGCTCATGTCATACAGCGAGTAGTGGCTGTCCTGCGCCGCCAGCATTTGCAGTTCGTTATCAGCGTGCACATAGGCTTCGTTGCCCGCGCTGATTTTGCTGGCGACTAGCGTGAGGTCTGTACCAGCGATGGCGATCAGGTCGCCGCCGGCTTTGAGTTCGGCGCTTTGTTGGGTGACGTCGTCCAGTTGGGTGGTGGTTTTGGTGCCGCCTTTTTTGCCTTTGGAGTAGTCGTGTTGTTCGTTGGCGGCAGCAGCCAGGGTCAGATTTTCTCCGGCTTTGACGCTGAGGTCTTTGGCGGAGCTGACGGTGCTGGCGACCACGGCGATGTCGCGGCGGGCGTCGATGGCGAGGTTGCCGCCCACGTCCACGGCGGAGGTGTGTTGCAGGATGGTTTGCTCGGTGCCGCTGATGCGGCGGCGTTGGTAGGCGTAGTCGTCCTGTTCGGTCTGGCTGGCGATCAGTACGTCGCGCCCTGCGGTTACGCTGGCGTTGCCACCGGCCTTGAGGTTGCTGCCGAGGTTGAGCACGTCGCGGCCGGCGTTCAGTTTGAGCGTGTCGGTGGCTTCGAAACGGGAGGCTTCGCTGGCCACGTCGTTGCGCAGTTGGTAGCCCTGGCCGTCCTGTTTGAAGGTGGTGACCGTGCGCTCGTTGATGATGTCGCCGATCACGGCGGTGGCGCTGATGTCGCGTCCATTGATGATGCCGCCACGGGTGTTGCGGATCGAGTCGGTGGCGAGCATTTCCAGGCGGTTGCCGGCTTGCATCAGGCCGCTGTTGTCGATGTTGCCGGCCACCATGTTCAGGTTGTTGGTGGCGCGCAAGGTGCCGCTGTTGCGCAGGTCGCCGCCGCTGATCAGGCTGACGTCCTGGCCCTGGATCAGCGCGCCGTTGGGGGCCAGGCGGTTGTTGGCCTGGGCCAGGTAGAGCACGGGGGTGAGGACTTTCTGGCCGTTGATCTCGGCTTCTTCCATCCACACGATGTCGTGGGTCAGTGCCGCGACTTGCTCGGCAGTTAGCGACACGCCCAGTTGCAGGTTGAGCGAGTCCTTGTACGAGATGGCGTTGTCCATCAGGTAGCGGAACAGTGCGTCGTCGCTGGCGAGGCCGTTGATGTAGCGTTGGCCGGTACGGGCCACAACGGCTTCGCGGATCAGACGTTGCTCGTACAGGCCGTCGCCCAAGCGCTTCCAGCTGGCGTCGGGGTTGTAGCCCAGTTTGCCGAGCAGGTAGTCGGAGCTCATGAACTGCTTGAGGTCGGTGAGCGCCGGGTTGGTTTCGATCAGGTATTTGTGGCTGTTGTCTACCGGAGCGATGTCCGGCAGGCCTTGTACGCGGGTGACCGATTGGGCGCGGCTGTCCAAGGCCAACGGGCCTTGGCCGTTGACCGCGCCACTGGCCGGTTGGCCGTCGAGGCTGAAGCCGCGCTCTTGCACGGCGCTGTAGTCGAGGGTTTTCTCGCGGTCGGCGGCGGTGATGACACGTCCGTTTGCGTTGAAGTCACCCTTGGCGGTATCCGCTTTACCCGCTGCACCGGCCTTCGCGGCCTGGCCGCTGAGGCGGAATAAGCCGTTCTCACCCGTTGGCAGGCTGAAGCCCGGCAAGGTCACCGGATTGACTTGGCGTTGGGCCAGGTCTGGCGGTAGCTGCGCAGTGATGGCCGGTTTTACGGTAGAGGCAAATACATCCGAGTTGGTGTTGCGGTTGGCCACCGGGGTGTCGATGTCGGTGGCGTTCGGGCGGATGACGCTGTTGTTGATTTCTTTGGTTGCGTTAACGGTGACCGAGCCGGCTGCCTGGATCACCGCTTGGGCGATCACGCTGCCAGAGGTGGGGACGGTGTAGTCGATAGGTGACGTGAAGAAGGTGTCCGAGAACCTCGTCTTCTCAACAAACTGGTCGAACGTGTACGCACCCGGCTTATAGTCACTTGAGTTGGGATCGTTGCTGCGGTTGAACTGTTCGACTTCGCTCATCAGCAACGAGTAAGCCGACCGGTTGCGTGTGTAGTAGGCGTAACCGAAATTACGCTGTTCACCGCCGGCAGCGCCGGTGTTGTTCAGCACGTCGGTGTTGATCAGGATGTTTTTAGCGGCCGATACCGAGCTGTAGAGGTTATCGAAGGTCTGGCTGCCCACCGTCAGGTCGCCACCGGCATTGATGAATGCGGAGGCGGAGCTGCCTTTGATAACGTCCTCATAGGTTTCGACGCCGCTGAACTTCAGCTCACAGCCTTTGCCTTTGCAGTAGTCGTTGCCGTACACACTGATGCTGGCGGAAACCAGGCTTTTCTCGGTGGTGAACTGGTCGCGCCGGTTGCTCAGGGTATCGGCCAGCAAACGCATATTGCCGTCGCTCTCCAACGTACCGGAGACGTTTTCGATCAGCGCACTGCGCCCATTGGCATCATCGCGAGCAATGTCGAGGCCGCCCAGGCTGTAGACATCGCCAAAGCGGTTACTGAAGTCGTTGACCCGCAGGGTCATCTCTTCGCCGCTGAACAGCAGGCCTTTTTCGTTGAGCAGATGGGTGGCGTTGAGGCGAACGTTTTCGGAGCCGCCCAGGGTGCCGTAGTTGTTCAAGGTGGCGGCGTTGACCGTCAGATCACCTACGGACGTCAGGCGACCACGGTTGTTCAAGACGTTGGTGCTCGTGATTTGAGTAAGCGCGCCACCGGCAATACGACCATTCTCGCCCAGGTCCATGTTGGCCGCCGCGAGGGTCATCTCGCCCAGGCTGCTGACCCGTCCGTTGCCGCTGTAACCGCCGGTGAGGGTCAGCTTGAGGGTGCCGTCACTGGCCAGCAGGCCGTCGTTGGTCCAGGTGTCGCCCGTGCCGGTCAGGCTTTGTGCGCCGAGCAATTGCCCGCTGGCGGTCTGGGTGAATTGGCCGATGTCGAGGTTCAGGCGCCCGGCCTGGATCACGCTGCTGTTGGCCCAGCTGGCAGCCTTGATGTCCAGTTGGCCGTTGGTGACGAAGCTGCCGCCGGCGCGGGTGACTTGATCGGACGTGAGGTCGAATTTACCGCCGCCAGTGTGGACGATACGCCCGCCGTTGTTATCCAGGCTGGCCGCTTGCAGGTTGAGGGTTTCGTTGGCGCTTTCCAGCGCGCCGAAGCGGTTATCGAACAGGCCCGTGGTGCGAATATCAGTGGTGCCAACCCGGCCCATGGCGCGCAGGTTGCCGCTGACGTTGTCGATGGTCTGCGCGACAAGGCTCAGGGTGTCGTCGCTTTCGATCAGGCCATTGCGGTTGCTCAGGGTGCCGGTGAGGCCGAAGTCAATGGTGCGCGCACCGACCTTGCCACCGTTGTTGGCCGCTGTGCCCTGGTTGTCGAAGTCCTGGGCGGTGACTTTGAGCAAGGTGTCGGCATACACACCGCCGCCCTGGTTATTCAGGGTAGTGGTGACAATCCGGCTGTCACCGCCAAGGGCCGACAGATGCCCCAGTTGGTTGAGCAGGCCGCCTTTGGCTTCGATGTTCAACGACTGCGCCTGGGTGATGCCGCTGCCGTTGTTGAACAGCCCAGTGACCAGCTTGATCCAGCCTTTGCTGCTGTTGAGGATGCCACCTGCGGTATTGGCGACGCTGGCCGTTTGCAGGTCCAGGTTGCCACTGAGGCTGTCGACGCGGCCGCCCTGGTTGTTCAGGGCGCCACTGAGGCGCAGGCGATTATCGGTCTGGCTTTGCAGCGTGCCTTGATAGTTGGTGAGGGCGCGAGCGGTAAGGTCGAGCTTGCCCTTCTGGCTGAACATCAGGCCGTCTTGCTGGTTTTGAACGTCACCGGCCAACAGCTTGATCATTAGGTCTTTCTGGCTGGCAAGCGTGCCTTTGGCGCTGTTATCCAGGTCGCCATTGGCGAGGGTCAGGTCAAGGCGATCCTGGCTGACCAGTTGGCCGCCTCGGTTGTCCAGTCTGGCGGCTTTCAGCAACAGGGCTGCGCCACTGGCCAGGCGCGCATTGTTGGCATTGATCAGCGCGCCACTGAGGGTGCCGTTCAAAGTACCTTGGCTGATCAGTTGGCCAGCACTGTTGTCGAGACTCTCGCCGATAAAGGTGATGTTGGCGGCGTTGATCCGCCCACCACGGTTGAGAATTTGACTCTGGGCGTTATTGAAGTCCAGGCGCTGAGCAGCCGAGATCAAGCCGTTGTTGCTGTTTTCCAGGCGGCCGGCCACGTTGAGGCTGACATCAGCCTGGCCGGAGATGATTCCTTGATCATTGTTCAGGCTGCCCGCGATGAGGGTTTGTTTGCCTTCGCTGACCAGAGCACCCGCTGCGTGGTTATCCAATACACCTGTGAGGTCGGTGTGCAGGGCGCCGCTCCTGCTCGACAACGTGCCTTCGCCGCTGTTGTCGAGGCTATTGCCGACCACCGTCAGACCATTCCAGCCGGAGATCAAGCCCTTGGTGGCGTTGACCACAGCATCTGCTTCAAGACGCAATTGATCGGCACTGAGGATGACCCCACGATCACCGTTATCGATGCGTTTGGCGGCGACGGTGAACGCCGTCTGGCTGGAAATCTCACCTTGTTCGCGGTTGGTCAGGTTGGCCAGGCGTGCGAACGTCAGCGGGCCTCTGGCGCTGATCAAGCCTGCGCTGTTATCGAGATTGCCGCCTTGCAGGTCGAGGGCTACGGCGCGCTCGCCGATCAAGCGGCCCTGGCGCTGGATCAGCTGTTGGACGATGAGTTTCAAGTCGCCCTTGGCCGAGATTTCCCCATCCAGGCTTGAGTCGACTGTTTGCCCGGTCAGGGTCAAATCAGCCTGGCTGTTGATCAACCCGGCAGTGTTATCGAGGTTGGCAGTGGTCAGGTTCAACGCCTGTTGACTGCCGATCACACCCGCGCGGTTATCCACATTGGCGGCGGTGACCGTCTGGCTACCATCGCTGACGATTCGCCCGCCCTGGTGATTGTCCAGCGCGCCGGTGTTGAGCGTCTGTAGCGTGCCGGCCGAGAGGCTGCCCTTGTCGCTGTTGTTCAAGGAGCCTGAAGTGGTATTCAAAACCGTAGCGGCGGATATCTGCCCCTGGTTATGGTTATCCAGCACGCCGGTAACCTTCAGGTCCAGCGCACCACGGCTGGCGAGCGCGCCACCGGCCTGGTTGTCCAGGCTGTCAGCTGCCACCTGCAGAACGCTCCTGGCGGACAGTACACCTTCCACGCTGTTATCCAGCGCCTTGGCGATACGTACCTGCAGGCTGTCGCCACTGATGACTTTGCCGCCGCGGTTATTCAGCGCATCGGCCATCAACAGGAATGATTGGGTGCTGGAGATTTCACCGCCCTGACTGTTGTCGACGGTGCCCAGGTTGTTCAGCAGCAGTTGGCCCGGTGTCGCGATCAGGCCGTGGTCACGGTTGATCAGTTGCCCATGGCTCAAGTCCAGGTCGATGCTGGTATTGCTGATCAGTTCGCCACGATCATGTTGGTCCAGCCCGGTCAGGGTTGCCTTGACCGTGGACTTGGCGAAGATCGAACCTTGTTGGCTGTTGTCCAGTCGCCCTGTGTTGAGGGTGATGCCAGCGTCACTGCTGATGCTGCCGCGCTGGCTGTTGTCCAGGCCGGCGCTGCGCACGTCCACCTGTTGCTTGGCGCTGATCACGCCGCCCTGGCTGTTGTTCAGCGCCGTGCTGGCCAGCGTGGCGATGCCATCAGCCAGCAGCTTGCCAGCCTGATTGTTCAGTTGGCCCTGAGTGGTGATCGACAGCGCATTGGCCGCAGAAAGAATACCGCCCCGGCTGTTATCCAGGGTGCCAGCCCTGACGGTCAGTCCGCCCTCGCTCAGCAGCGTGCCCTGCCCTTGGTTGAGCAAATCGCCGGTCAGGGTAATGGTCAGGTCTTTTTGGCTAGTAACGCGGCCACCCTGGCTGTTGTCCAGCTGGGCACCGTTCAGCACAAGGCTCTCACGCCCCGCCAGCAAGCCTTTGCTCTGGTTGAGCAGGCGTTGCACCGTGAGGGTCAAGCCGCTGTCGCCAATGACCTTGCCGGTGGTGTTGTTCAGTTGATCGGCGACCACCAGCACCTTGGCCTGGCTAGAGATCTCGCCTTGCTGGTTGAGGATGGTCTGGCTGCGCAGGTCCACGCCGTTGGTGGCAGCGATAAGGCCGCCGTTGCGGTTATCCAGGGACGCGCCGGTCAGGTTCAGCGCACCGTCGCTGACGAGTTCGCCCGCTTGTTGATTGAGCACACCGACGGTTGCCTGCAGGTCGCCCTTGGCGCTGATGCGACCGGCGCTGTTTTCGAGCTGGTTGGCGTGGAGGGTCAGCGCACCATCGCTGCCCAACTTGCCGCCATTGCTGTTGTTCAACTGGTTCAGTTGCACGTGCGCGGCGGCTTTGGTGCTGATCACGCCCGCTTGGCTGTTATCCAGATCGCCGCCGGTGAGGGTCAGCGCGCCGTCGGCAATGACCAGGCCACCCTGGTTGACCAGGCTGTCGCCGTGCAACGCCAGGGTGGTTTTGCTGGACACCAGGCCGCCCTGGCTGTTGTTCAACTGCCCTGCGGTTATTTGTTGAGCCCCCTGGCTGACAAGGTTTCCTTCATTGCGATTGTCCAGCAGCCCGGCGACGGTCAGGTTCATCACGCCTTGGGCGGCGATGGAACCTTTGTCGCGGTTATCCAGGCTGGCCGCCTGTACTGTCAGGCTGGTCGCAGAGAACATCCCCAGGCGGTTATCGATGGCACCGCTGGCGGTTACGTTGAGGTTGCTGCCCAGCAATTTGCCTGAACGGTTATCCAGGTTCGTGGCAATCACGGTTGTCTGGCTGGCAGAGATTTCACCCGCCTGGTTACTCAGTTGCCCTGCGGTTACACGGGCCTGCGCCTGGCTGGCGACCAGGCCGTTATCGTTAGTCAGCTGGCCGGCGTTAAGCGTCAGGTTCTTGAGGCCGATCACGCGACCGTTCTGGTTATCCAGCGCAGCGGTCACCGTAACGTCGGTGCTGTTTTCACTGTGCAGCAGACCGTTGGTGCGGTTATCCAGACCGGTGGCCGTGACCTTGAGCGAGTCCGTACCCAGTACACGACCGCCACGGTTGTCGAGTTGACCGGCGTTAATCACGGCGGTGGTACCGCTCAGAGTGCCGCCTTGATTGTTCAAGGTTTGGTTGGCCGTGGCGGTAAGGGTTCGGCTGGCAACCACGCTGCCGCTATTGCTCAGGTTTGCCGCGCGCAGACTGACATCGCCACCAGCATTGCGGCTTTCATCGGCGTTGACACCGGCTTCGATGATGCCGCTGTTGACCAGCGCCCCACCGCTGGTCACGGTGATGCTGTCGCGGGCCGCCAGGCTTTTCTGGTTGCTCAGGCCTGTAGAGGTTTGTACATCGACTCGCGTGCCGGCATACACCGCACCCGCAGCGTCCAATTGACCGGCCTTGATCACCACCGCTTCGCTGGCTTTGGCATTAGCCAAACTCAGTCGTCCATTGGCATCGAGCTGAATATCACCGCCACTGGCCATTAACGTACCGTCGAGCTTCACGCCCACCCCGGCCTCGGTGCCCACCAGTTTGATCGCCCCGGCATACATCCCACCCAACGCCGTCGAATCAATCGCGAGCTCGGGCTTAGCGCCGCCGTCGTCGGCCCGGGCAGTGGCTTGCAGGCTTTTAGCATCGACGTCATTGCGCCCGGCAACCACACTCAAGTTGCGCGCATTGATCTGTGCATTAATCCTGGCCGAGCGGGTGATGATTTCGAAGCGGTCGACGTTATCGGCGTTCAAGCCCTGGCCGTCGATGGTCACGGCGCCGCCATCGACCTGGTAACGCTGCAGTTGGCCGCTTGCGTCGAGTATCGGTTTGCCAGTGGTCAGGGTAACGTTGGGGGTGTTGATAAAGCCGCAGCCGCTGCAGGTGATGCCGTAGGGGTTGGCGACGATGACCTTGGCCGACTGCCCCGCCACTTCGGTGTAGCCCCGCAGTTGGCTGGGGCTGCCGCCGTTGACTTCGTTGAGGATGACGTTGGCGGCGCGGCCTTGCAGGTTCGGGTTGCCGAGGATGATGCCGCCCAGTTGCGTCGATTGGGTACGGTCGGTGGCGTTGTTGAGAATCACGCCGTTGGCGCCGACGTTGTAGTCCTTGAACTGGTTGTGGGACAGGCCACTGCCATTGGGGGCGGCGATGTTTACCACCGGCACGCCATTGCCCGCCTGGCCGACCGTGGTGCCCGGCGCGCTGACCACAATGCCTTCGGCCTGGGCCAGCAGCGGTTGCCAGAACAGCGCGTTGGCCAGGATCAGCGCCACACCACGTTTGGGCAGGCCGAGGAACGCGTCACGGCTTTTCAGGGCAGCAGAAGGCTGGCGAACCAGGAAGGCAAATTGGCGAACATCCATTTCAAATTCTCGTTGCAACTGGGCGTTGAATTACAGGAAGAAATCCATGCGGAAGTAGATCGGTGCCTCGCGCTCAAGCAGCGCGGCCGGTCGTTCCAAGGAGTGGGCGAAGGTCACGCTGGTGCTCACGTGCTGGCCGCGGGCGAACAGCTCAAGGGAGTTGCTCGAGACGCGGCCGTGCACCTCGCCGTTGTAGCGACCATTGCGGATCACGCCCTGGTCGTAGCCCACGCTGGCACCGTACTCGCCGAACACCGGGCGCAGCCAACCGAGGGTCACCGGGCGGCTCCAGCGCAGGTCATTGCGCCAGTAACCGCCGCTGTCGCCGGTCAGTTGCTGATCCTTGTAGCCGCGTACCGACGCCGAGCCACCGAGGCTCATGCGCTGGGGGCTGAACAGCACGTCTTCGCTGCGTTGGCCGGTGGCCAGGCTGGTGAAACTGAACGACTCGCCCCACAGCGTGAAGGGTTGCAGGTAGCTGACGGTGGCGGTGTATTTGCGGTAGCGCGCATCCGGCACGCCAGGCAGGGGGTTGTGATTGCCTTGGGCGTCGAAGGCGCCGGTGCCGTTTTGCATGCCCACATCGACGTTGACGAACGCACTGCCGATACGACGACCATGGTTGATGCCCAACTGCAGTTCACTGAGGCGGTTGCTGCTCTCTTTGAGGCGGCTGCTATCGATGTAGTTGTTGGTGCGCAGGTGGGACAAGCCGACGTTGAGCGACGTCTTGCTCACGGCATCACGGTGGATCACCCGCTCAGCGCGTAACTGATGGTTTTCACTGTCACCGGTTTGCTTGAAGTCGAAACCGTCGCCCTGGACGACCGAACGGTAGTCGCTCTGGTTGTAGCTGTAGCTGAAGTTCCACCAGCCCCAGGGCACGTTGTAGTAGAGCATCGCATTCTTGGAGGTTTTCTGATGGTCGCTGACCGCGTCATGGCCGCCACGCAGAATCAGCTGATCGGCCAGGCCCAGCGGGCTGTCCCACTCAAAGCCGGTGCCCCACTGCTGTTCGCCGGTGCTTTTCTGGCCATCGTTGTTACGTGAAAGGCTGGCGCGCCATGGCTTCTGCGGGTTGTTTTTGACCAGCACCGAACTGCCGCCCACGGCATCGCCTGGGGTCAGTTCCATTTGGGCTTGGTTGGATGGCAAACGGTTGAGCTGGTCGACGGCCTGTTCGATTTCTCGCAGGTTCAATATCTCGCCGCTTTTGCCGGGGAAGGCCATGGCCAGTTCGCGGTCCGACAGCTTGCTGGTGTCGGCGCCCTTCAAGCCTTCGAGTTTGCCTTCCACCACCAGCACTTGCAGGTGCCCCTTGGACATATCTTGCTGGGGCAAGTAAGCGCGGCTGGTGACTAGGCCTTTGTCGATGTAGAAGTCGGTGAGGTCTTTGAGCAGGGCGTTGAGTTGTGAGACGCCCAGGCATTGACCGGTGTACGGCTTGAGCAACCGCCCGCGTTCAGTGGCAGGCAGGTGCTCGGCACCCTGCAGTTCAATGGTTCGGATCGGGAAACAACGGCTGTCCACCGGGGCCGCCGGTGCTTCGGGCCTGGCCTCTTTACCGGGCAGCTCTTTGAGCTGTTCCAGGCGCCGCTGCTGGTCTTCCAAAAGGCGGTTTTGCCGCTCGCGGATCAGGTCCTGATCACCCGGGAGGGTTGCCGCCATCACGCTGTGGGAAACGAGGCAGGCAAGCAGGGCAATACTCAGTGAATACCGAGTCCGTGGCAGTTGGGAAGACATGTTCGATCCATCGAATTTACGAAGGGTGGCAAACTAACATCGTCCGCTCTTCACGCCAATAAACCGACTGCATTTTAGGAAATTTCTTAAAAAATTCGTAAACATCTGACACATAAGAAAAAATTAAAAAAACAGGAAAGAATTTCGTTTGAAGTTCCGGGTTAGTTTCCGACCAGCGGTATCCGGTTTGATACACATGAAGGCGCATACGAACGACCGGGCTCTTCGGTCCGCGCCGGTCTGCGTATGAATATTGAATTTAAGGAATGCTTTTTGGACGGCGACGGAGTCTGGGCAAGGGACGACTCGGACCTGCCAAATGACAGGCAAAAAAAAACCCGGAAATCCTCACTTGCGTGGGCCTTCCGGATTTTCTAAACCGCCAAAAATGGTGGGTCGTGTGGGATTCGAACCTACGACCAATTGGTTAAAAGCCAACTGCTCTACCAACTGAGCTAACGACCCGCTGTGTGGTGGCGCGTATAATACTGATTTCTAAGGATTATTCAACACCTTATTTTAAATAAATCAGAAAAAACGCATTTGAACGGTAATTCGGTGGGTAGAACGCCTCTCGCAGCCGCCTGATCAGCGCCCTGGCTCGTCGTTCCACAGGTACTTGTGCAGCTGCAATTGCAGGCGTACCGGCAGGTTGTCGGCCACTATCCAGTCGGCCAGCTCCCGGGCGTTCAGGTCGTGATGGCTGGGCGAGAACAGCACCTCGCCCGCACGACGCTCCAGGCCATACTGGATCAGCTTGGAGGTGGCCCAGTCGTAATCGTCGCGAGAACAGATGACGAACTTGACCTGATCGTTGGCCGTCAGCAAGTCGATGTTCTCGTAGCGGTTGCGGTGGGCTTCCTTGGAGTCCGGGGTCTTGAGGTCGACTACTCGGCTGACACGCGGGTCGACCGCAGAGATGTCCAGGGCGCCGCTGGTTTCCAGTGAGACCTCGTAGCCGGCGTCACACAGCCGCTTGAGCAATGGGATGGCATTGGGTTGCGCCAATGGCTCACCGCCCGTCACGCAGACGTAGCGCGGCCGGTAGCCGGCAACCTGTTCCAGGATGTCGTCGAGGGTGCGTACGGTACCGCCGCTGAAGGCGTAGGCGCTGTCGCAGTATTGGCAGCGCAATGGGCAGCCGGTCAACCGTACAAAGACAGTGGGCAGGCCAGCAGTGCGCGTTTCACCCTGCAACGAGTAAAAGACTTCGGTAATACGTAATGTGTCTTGCATAGTCGCCACGGGCGTAACAGCTAAACAGGCTGTCCGCCTCCGTCAGGCACTTCAAGGGATTGCGCCAACGCGTCAACCCCAGGAAGCGTGTTTCATAAAAGGGCGTGGATTCTAACGAAAAAACCCGCGACAAGCGCGGGTTTCTTCTGAACGGGCTGCACTGCTTACAAGCGTTGCAGGTCCCGTTGGGCCAACTGAGCCGCGGAGGTACCCGGGTACTGGGCAACCACCTGCTGCAGAATGCCTTTGACCTTGTCGGTATGACCCAGGCGGCGTTCTACATCAGCGAGTTTGTACAGCGAATCCGGCACCTTGGCGTGCTTGGGGTACAGCTGGCTGACCTTGGCAAAAGCCTGGCCCGCGCCCTGCAAATCACCCTTTGCCAGGTTGACCTCACCCAACCAGTACTGGGCATTGCCCGCGTATTGGCTGTTAGGGTATTTGCGCAGGAAAGCGGTAAAAGCCTGGCTGGCTTTATCGAAGTCCTTGGCCTTGATCAGGTCGAAGGCTGCATCGTAATACAGTTTTTCCTTCGCTGGATCACCCGGCTCGCTGCTGGCAGCAGGGGCAGCCGCGGCGGCCCCCGCTGCTGCGCCACCGGCAGCGGCACTGGGTGCGCCACCGGTAGAAGAATTATCAGGAGTAGCGGCAGGTGCAACACCGGCTCCAATACGACGGTCAAGATCCTGGTAACGCTCCAGGCCTTCTTGCTTCAGCTGGTTCACTTGGTTCTGCAGAACTTCAATGGCGCCTTGTTGCTGGGCCAATTGATCCTGCATGCGTTGCAGCTGGTTGAACAGTTCGCCCTGTGCCGAGGGAGCGGACGTAGCCGCTCCCCCCGCATAGGCGCCGTTCGTGCCATAACCTGCTGGCGGATAACTGCTCCCGCTATTGTTATAGCCTGAGTTGCTATCCGTTACAGGAACCGCAGCCCACACCGCAAGCGGTGCGAAGCTGAGAGCCAATACAGTTAGAGCACGACGGCACGTTCGCATGACGAATTACTTACGCAGTTCGACGCGACGGTTCTGAGCCCACGACTGTTCGTCGTTGCCAGTTGCAACTGGACGCTCTTTACCGTAGGAAACCAGTTCCAGCTGGCCTGGAGCAACACCTTGCAGTACCAGGTAGCGCTGAACGGCTTTCGCACGACGCTCGCCCAGTGCCATGTTGTACTCACGAGTACCACGGGCGTCAGTGTTACCTTCCAGAACAACGCGAGCGCCGTTAGCTTTCAGGTCCTTGGCGTGAACGTCCAGAGCGCGCATGGCTTCTGGCTTCAGGTCCGAACTGTCGTATTCGAAGTAGAAAGTGGTGATAGCGCGCAGAGCAGCTTCTTCGCTCAGGGAGCCGTCGACCGCACCAGTGTTGGCGCCGTAACCAGCGTTTGGATCAACAGCTGCGCCTTCACCGGCATTGTCGCCGCCTTTAGAGGAGCAACCAACGGCTACGGACAGAGCCAGAGCCAGAGCAGCAAACTTACCAAACTTCAGCATTTCCATCGTGAAACTCCTAATGAACCCCAGTGTGTTAAGTACTTCTTTTTGTAGCGCCGCGTCAGTTCAGGTAAGGGGACCAGGATGGTTCTCTGACTTCGCCTTGTGCGGTAGGAAGTGGGAGCCTTACGCGTCCATTGATGGACACGAGCATCAAGACTCCCCGGCCCTGCTGGCGGGTGGCGTAGATTACCATGGTGCCGTTGGGCGCAACAGTGGCTGACTCATCAAGGTTGGTATCTGTAAGGATTTTTACGGTTCCGCGCTGCAAATCCTGGGCCGCAACCCGGAAATTAGTGAAACCATCCTGACGGTGAATCATCACCAACGTCTTTTCATCGGCCGAAAGCTTGGGGTTGGCGTTGTAGTTACCAATAAAGGTCACACGTTCCGCACCGCCGCCGTTCACATTTGCCTTGTAGACCTGAGGCTTGCCGCCACGGTCGGAGGTGAAGTAGATGGTCGAGCCATCCTTGCCCCAGAACGGTTCGGTGTTGATGCCCGGGCCGCTGGTCACACGCGAGAGTTGACGCGAGGCCATGTTCATCACGTAGATATCCGGGTTGCCGTCCTTGGACAGCACGAAAGCCAGGCGCGAACCATCCGGCGACCAGGCTGGCGCACCATTGAGGCCTTCGAAGTTGGTGATCTGCTCACGACGGCCAGTATCGATGTGCTGCACAAAGATGCGCGGACGACGCTGTTCGAACGATACGTAGGCAATACGCTTGCCATCCGGCGCGAAGCGCGGCGACAGGATTGGCTCACGGGACTGCAGCAAGGTCACTGCACGTGCACCGTCGTAGTCCGAGCGCTGCAGGGTGTAGCGGGTGTTGTCTACCGAGAAGCGCTCAGCGGTGACGTACAACAGGCGCGTCGAGAACGCCCCTTTGATACCGGTGAGTTTCTCAAACGACTGGTCCGAGATGTAGTGGGCCATGTCGCGCAGTTGCTCGGCGGTACCCGATACGCTGCCGGTCAACACCTGCTGCTCGGTGGCCACGTTGAACAACGTGTACTGGATCTGCAGGCGACCGCCGGCCGGCGTGATGCTGCCGACCATCAGGTACTGGGCACCGACGGCCTTCCAGTCACGGAAGATGACTTCGCTGGCCTGGGTTGGCTGGCTGATCATGTTGCCTTTTGGAATCGGCGCGTAGTAACCGGAGTTACGCAGGTCGTCGCTGACGATCTGGGCCATGTCGTCCGGCAGCACGCTGCCGCCCTGCCAACCGAACGGCACGACTGCAATCGGGGTGGCCCGATCACTGCCGCTGGTTACCAGGATGTTCTTTTCATCCGCCGCCGCTATCCCTGCCATACAGCAAATAACGACAAGCATTCCTCGAAGAAGGTTTCTCACAAGGCTAGATCCTCAGGTGTGAATGTCATCTTGAATGAACGATAGGGAGCGAAGTCACTTGGTTTCATTCCCTGCATCTCGGTCAACCGGCCAATATTCTTGACCGCGGCAACCGCCGAACTGTCGAACGAACCGTCACCACTGGACTTGGCCACGCTGACCGAAGTCACCGTACCGTCCGGCAACATGCCGATCTGCAGCACTACTGTCATGCCTTTACGTGCCGAAGGTGGACGTGTCCAACCTTCCGCTGCCCGCGCCCGAATCAGGTCGTCGAAACTGCCCGCGACTTCATCGCCACGCTCATCGGCCAAGGCTTGCTGACGCTGCGGCGTGTCGGAAAGCAAATCTGCCAGGGCCTGGGCCTTTTTCTCTTCGGCGGATTTGCGTGCTGCTTCCTGTGCCTTTTTCTTGGAGGCGTCGGCGGCAGCTTTCTTCTTCGCTTCGTCGGCGACTTTCTTCTTCGCCTCGTCTGCTTCAGCTTTTTTCTTGGCGTCTTCGGCGGCTTTCTTCTTCGCGTCTTCGACTATCTTTTTCTTGGCTTCTTCAGCGGCCTTTTTCTTGGCCTCTTCTTCGGCAGCCTTCTTGGCTTCTTCTTCCGATTTCTTCTTGGCTATATCAGCCAATTGTTTCTCTTCGGCCTTTTTCGCTTCGGCAGCTTTCTCGGCTTTCTTGGCTTCATCAGCCTTTTTCGCCTCGTCGGCCTTCTTGGCTTCGTCAGCCTTTTTCGATTCCTCGGCCTTTTGAGCCGCCTCTTCTTTCTTTTGTTCCGCAGCAGCCTTCACCGCTTCCTGCTCGACCTTCTTCTGTTCCATCTGCTCGACTTCAGTCTGGCGCGCGGCCGACTTCTGGGCCTCACCCGCAATCTTCTGATTGGTCTGGGTGGTGGCCTGACTTTTCGATTTCAGCTGATACAGGGTCGCCTGCACGATCGGCTTGGCTGGCGGCAGGTCCGGGGTCATGGCAAAGCTGACGAACAGCATGCCGAACACCAGGACGTGCAGGGCAATTGCCCACACGCCAGGCCAGAAGTAGCTTTCCGAGGCGGACGGCTCTCGCTGTTGCTGCATCAGGGCGCCTCGGTAATCAAGCCAACGTTACCGACGCCGGCCTTCTGCAGCCCGCCCATGGCGCCCATGACGGAGCCGTAGTCGACCGATTTGTCACCCCGGATAAACACCTGGGTGTGCTTGCCGCCTTCGTTGCCGGAGCGAATGATCTTGGTCACCGCATCGGTCATGGCAGGCAAGGTCAGGGCCTTGTCCTGCTGCTTTTGCGTGTCGACTTCGCTGCCAAGGTTCCAGTAATAGGTCTTGTCAGCCTTGATCGAAATGGTCAGGACCTGAGTGTTGTTGTCCTGCGGCAAGGCTTCACTGGAAACCTTGGGCAGATCAACCTTCACGCCCTGGTTGAGCATCGGCGCGGTCACCATGAAGATCACCAGCAGCACCAGCATCACGTCGATGTAAGGCACTACGTTCATCTCGGCGACCGGCTTGCGCTTTTTGCGAGCTCGAGCGATTAAAGCCATTGGGAATTACCTGCTTATTCTTCGCTGGTGTGCACTTTACGGTGCAGGATCGCCTGGAATTCATCGGCGAAGGTGTAGTAACGGCCGATCAAGGTTTCGCTGGTTGCGGCAAAACGGTTATAGGCGATTACTGCGGGGATAGCGGCGAACAGGCCGATCGCGGTGGCGATCAGGGCTTCGGCAATACCCGGGGCCACGGTGGCCAGCGTGGCTTGCTGCGCCTGGGCCAGGCCGCGGAAGGAGTTCATGATCCCCCATACGGTACCGAACAGGCCGATATACGGGCTGACGGAACCGACGGTGGCGAGGAACGGCAGGCCCTGCTCAAGTTTCTCTTCTTCGCGGGAGATGGCCACGCGCATGGCACGGGCCACACCTTCCATCACCGCTTCAGGATCGACACCCGGCTGCTGGCGCAGGCGCGAGAACTCCTTGAAGCCGGCACGGAAGATCTGCTCGACGCCCGAATCCGGGTCCGGGTTGCTGCCGGCCTGGCGGTACAGTTTGGACAGGTCGATACCCGACCAGAAGCGCTCTTCAAAGCTCTCCAGGGCACGTCGACCGGCGCGCAACATGTTGCTGCGCTGAAAAATCATGACCCAAGAGGTAACCGATGCGGCTACCAGTGTCAGCATGACCAGTTGAACCACGACACTGGCATTACTGACCAGGCTCCACATGGAGGAATGGTCGACGACGGTAGGTTCCACGCTAAATCTCCTGCTTTGATTGTTGACCCGCGCCGCTCACGGCGGCAAAGGCCGCGCGTAGAGTTTCGGGAATGGCCCGAGGTTTCAAGCTATTGGTGCGCACACACGCCACCAGGAACTGCCCCTCACAGAGCAGCGTTGCATCCGTGGCCCGCCTGACCTGCTGTTTGAAACGCAGGCTGGCACGGTTCAATTCGATGACTTCAGCACTGACCAGCAACTCATCGTCCAGTCGCGCCGGCGCGTAATACCGCGCCTCGCTGGAATGCACGACGAATAACAGGTCCTCGCCTACCAGCTCGGACTGGGCAAAACCCAACTCCCGCAGCCGCTCGGTTCGAGCCCGTTCCATGAATTTCAGGTAATTGACGTAATAAACGATGCCGCCGGCATCGGTGTCCTCGTAATAAACGCGACAGCGATGTGCGAACGACTGATCCCCGTTTTGCGCGCGCATACTCTAGTGCTTACTCCTCAGGTTGCCAATTGGCTGGGCAACTGTTTTTTCATTCCTGAACGCTTTTGCAGTGACTCAAATGACGACGCCAGACACTGGGACAGCACAAAGCTCAGATAAATCGTCCGGCGTAAGCTTTTTAATCGTCTACCGCATCGAGGAATTCGTCTACCACGGGCATCTCTCCCAATCGTGACGGAATGTTTAGCCCAAAGTGCAGGTAAGCATGACGCGTCACCACCCTGCCCCGCGGGGTTCGCATGATGTAGCCCTGCTGAATCAGGTACGGTTCCAGCACATCCTCAATGGTATGGCGCTCTTCACTGATGGCTGCGGCCAGGCTGTCCACGCCCACCGGGCCACCGTCGAATTTCTCGATCATGGTCAAAAGTAGGCGTCGATCCTGGTGATCAAAACCATGTTCGTCCACATCCAGCAGGTTCAAGGCAAGGTCCGCCACGGCCTTGGTGATATGGCCCTTGGCACGCACCTCGGCAAAGTCTCGCACGCGGCGCAGCAAACGGTTGGCAATTCGTGGCGTACCGCGAGCGCGTCGAGCGATTTCAAAGGCGCCTTCCGGGTCCAGGGGCAAGCCGAGGATGCTCGCCGACCGGCTGACAATGGTCGCCAGATCGGCGGTGCTATAGAACTCTAGACGTTGAACAATGCCGAAACGGTCTCGCAGCGGGTTGGTCAGCATGCCCGCACGGGTGGTCGCGCCCACTAGGGTGAATGGCGGCAGGTCGAGCTTGATCGAGCGGGCCGCAGGGCCTTCGCCAATCATGATGTCGAGCTGAAAGTCCTCCATGGCCGGGTACAGCACTTCCTCGACAATCGGTGATAACCGATGGATCTCGTCGATAAACAGTACGTCATGGGGTTCAAGATTGGTCAGCAGCGCCGCCAGGTCTCCAGGACGCTCCAGCACGGGGCCGGAGGTGGACTTGATCGACACGCCCATTTCCTGGGCGATGATATTGGCCAGGGTGGTCTTGCCCAAACCCGGCGGGCCGAAGATCAGGGTGTGGTCCAGGGACTCACTGCGCCCGCGAGCGGCCTGGATAAACAGCTCCATCTGCTCGCGCACGGTGGGCTGGCCGATGTATTCGGCCAGGCTCAACGGGCGGATGGCCCGGTCCTGGACTTCTTCACGGTCACGCGGGCCGGTGGCCGCGATCAGACGATCGGCTTCAATCACTTAAATCATTCCCTTCAAGGCACGGCGAATCATGTCTTCAGCGCTCAGGTTCTTGTCCTTGATGGCCGATACGGCCTTGCTGGCTTCCTGAGGCTTGTAGCCCAGGGAGATCAGCGCATTGACCGCATCGCTTTCCGCGCTGGCGACCTGGGCCGCCGGCATATCCGGCTGGTTCGGTACCAGGGCGAACATGCTCGGTACCACCTCCCAGGCTTTGAAGCGGTCCTTGAGCTCGACCAGCAAGCGCTCGGCAGTTTTCTTGCCGACGCCCGGCACCTTGGTCAGGGCCGAGGTATCCTGGGCCGATACAGCACGCACCAACTCATCCACTTCCAGGCTCGACATCAAGGCCAGGGCCAATTTGGGCCCCACGCCATTGAGACGAATCAGCTCGCGGAAGAAATCGCGGTCACGCTTGCCGATGAAACCATAGAGTAGTTGCGCGTCTTCGCGCACCACTAAATGAGTGTGCAAGGTTATCGGCTCGCCGACCGACGGCAGGCGATACAGGGTGGTCATGGGCACTTCCAGCTCATAACCCAACCCATTCACATCCAGAATCAGGTGCGGCGGCTGTTTCTCAGCCAGGGTGCCGCGCAAGCGTCCAATCACGGTTCAGATCCTTAAAGCTGGGGGGTCAGATCGGAGCCTGACCGCAAAAATAACGATTGCGCTGATGCTATCAGAGACGCAGGCGCCCGCCACGACTACGTGCTGCGCCCAAGCCGTGAGGCAACAGGCTGGAGCGGGTATGGGCATGGCAAATGGCGATGGCCAGGGCATCCGAGGCGTCGATCTGTGGCTTTGAAGTGAGCTTGAGCATGTGCATGACCATCATCTGCACCTGCTCCTTGTTGGCGCCACCGGTGCCGACCACGGCCTGCTTGACCTGGGTCGCGGTGTATTCAGCGATCTCCATGCCCTCCTCGGCAACCGCCACGATGGCGGCGCCACGGGCTTGGCCAAGCTTCAACGCCGAGTCGGCATTCTTGGCCATGAAGACTTTTTCGATGCCCATGGTGACCGGGCCGTAGGTCTGGATGACTTCACGTACGCCGCGATAGACGATCTGCAGCCGCTCGGCCAATTCCCCTGCGCCAGTGCGGATGCAGCCCGAGGCGACGTACACACAGCCGCGTGGGGTCTGCTGCACCACGCCAAAACCGGTGATGCGCGAACCGGGGTCGATACCTAGGATTAAAGTCATAACGCCTGCGGGTTGGATTTACAACGGTATGTGCCAGGCACACATTTGTGTAACAGCATAGAACCCCCTGTGGGAGCTGGCTTGCCTGCAATGCGGGCACCTCGGTGCTTCTGTCAAATCGAGGTGATGCTATCGCAGGCAAGCCAGCTCCCACAGCGGATATTCATCGTTCTTAAGCGAGCTGTTCGGCCACAGACTCAGGGATGTCGGCATTCGAATACACATTCTGCACGTCATCCAGATCTTCAAGCATGTCCAGCAGCTTCAGCACCTTCTGGGCACCGTCCAGGTCCAGTTCGGCACTGGTGGTCGGCAGCATCACGATTTCCGCGTCGGTGCCGTTGAAACCAGCGGCTTCCAAGGCGTTACGCACGGCGTAGAAGCTGGCAAACGAGGTGAACACATCGATGGAGCCGTCTTCGTTGGTCACGACGTCATCGGCATCCGCTTCCATTGCGGCTTCCATCAGCGCGTCTTCATCGGTGCCCGGTGCGAAGGTGATCTGCCCCTTGCGCTCGAACAGGTAGGCCACCGAACCATCCGTGCCGAGGTTGCCGCCGCACTTGCTGAACGCATGACGTACGGCTGCCGCGGTACGGTTGCGGTTGTCGGTCATGCATTCGACCATCACCGCCACGCCGCCCGGGCCGTAGCCTTCATAGGTCAGCTCGACCATATCGTCGGTGTCGGCCGCACCAGCACCACGGGCCACGGCGCGGTCGATGATGTCGCGGCTCATGTTGGCGCCCAGCGCCTTGTCCAGCGCCAGGCGCAGACGCGGGTTGGAGCCCGGGTCACCGCCACCCTGGCGGGCCGCGACGGTTAGTTCGCGAATCCACTTGGTGAAGATTTTGCCTTTCTTGGCATCCTGACGCTCTTTGCGGTGCTTGATGTTCGCCCACTTGGAATGGCCAGCCATAACACAACTCCGAATTCTCTAGAAACCTTATCAATCTCGCCCCAGGCGAGATTTCCCTCTTTTAAACGCAAAGGCGCATCCGAAGATGCGCCTTTTTGACTGCGTACAACCTTATCGCGCTTTCACGCTGCAGCCTTACTCAGCCTTCGGCGTCTCGCGCAGGCGGATGTGCAGCTCGCGCAGGGCCTTGGCATCCACCACCCCCGGAGCCTGGGTCATGACGTCCGCAGCGCTCTGGGTTTTCGGGAAGGCGATCACTTCACGGATCGACTGGGCGCCGGTCATCAGCATCACCAGACGGTCCAGGCCGAACGCCAGGCCACCGTGCGGCGGCGCGCCGTATTTCAGGGCGTCGAGCAGGAAGCCGAATTTCTCTTCCTGTTCCGCTTCGTTGATGCCCAGCAGGCGGAATACCGCTTGTTGCATCTCTTTGCGGTGGATACGGATCGAACCGCCACCCAGTTCAGTACCGTTCAACACCATGTCGTAGGCACGGGATAGCGCGCCTGCAGGGTTGGCTTCCAGCTCTTGCGGGGAGCACTTAGGCGCGGTGAACGGGTGGTGCAAGGCGCTGAAGCTGCCGTCGTCGTTCTCTTCGAACATCGGGAAGTCCACAACCCACATCGGTGCCCATTCGCAGGTCAGCAGGTTCAGGTCGTGACCGAGCTTGATCCGCAGCGCGCCCAGGGCCTCGCTGACGATCTTGGCCTTGTCGGCGCCGAAGAATACGATGTCGCCGTCAACCGCACCGACGCGATCAAGGATCGTGTTCAGGTTGGCTTCAGGGATGTTTTTCACGATCGGCGATTGCAGGCCGTCGACACCGTTGGCGCGCTCGTTGACCTTGATGTACGCCAGGCCCTTGGCACCGTAGATGCCGACGAACTTGGTGTAGTCGTCGATCTGCTTGCGCGGCATGCTCGCGCCGCCAGGCACACGCAGGGCGGCGATGCGGCATTTCGGGTCGTTGGCCGGGCCGCTGAACACCTTGAAGTCAACGTCCTTGAGCTGGTCGGCCACGTCCACCAGTTCCAGCGGGTTACGCAGGTCTGGCTTGTCGGAACCGTAGCGGCGCATGGCTTCTTCGAAGGTCATGTGCGGGAATTCGCCGAACTCCAGGTCCAGCACTTCCTTGAACAGGTTGCGGATCATCTGCTCGGTCAGGCCCATGATCTCTTTTTCATCGAGGAAGCTGGTCTCGATGTCGATCTGGGTGAATTCCGGCTGGCGGTCAGCGCGCAGGTCTTCGTCACGGAAGCACTTGGCGATCTGGTAGTAGCGGTCGAAACCGGCCACCATCAGCAGTTGCTTGAACAGCTGTGGCGATTGCGGCAAGGCGAAGAAGCTGCCCGCGTGGGTACGGCTCGGTACCAGGTAGTCACGCGCGCCTTCCGGGGTGGCCCGGGTGAGGATCGGGGTTTCGACGTCGAGGAAGCCGTTTTCATCCAGGAAGCGGCGGATGCTGGTGGTCATGCGCGAGCGCAGGCGCAGCTTCTCGGCCATTTCCGGACGACGCAGGTCCAGGAAGCGGTAGCGCAGGCGGGTTTCTTCGCCAACATCAGAGTATTCGTTGAGCGGGAACGGCGGGGTTTCCGACTCGTTCAGCACTTCCAGCTCATAGCCCAGCACTTCGATGCCGCCGGACGCCATGTTCTTGTTCACGGCACCGGCCGGACGCAGGCGTACCTTGCCAGTGATCTTCACTACGTATTCGCTGCGCACGCGGTCGGCGGCGGCGAAGCTTTCGGCGCGGTCCGGGTCGAACACTACCTGGGCCAGACCATCACGGTCACGGATATCGAGGAAGATCACCCCGCCGTGGTCGCGGCGACGGTGAACCCATCCGCAAAGGGTGATTTCCTGACCTTCCAGGGTCTCGTTCAGTTGGCCGCAATAGTGGCTGCGCATCATGGTCGTGGTTTCACTTCTCGTAATTCGAAATTCGGTGGCAGGCCCGCCTCGTCACCGTACATTAAAGCAGGGGACGGATAATGCAGGAGCCTGCGCGTAGAGTTCAACTCAGTCTGCTTTGTCGCCGCCGGCCAGGTTCTTCTTGGCACCGGTCTTGAAATCAGTCTCGTACCAGCCGCTGCCGCTCAGGCGGAAGCCCGGCATGGACAACATCTTCTTCAACTCAGGTGCCTGGCAGGCAGGGCAATCGACCAGCGGCGCGGCGCTGATCTTCTGAATGGCTTCCAACTGATGACCACAGGAAGCGCATTGATAGTCGTACATGGGCATGGAGATGTCTCGGCGATCAGATCGTTACAGCGCCACGCCCTGCCCTGTGCATAAAGCCCGGCATGCGCAGCAAAGCGCGGGATTATATCTGGTAAATCAACACAGCGCAGCCGGCTTTGTGCCCAGGACCCGGCCCGTCGGGCTGAAGGGCCGGCCATCGGACTACTGCGCGAGCGTATCCCCGGAAGTGAGGGCGCCCCGACCTTTGAGGACGTGAACCACGCACACCACCCTCACCAGCCCACTGAAGTTCTTCACGCCTCCATAACGCAAATGCACTTCCCGATCGACATAGGACAACAGCGCACTGACCGAACAGGTATTGAGCCTGGCGATTTCCGTCAGGATATTCCAATAGATCTGCTCAAGCCGCAGGCAGGTAGAAAACCCATTGAGCCTGACCGAACGGGACAGTGGCTTGGCCAGCTCCATATCAAAACCCTTGGTAAAAGGGTCGACCTTTATCTTGTGAAAACCACAGGCTTCCATCATTCCCTTACCCACTCCACGTGACATACACCTGACACTCCATTGCCAAACAGCAGCCAATGGGCTTCTCCCATTGGACGATGGCCTATAAAACAGCAGCCAGCGCAGGGCAGCCAGAAGACGGGGAGTTGTTAGTTGTAGGACAACGCCAGGAAGCGCAGGGAAACCAGCAGGCGGCGCCGAAAAGGCGCCGCCTGGGTTCGACAGTTACTGGTTTTCAAGCAGGGAGCGCAGCATCCACGCGGTTTTCTCATGAACCTGCATACGCTGGGTCAAGAGGTCCGCCGTCGGCTCATCACTGACTTTGTCGAGCAATGGGAAGATGCCTCGCGCGGTACGCGTGACCGCTTCCTGACCGGCCACCAACTGCTTGATCATCTCTTCGGCGCTCGGCACACCCTCTTCTTCCTTGATGGAGGACAGGCGGGCGTAAATCGAATAGGCACCCGGCGCCGGGAAGCCCAGGGCACGGATACGCTCGGCAATGGAGTCCACTGCCAGCGCCAGCTCGTTGTACTGCTCTTCGAACATCAGGTGCAGCGTACGAAACATGGGGCCTGTGACGTTCCAATGGAAATTGTGGGTCTTCAGATACAGAACATAGGTATCGGAGAGCAGGCGGGAAAGTCCGTCGACGATGGATTTACGGTCTTCTTCACTGATACCAATATCGATTGCCATGTGTTTCCCCTTCAATTGACGAGCATTCATTGATCAGGTGCAGCTCCACTCTAGCAAGAGAGTGCGCCACGTGCAGCCCGACACACTCGGGCGGCATGCGGCAAATCGCCCCGCACCGCCTGCGGGATCTGACTTGGCAAGCCTGTTTACCTGTAGGAAGGGTCTTGGCCGCCACTGAAAAATCCCGCACCTGTCTAGGACAAGCGTTTGACGCGGAAATGCCGTGGCCGTGGCAACACCCCGAAATGCTTGATTTGAGTAGGCACAGCCTTTGCTGTTAAATAGACGCGGTGTGGCTGCCGTTTATTCCTGCGGCACGTCACATAGGCTGATACCCGCGCACGTGCTCAACGCCTCCCATTGTTCAGAAGCGAACCGTGCCAGTCAGCTCTTCCTTGTGATCCGTCTTAACGTGAGTTAACCAAAATGTTGAAAATCGTCCACCTGCTAACGGGCGTTGCAGCCTTGCTGCTGTCCTTTATTCCGAGCCTGCAGCCTGAAAGCCTGCCGTACCTGGAACAACACGACGCCCTGTACCTGGCCTTGTTCGGCCTTCTTAACCTGACGCTCGCACCGGTAATCCCTTACTGGAACAAAGGCACGCGTCATCAACTGCAAAACTTGGTCAGTGCGCTGCTGGTGCTGACTGTTGTCGTACAAACCCTCACCCTCCTGGCGCCCATGCCTGAAGTCGGGGGCCATCCGGCCATCCTGCTCAGCCTGGTGATCGCTGTGGTCGCCATCGTTCTTCACCTGGCCATCAGCTTCTACCGCTCGTCTCCAGCGGCCGCGTCGCAAAACTATGACATGACCAACCGGGATACCGGGACCGTCAAGTGGTTCAACACCTCCAAGGGCTTCGGCTTCATTTCCCGCGACTCGGGCGACGATATCTTCGTCCACTTCCGAGCCATTCGTGGCGAAGGCCATCGCGTCCTGGTCGAAGGCCAGCGCGTAGAGTTCTCGGTGATGAACCGTGACAAGGGCCTGCAAGCCGAAGACGTCATCGCTGCCCTGCCGCGTCGCTGATCCCAGCCCTCGCAGCAAAAAAACCGCGATCCAGCCTTGGCTGGGTCGCGGTTTTTTATTGCTTGCGCACTCAATAGTGTGGCGGCGGCGCTTCTTCTTCGGATGACTCGAACTGCCCGCCCATTTCTTCCTGGCGCTTGAGCAGTGCAGTCATTTGCAATTGCAGGCGTTCGACAGCCCGCTGCTGGGTGACCAGGATGTCATTGAGGGTTTCAATGGTGTCGTCCTGGAAGGCCAGGCGGCTTTCCAGGTCGGTGACGCGTTCTTGCAGGTCCATGGTTCAGTCCTGGGTAAAGATGAAGTCGGCAGGCAATAGCTCGCGCAATCGGCTGCGAATCGCGACCACCTGCTCTTCGGTGTAGGGCCGGGCCGGGTGCTTGCCCCACACGGGGGCTGGCCAGGCGGCGTCATCGCGCTTGCGCACAATCACATGCACATGCAACTGGCTGACCACATTACCCAACGCGCCGATGTTCATCTTGTCGGCCGCCAGCCCCTCGTTAAGCAGCTGCGCCAGGGCCGTCGTTTCTTGCCACAAGGTTTGTTGATCTGCGACATCCAGTTGAAACACTTCGCTGATACCTTCGATGCGCGGCACCAGGACGAACCAAGGGTAATTGGCGTCATTGGACAGCAGCAGGCGACAGAGCGGGAAGTCCCCAATGGCCAAGGTATCTTGTTGCAGGCGTTGATCTAAGGCGAACACGTGGCACTCCGTTCGGCAGGTCGGTAACAGGTGCCCAGCATACCTTCGAATGCCCAAGGCTTCACGGGCAATGCTGGCGGCCTTGAGGCATCCAGGCAAAAAAATGCACCCTTTAGAGGCAATAGCCCAGGTGAGCAACGCTAGGCCGGGCCTCAACGGGATGCACCAAAATAACCCACCTGTGCCTCAAAGGGATCCGCCGATTACCCACTGATAAGGGTCAACCGGTAACGTTTTACCCAGGTACAGGATTCAGGTACCACCGAACCGGGGTAACACCCTGGCGTCAAGCCCAACCCAAATGGCGTAAAACCCCCGTGCTTATGCGGTTTTTACAGGTTCATCACACTTTTCACGAAAAAATGACATTCGGTAAGTGGTTTGAGCACGCTTGTTGCATTCACCCCCATATCGTCGGCAACGACACCCGTTTGGACACAGGTGTTTCGCGATAAAAACAGTGGCGTTTCAATGTGTATCAGGGATGCGTTCAAACTTTGAAAGAAGTCTGAAAACAGCATTGAAGTTGTCAGCCTGGATACATTTCAGGCTGTGAATTTGCGACATGGATCTAGCGATTTACGACAGCCTCGTAAAGAAGCTGAAAGGATAATTGAGTAAGTATCGTCAATAGGGTCTGCGTGAGCTAACTTTGCGCCGACACAAAAAGAAAGAGCCGCCCAGATAAAAATACAGGTGGGACGGCAGTACTCTTCCTAAAACCAAAGGAGCAAATCACGATGCGCGTGATGAAGTGGAGCATGATCGCCCTGGCTGTTTCAGCAGGCACCTCGCAGTTCGCAATGGCGTCCGCCCAGGACGATTCCAAGGGCTTTGTTGAAGACAGCACGTTCAGCATCAATACTCGCGCGCTGTACTTCAGCCGTGACTTCCGTAACAACCCGTCGGGCCCAGGCTCCAAAAGCCGTGCTGAAGAAACCGGCCTGGGCTTCAATGCCCTCTACGAGTCTGGCTTCACCCAGGGCACCATTGGTGTCGGTGTGGACGTGATCGGCCTGATGGGCGTCAAGCTCGACAGCGGCAAGGGCCGCGCCGGCACCGGCCTGTTCCCAACCGGTTCCGACGGTCGCTCGCAAGATGACTATTCCAAAGGCGGCGGCGCGGTGAAGTTCCGCATCTCCAACACTGTGCTGAAAGTCGGTGACCAATACACCACAGCCCCAGTGTTTGCCTCCGACGACAGCCGCCTGCTGCCAGAGCTGCCGCAAGGTATCTCCATCACCAGCAACGAAATCAAGGGCCTGAAGCTTGAAGGCGGTCACTTCACTTCCAGCGTCGCGCAGAACCAGACCTACCACGACAGCCTGGGCCTGACCAAAACCGACTTTGTCGGTGGCGTGTATGCCTTCACTCCAGAAGTCACCGGCAGCCTGTACTACGCGAAAACCGAAGATTACTTCCGCAAGTACTACAGCAACCTGAACTGGACCCACGCCCTGAGCGATGATCAGTCGTTCGCCCTGGACTTCAACATCTACGACACCAAGAGCGACGGCGCCGGCCTGCAACGCGCAGAGAAAGATGGCGTGACCAAGCTCGACAACCGCGCCTTCAGCTTGCAGGGCGCGTACACCATCGGTGCTCACACCTTCACCCTGGCAGCGCAGAAAGTCACCGGTGACGGCGACTACGGTTACGGCGTAGACGGCGGCGGCACTGTGTTCCTGGCCAACTCTATCGCCCGTTCCGACTTCAACGCCGAAGGCGAAAAGTCCTACCAGGCGCGTTATGACATCAACATGGCAACCTTCGGCATTCCGGGCCTGAGCTTCATGACCCGTTATGTAACCGGTAGCGGCGCCAATACGGGCACCACCTCGAATGGCAAAGAGTGGGAACGCGACATCGAAGCCAAGTACGTGATCCAGAGCGGCCCGGCGAAAGACCTGAGCCTGCGTCTGCGTCAAGCGACTTACCGTTCCGGTGATGGCGTGTACTACGGTTCGCCGTCGATCGACGAGCTGCGTCTGATCGCCAACTACCCGCTGAACATCTTGTAATTGCCGGTTCAATTACAACGATGACTTGAGGCCTCGGCCTTAAACAAAAAGCCGCTCCTCTGTTTAAACAGGGAGCGGCTTTTTTATTGCAGTTTTATTTCAACCAGCAAAACAACTAGCAAGCTAAGTAACTAGTTTTTCAAAGCTGACCTTTCGGCCAACTTCGATAGCATCACGCCAAGTTACTTCGGCGCACTTTCCTGCATCACCCGAATAACCCGTTGCGGAAAAGGAATATCAATCCCGGCCGCTTTCAAACGGTCACGCGCCAGTTCATTGAGCATAAACATCACGTCCCAATAATCCGGGGTGTTGGTCCAGCAACGCAGGGAGACGGTGATGGAACTGTCGCCCAAGGTCGACACCACCGCCACGGCGGCAGGGTCCTTCAGTACACGCGGGTCTTCAGCCAAAGCCAGCAGCACTTCACGGGCCTTCTGCAGGTCCGCCTCATAGTCCACACCCACGTCAAACACAACCTTGCGGGTCGGCTGGCGGTTGGTGTTGGTGATAAGGCCGTTGGACAGGCTGCCGTTGGGAATGATCACCGTCTTGTTGTCGCCGGTGCGCAGCACCGTGTGGAAGATCTGGATGCTGTCGACGGTACCCGAGGTACCCTGGGCTTCGATCCAGTCACCGATACGGAACGGGCGGAACAACAGAATCAACACGCCGCCGGCAAAGTTCGCCAGGCTGCCTTGCAAGGCCAGGCCGATAGCCAGGGTAGCGGCACCGATCGCCGCAACGAACGAGGTGGTGGCCACACCGATCATCGAGGCCACGTTGACCACCAGCATGACTTTGAGCGCGATGTTCGCAAGGCTGGTGATGAAGTGTTGCAGTGCCAAGTCTGCGTTACGCATGGCCAGCAGACGGCCCACGCGGTGAGTCAAGACGTTGATCAGCCACCAGCCGATGGCCAGGGTGACCAACGCCAGCAATACGCGGCTGCCGTATTCCATGATCATGGGGAGCCAAGACTGGGAGGTCTTGATCAGGTGATCCATTTCAGCGTTCAAATCCATCTACTTTCTCCTGTTGTGCGGCGATAAGGCTGTATTGACTGCCTGAAAACGCAATTGAGCCCCGAAGGGCTCAATTGTAGGCACTGATGCTGGGGCGTGGGACGTCAAAAGTGCCCACAGGTTCCCCAAAGTGCCATCAGTCGCGGAAGTTATTGAACTGCAGCGGCATGTCAAATGTCTTGGCGCGCAGGGCCGCGATAGCCTCTTGCAGGTCATCACGCTTCTTGCCGGTGACGCGAACCTGCTCGCCCTGGATGGCGGCCTGGACTTTGAGCTTGGCGTCCTTGATATGCGCCACGATCTTCTTGGCCAGCTCTTTGTCGATGCCTTCCTTGAGCACGGCTTCCTGCTTCATCAGTTTACCTGAGGCGTAGGCGTCCTTGACCTCCAGGCACTGCACGTCGATCTTGCGCTTGACCAGGGCCAGCTTGAGGATCTCGATCATCGCTTCCAGCTGGAAATCGGCTTCAGCGGTCAGGTTGACGGTCAGTTCCTTTTCCTTGAATTCGAAGCTGCCCTTGCCTTTCAAGTCATAGCGACGGTCCAGTTCCTTGACGGCGTTCTCGACGGCGTTGGTGACTTCGTGTTTGTCCAGTTCAGATACCACGTCGAACGAAGGCATGTGATTTCTCCAATATAAGGGGCGGGCTCAGTAGAGATGGAGCGCGCCCGAGCTAAAATGCCGGGGCATTATAGCGGTTCTTTCGCGCCGTTCACCGCTGGCGACCTTATGGAGTACACACTGATGTCGACCCCCTGGCATATTCTTGGCGCTGGCAGCCTGGGCACCCTCTGGGCCACGCGGCTGGCGCGCGCGGGGGTGCCCGTCAGGCTGATCCTGCGCAATGAGGCGCGCCTGGCCGACTATCGAGCCGGCCAAGGGCTGACCCTGGTCGAGCAGGGTGTGGAACAGACTTACCCGGTAGTCGGTGAAACGCCTGGCAGCCCGGAGCCGATTCATCGCCTGCTGGTCGCGTGCAAAGCCTACGATGCTCAAAGCGCTATCGCCCAGTTGCACCCTAGACTTGCGCCCGACGCCGAACTGATCCTGCTGCAAAACGGCCTTGGCAGCCAGGACGCAGTGGCTGCACAAGTGCCGTTGGCCCGCTGCATCTATGCCTCAAGTACCGAAGGCGCGTTTCGCGAAGGCGACTGGCGGGTGGTATTTGCCGGCCATGGTTACACCTGGCTGGGGGATGCGGGCCACCCCACGCCACCGCTGTGGCTGGACGACCTGCAAGCGGCCGGCATTCCCCACGATTGGGCCAGTGATATCCTCACGCGCCTGTGGCGCAAGCTGGCGCTCAATTGCGCCATCAACCCGCTGACCGTGCTTTACCAGTGCCGCAACGGCGGTTTGCAAGCCCACGCGTGTGAAGTGGCAACCTTGTGCGCTGAATTGGCCGAGCTGCTGGAATGCTGCGGCCAGCCTGCTGCCGCACAGGACCTGCACAGCGAAGTGCAGCGGGTGATCCAGGCCACGGCGGCCAATTACTCGTCCATGCACCAGGACGTGGCCAACCACCGACGTACCGAGATCAGCTACCTGCTGGGCTATGCCTGCCAGGCGGCGGCCCGCCATCAATTGGTGTTGCCGCACCTGCAACAGTTGCAAGCGCGCCTGGTCGAATATCTGCGCGCACGCGGATTGGCCAGCGACTGAGGCACGCGCTACCCTGCCTACCTGTCTATCACCTGGGAAACCCCTGATGCCATTGCGCCAGCGTCTTGAAAATCTACCGGTAGGGCAGAAACTGCTGGCGGCCCTGCTGGTGTTGTTGACCACCGTATTGCTGGTGGCCAACCTGACGTTTATCAGCGCCGCCTACTGGATCTCCCAGGAAAGCATGGCCCCCCAGGCCTTGCAGTCCATTGGTCGACTGGTGTCCAACCCCGCGCTTGCCGCCGAGGCTCTTGAGTCTCCGACCAAGGCCGAGGCGCTGCTCAATGAGCTGACCAGCTATTCACCGTTGCGCGCCGCCGCTTTGTACGATGGCGAAGGCAACCGCCTGGCGCAGATGCAGCACGGCGACCGCCTGCACCTGCCGGACCACTACCGGCATATCGAAGCGTGGCGCCTCACTGAATTTCGAAGTAACCAGGTCATCACCCTGCCCCGTGGTACTCAGCCTTCGGGGCATTTGTTGCTGGTGGCCAGCAGTGAGCTGCCGGTGGCGTTCTATACCGGCACGCTGACCGCCAGCCTGGGCATCCTGATTTTCAGTGTGTTGTTGTGGCTGGTCATCGCCCGGCAGATCAAACGCCTGATCACACGGCCAATTCATGAACTTGAAGAACTGTCCCGCCAGGTGACCCGCGAGGAGAACTACGCTTTACGCGCCGGGCGTGGCAACCGTGATGAAATCGGCAGCCTGGCCGAAGCGTTCAACACCATGTTGTCGCGCATCGAAGCCCGCGAGCAGCAACTCAAACGCGCGCGCGACGACTCCCAGGCCGCGTATGACCAGGCCCAGGGTTTGGCCGAAGAAACCCGGCATACCAACCGCAAGCTGGAACTGGAGGTCCAGGTACGCAGCAAGATCGAGAAAAAGCTCACGGGCTTCCAGAACTACCTGAACAGCATCATTGACTCGATGCCCTCGGCGCTGATCGCCCTGGACGAACAACTCTATGTCACCCAGTGGAACCAGGAAGCTACCGCCCTCTCCGGTACGCGTCTGGACGAAGCCCTGAACCAGCCGGTGTTCCTGGCCTTCCAGCCGCTCAAGCCGTACCTGCCACAGATCAAGGCCACCGTGGAGCAGCACACAGTGGAGCGGATAGAACGGGTCACCTGGATCAAGGACGACGAGCCCAAGCATTATGCGCTGACGTTCTACCCGTTGATGGGCGGCGCCGGGCGCGGTGTGGTGATCCGAATCGACGACATCACCCAGCGCCTGTCCCTGGAAGAAATGATGGTGCAATCGGAAAAAATGCTCTCCGTGGGCGGCCTGGCCGCAGGTATGGCCCATGAGATCAACAACCCGTTGGGCGCGATCCTGCATAACGTGCAGAACATTCGGCGGCGCCTGTCCCCCGAGCTGCCCAAGAACCTTGAACTTGCCGAACAGGTGGGCATCGAGCTGGAGACGGTCAACCGATACCTGCAAGGCCGCGAAGTCCCGCAACTGCTCGACGGCATTCAGCAGGCCGGGGCGCGTGCCGCGAAAATCGTTACCCACATGCTCAGCTTCAGCCGCCGCAGCAATCGCCAGATGGCGCCCTGTGATTTGCCAGCGCTGATCGACCAGGCCGTGGACATCGCCGGTAACGACTTTGACCTGACCATCGGTTTCGATTTCAAGGGCCAGGCGATCATCCGCCAGTTCGATCCGCAACTGGGCCCGGTGCCCGGCACCGCCAACGAGCTGGAGCAAGTGCTGCTCAACTTGCTGAAAAACGCTGCCCAGGCGATTCACCTGCGCGAGGACGACAGCGAGCCGGGGCGCATCATCCTGCGCACCCGCCTCAACCCGCCGTGGGCGGAAATCCAGGTGGAAGACAACGGCATCGGCATGAGCGAAAACGTGCGCAAACGCACGTTCGAACCGTTCTTTACCACCAAGGAAATCGGCCAAGGTACCGGGCTTGGGCTGTCAGTGTCGTATTTCATCATCACCAACAACCACAAGGGCCAGATGGAAGTGCATTCCACCCTGGGCCAGGGCACCTGCTTTACCTTGCGCCTGCCTTTGGCCGGCAGCCAATTGCCCCCCCACTGAACTTACCCAACTGGAGCACTGACCATGGGCTTTCGCCTGTCGAAGATCTACACCCGTACCGGCGACAAAGGCGAGACCGGCCTCGGCGACGGCCGCCGCGTGCCCAAGGACCATCCACGCGTGGAAGCGATTGGCGAGGTGGATACGCTGAACAGCCAACTTGGCCTGCTGCTGGCCAACCTTGAAGAACAAAGTGGCAAGCACCCGGCGTTGAAGGATGTGATTGAGGTGCTCACACCTTGCCAGCACCGTCTGTTCGACTTGGGCGGTGAGCTGGCCATGCCGGTGTACAAGGCATTGAACGCCGCAGAAGTGGATCGGCTGGAAGCGGCGATTGACCGCTGGAATGAGGAGGTTGGGCCGCTGGAGAACTTCATCCTGCCTGGCGGTTCAGCGTTGATCGCTCAAGCCCATGTGTGCCGCAGCCAGGCGCGCAGCGCCGAACGCCGTTGTCAGCACCTGAATGCGGTGGAACCGTTGGAGGGTGTGGGGTTGGCGTACATCAATCGGTTGTCGGATTTGCTCTTTGTGGCGGCAAGGGTGATTGCCAAACGCCAAGGTGTTGCGGAAGTGTTGTGGCAGGCGGCGGCCAAGCCACACTGACCTGATCGTTCCCACGCTCTGCGTGGGAATGTATCAAGGGACGCTCCGCGTCCAAAACGTGACGCAGAGCGTCACAGGAGGCATTCCCACGCAGAGCGTGGGAATGATCATCACACCTGCGGCCAGAACGCTCGAATACCTGCCACACCTTGCGCACCAGCCTCCCAGGCCTGCTCCCGCTGCGCCGGCCCAACCCCGCCCAACAGAAACACCGGCTTGCTGAACCCGGCGATCAACTGCTGCGCCTGCTCCCACCCCAACGGCTGGGCATCCGGATGGGTCTGGGTCGGCTGCACCGGCGACAGGGTGACGAAATCCACGTCCATCATTTCTGCCAGGGCCAGCTCTTCAGCGTTGTGGCACGAAGCCGCCAGCCAACGGTCTTTGGGCAGTGGGCGACCCTTACTGGCGTATTTGCGCAACTGCACCGAGGTCATATGCCAGCCGGCAGCGGGGAAATCCCCCAGCCACTCGAACGGCCCCTTGAGCATCAATTGCGCCTTGCCGGCACACAGGCCCACCGCATCTACCGCCAGGTCACGGTATTTGGGGTCATAGCCGTTGGGCGCACGCAGTTGAACCAGCTTGATGCCACCGGCAATAGCCTTCTGGATACCGCGCAACAGCGTCGGGGTTTCCAGCTCGCCAGGGGTGATCAGATATTCGGCGGGCAAGCGTGCCGCGGCGACAATCGGCGCATTCGCCGCCGGGAATTCATAGTTGACCAGGTCCCGCGGTGCCACCCACGCCAACGGCTGCCCTTCAGCGCCATGGGGCTCGCCGGTAAAAGCCGAGACTTCCCAGACATCCAGCAATACCTGCTTGTCCGGATAGTCATGTTGCACCTTGATCAGCGGCCGCGCCGTAGTGACCTGGATGCCCAGCTCTTCCTGCAATTCACGGGACAAAGCCGTGGCAACCGACTCATCAGCCTCCACCTTGCCGCCGGGAAATTCCCAGAGGCCGCCTTGATGCTGAGTATCGGCACGGCGCGCCAGCAGGATCCTGCCATCGACACCGCGGATCACCGCTGCTGCTACATGTACTCGTTTCACCGCCAGTTTCCTCTTGGTATCAGGTACGGTATTCCGCGTTGATCTTCACGTACTCGTGGGACAGGTCGGTGGTCCAGATGGTTTCGCTGCAGTCACCACGACCCAGTTCGATACGGATGGTGATTTCTTCCTGCTGCATCACCGCCGAGCCCTGGGCTTCGGTGTAGGTTTCGGCGCGGGCGCCACGGCTGGCGATGCACACGTCACCCAGGAACACGTCGATCTTGCTCACGTCCAGGTCCGGCACGCCAGCACGGCCGACGGCCGCGAGGATACGGCCCCAGTTCGGGTCCGAAGCAAACAGCGCGGTCTTGATCAGCGGCGAGTGCGCCACGGTGTAGCCCACATCCAGGCATTCCTGATGGTTGCCGCCACCGTTGACTTCAACCGTGACGAACTTGGTCGCGCCCTCGCCGTCACGCACGATGGCCTGGGCCACGTCCATGCACACTTCAAACACTGCCTGTTTCAACGCCGCGAACAATGGACCTTCGGTGGAGGTGATTTCCGGCAGGTTGGCCTGGCCGGTGGCGATCAGCATGCAGCAGTCGTTGGTGGAGGTGTCACCGTCGATGGTGATGCGATTGAACGACTTGTTGGCGCCGTCCAGCATCAGGCGTTGCAGCACATCACGGGAAACTTTGGCGTCGGTGGCGATATAGCCGAGCATGGTGGCCATGTTCGGGCGGATCATGCCTGCGCCTTTGCTGATACCGGTGACGGTGATGGTCACGCCCTCATACACGAACTGGCGGCTCGCGCCTTTGGGCAAGGTGTCGGTGGTCATGATGCCAGTGGCCGCAGCCGCCCAGTTATCCACAGACAGATCATCGAGCGCGGCTTGCAGGGCGCCTTCGATTTTTTCCACCGGCAGCGGCTCACCGATCACACCGGTGGAGTACGGCAGCACCTGGCTGGCATCGACGCCGGTCAACTGGGCCAGCTTGGCGCAGGTGCGCGCCGCCGCCACCAGGCCGGGCTCGCCGGTGCCCGCGTTGGCGTTGCCGGTATTGGTCAGCAGGTAGCGAATCGACCCGGCCACGCGCTGCTTGGCCAGAATCACCGGCGCGGCGCAGAAGGCATTGAGGGTGAACACGCCCGCCACGGTCGAGCCTTCCGCACAACGCATCACCACCACATCCTTGCGCCCCGGGCGCTTGATGCCCGCCGAAGCGATACCGAGTTCAAAACCGGCAACCGGGTGCAACGTGGGCAAAGGACCAAGACCAACAGCCATGAATGCGCTCCTCAAAAATAGGTGATGTCTGTGCCGTCGCTATCGACGGTGGGAATTAATGGCAAAACGCCGCGACGGCAAAGGCCGGTCGCGGCGCGGGGTGTTGCAGCGTCAGGCGAAAATCTTATTCGATCTGGCCGTGGCAGTGTTTGAATTTCTTGCCCGAACCGCAGTAGCACAGCTCGTTGCGGCCCAGCTTCTGGTCATTGCGAACCGGGGTCTGGGCCAGGGCCACATCGACCTCTTCACCCAATGCTTCAGGCTCATCCAGGCCCGGCGCTTCGTCATGCTGGAACTGCATGCGCGCCGCCAGTGCTTCGGCTTCCTGACGCAGGCGTGCTTCTTCCTCGATCGGGTCTTCGCGACGCACCTGAACGTGGGACAGCACGCGGATCGAATCGCGCTTGATCGAATCCAGCAATTCGGAGAACAGCGTGAACGACTCGCGCTTGTACTCCTGCTTCGGGTTCTTCTGGGCGTAGCCACGCAGGTGGATACCGTGGCGCAGGTGGTCCATGGTCGACAGGTGGTCTTTCCACAGGTCATCCAGCACGCGCAATACGATCTGTTTCTCGAAGGTGCGCAGTGCTTCGGCACTCGCTTGCTCTTCTTTCTCGTTGTACGCCGCCAGCAGCTCGGCCATCAGTTTTTCGCGCAGGGTTTCTTCGTAGAGGTGGTCGTCTTCGTCCAGCCATTGCTGAACCGGCAAGTCCACACCGAAGTCGCTCTTCAATGCCGCTTCCAGGCCGGCAACATCCCACTGCTCAGGCAACGATTGTGGCGGAATATGGGCGCTGACAGTGGCGTTGAGCACGTCCTGACGGAAATCCGCGATGGTCTCGCCAATGTTGTCGGCGGCCAGCAACGTGTTACGCATGTGATAAATCACTTTACGCTGTTCGTTGTTGACGTCGTCGAACTCGAGCAGTTGCTTGCGAATGTCGAAGTTACGGCCTTCTACTTTGCGCTGGGCCTTCTCGATGGCGTTGGTCACCATGCGGTGCTCGATCGCCTCACCGGACTGCATGCCCAGGGCTTTCATGAAGTTCTTCACCCGGTCCGATGCGAAGATACGCATCAGGCTGTCTTCCAGCGACAGGTAGAAACGGCTGGAACCGGCATCACCCTGGCGGCCGGCACGGCCACGCAGCTGGTTGTCGATACGACGCGATTCGTGACGCTCGGACGCGATCACCTGCAAGCCACCGGATTCCAGCACAGCCTGGTGACGCTTCTGCCAGTCGGCCTTGATCTGGGCGATCTGCTCAGGCGTCGGGTTGTCGAGCGAGGCCACTTCCACTTCCCAGTTGCCGCCCAACAGGATGTCGGTACCACGACCGGCCATGTTGGTGGCGATGGTCAATGCGCCTGGGCGACCGGCCTGGGCAATGATCTCGGCTTCTTTTTCGTGGAACTTGGCGTTCAGTACCTTGTGCTCGATGCCTTCCTTGTTGAGCAGGTTGGACACGTGCTCGGAGGTCTCGATGGTGGCGGTACCCACCAGGATCGGACGGCCCTTGGCCATACCGTCCTTGATGTCGTTGATGATCGCCGCGTATTTCTCTTCGGCGGTCAGGAACACCAGGTCGTTGTAGTCTTTACGCGCCAACGGTTTGTTCGGCGGAATGACCATCACGGCCAGGTTGTAGATCTGGTGGAATTCGAACGCTTCGGTGTCGGCCGTACCGGTCATGCCGGACAGCTTGTTGTACAGACGGAAGTAGTTCTGGAAGGTGGTGGACGCCAACGTCTGGCTTTCGGCCTGGATGTTGAGGTGTTCCTTGGCTTCGATGGCCTGGTGCAGGCCTTCGGACAGACGACGACCGGGCATGGTACGACCGGTGTGCTCGTCAACCAGTACCACCTGGCCGTCCTGCACGATGTATTCGACGTTGCGATGGAACAGCTTGTGGGCGCGCAGGCCAGCGTACACGTGGGTCAACAGGCCCAGGTTGTGCGCCGAGTACAGGCTTTCGCCTTCGGCCAGTTCGCCGATCTGGGTCAGCATTTCTTCGACAAACTGGTGACCGGCTTCGTTGAGTTCGACCTGGCGGGTCTTCTCGTCGATGGTGAAGTGACCTTCTTTGGTCACCACGCCTTCCACTTCCTCGATGTGCTGCTCAAGACGCGGGATCAACTTGTTGATCTCGGTGTACAGGCGCGAGCTGTCTTCGGCCTGGCCGGAGATGATCAGCGGGGTACGGGCTTCGTCGATGAGGATGGAGTCGACTTCGTCGATCACGGCAAAGTTGAGTTCACGCTGGAATTTTTCATCCATGCTGAACGCCATGTTGTCGCGCAGGTAGTCGAAACCGAATTCGTTGTTGGTGCCATAGGTGATGTCGCAGGCGTACGCGGCGCGCTTCTCTTCCGGCGGCTGGAACGGCGTTACCACGCCGACGGTCAGGCCGAGGAATTCATACAGCGGGCGCATCCAGTTGGCGTCCCGGCGAGCCAGGTAGTCGTTCACCGTCACAACGTGCACGCCCTTGCCGGACAGTGCGTTGAGGTAAACGCCCAGGGTTGCCACCAGGGTCTTGCCTTCACCGGTGCGCATTTCGGCAATCATGCCTTCATGCAAGGTCATGCCGCCGATCAACTGGACGTCGAAGTGGCGCATGCCCATGACGCGCTTACCGGCTTCACGGGCAACCGCGAAGGCTTCGGGCAGCAGCTTGTCGAGGGTTTCACCTTTGGCTATGCGGGCCTTGAACTCTTGGGTCTTGGCGCGCAATTGCTCGTCCGACAGAGCAACCATCTGCTCTTCGAAGGCATTGACCAGCTGCACCGTCTTGAGCATGCGTTTGACTTCGCGCTCATTCTTGCTTCCAAAAAGTTTCTTTAACAAAGGCGCAAACATATCGGCAGGTTCTTCCACACATAGGGATGGAGGGCGCACCGTGAGTGGCCCGAGCAGCCCTCACGGCCGCATTGCGAACGCGCATTCTACCCGGAATCGTGGGTGAGGAAAGTGGCGTTGTTCCCTGAGACAGGCACGGCATAGTGAGAGGGCATGTTTAAAATAAGGGCTTTTGCTGGAACTTCAACCCACTAGGCGCAGAAGTTACTTATTGATTTGACGGAGAAAGCCCTGCCGACGCAGAGCCTCGGGGCATACAGGCGCTTTCTGCTAAGATAGCCGCTCTGTTACCTAAGGTGTCTAAACATGGCATTTCGCCCTCTCACAGCCCGCGCCCCCGGCGCGTTGCTCCGCGAAGCCAAACCGCTGAAAGCTATCTTCGGCCAGGCGCAACGCTTGGGCCATCTGCAACGCCTGCTGGAAAGCCAACTGCAGCCGGCCGCCCGGGAACATTGTCACGTCGCCTCCTGGCGTGAAGGCAACCTGCTATTAATTGTCACCGATGGGCATTGGGCCACCCGCTTGCGCTACCAACAGAAGCGCTTGCAGCGCCAGTTGATGGCGTTCGACGAATTTGCCAATTTGACGCGCATTCAGTTCAAGGTACAGCCACCCACCGTGCCGCAAGGCGCAGTGGGGCATACCATGGACCTGTCGGAAACGGCCGCCGAAACCCTTCAGGCCACTGCTGAAGGGATCAACGACCCGGGCTTGCGCGCTGCCCTGGAACGGCTGGCCGCCCATGCCCGGCCCAAAGCCTGAAGCGCTATTTGCGTTTGCTGCCGCCCAGCAACGAACCCAGCAACCCCCGCACCAACTGGCGCCCCATCTGATTGGCGGCCTGCTGCATGGCTGATTTCAACGCCTTGCCCGCCGTGGTCCCCAGGAATGCACCCGCCTTGTCGGTGAAGCTCGGCTCTTCGGCGGCCGGAGCAGCCTGCTCAGCAGGCCCAAGCTCCTTGCGGGCCATCAGCACCTCATAGGCAGACTCACGATCCACCGGCTTGTCATAGCGCCCCAACAGCGGCGAACTGGCAACCAACGCTTTACGTTCGGCTTCGGTGAGCGGCCCGATCCGCGATTGCGGGGGAGCAACCAGTACGCGCTGGACGACTTCCGGCGTGCCCTTTTCCTGCAAGGTTCCCACCAATGCCTCACCGGTGCCCAACTCTGTAAGCACTGACAAGGTATCGAACGTCGGGTTGGGCCGAAAACCGTCCGCAACCGCTCGCAGGGATTTCTGCTCTTTGGCGGTGAATGCGCGCAAACCGTGCTGGATGCGCAGGCCCAGTTGCGCCAGCACCGTATCCGGCAGGTCGCTCGGCGACTGGGTGACGAAGTACACGCCAACCCCTTTGGAACGGATCAGGCGCACCACTTGCTCCAGACGCTCCTGCAAGGCTTTTGGCGTATCGGCGAACAACAAGTGCGCTTCATCGAAAAACAACGCCAGCAACGGTTTGTCGGCATCGCCGCGTTCCGGCAATTGTTCAAACAACTCTGCCAGCAGCCACAATAGGAAGGTCGCGTAGACCTTCGGCGCTTCATGCACCAAGCGGCTGGCGTCCAGCAGGTGGATGCGCCCACGCCCATCACTGGCGGGCTGCAAAATATCCTCCAGTTGCAGGGCCGGCTCGCCAAACAGGGCTTCGGCGCCCTGCTGCTCCAGCACTGCCAAACGCCGCAACAAGGCCTGGCTGGAACCGGTGGTCATCAAGGCGGCGTCTTCGCCCAGCAGTTCCGGGTGATAGCGCAGGTGATTGAGCAGTGCCTTGAGGTCCTTGAGGTCCAGCAGCAACAGGCCTTCGCGGTCGGCTACTTTGAACGCCGCATAGAGCGCCGATTGCTGGCTGTCGGTGAGTTCCAACAGGCTGCCGAGCAAGAGCGGGCCCATTTCACTGATGGTGGTGCGCAACGGATGACCGGATTGGCCGTGGATATCCCACAGGGTGACCGGGTACGCCTGGGCCGTGTAATTAAGGAAGGGCATACCGGCGATGCGCTCGGCCACTTTGCCCTGGGGGTTGGCGGCGGCGCCCAGGCCGCAGAGGTCGCCTTTGATGTCGGCAGCGAACACCGCCACACCCGCATCACTGAAGGCTTCCGCCAGGCGCTGCAAGGTGACGGTCTTGCCGGTGCCGGTGGCGCCGGCGATCAACCCATGACGGTTGGCCAGGCGCATGGACTGGGCGATGGGCTGGCCGTCAAGGCCTGCACCGATAAGCAGTTGTGTGGAGTCAGGCATTTCGTCACCTATGGTTAATCTTTAGTGCCGCGAGGTCGATATAGACGGATGTAAGCCCGACAAAGACTAAAAAACGGTCAGATAATTCCGATACGGACCAACGGAGCTATCACCAGAAATACCACACCTTTTTTAACGCTGCCATTTCGCGCCTCCCGCATTGGATGCGCCTCGGATATTAAGACCTTAGCGGACCCTTCAAGCCATGAACAAAAATCTGCGCTTCAGCCACAAGATCCTGCTTGCAGCCTCCCTTATCGTCATCGCCGCCTTTGCGTTGTTTACCCTCTACAACGACTATCTGCAGCGCAACGCGATTCGCGACGACCTCAACAACTATCTGCACGAGATGGGCGACGTTACCGCCAGCAACATCCAGACCTGGCTCACCGGACGTATCGCCCTGGTGGAAAACGCCGCACAGAACATCGCCATCAACCCTGAACAAAGCGTGGTCGCCAGCCTGCTGGAACAGAAAGCGCTGACCTCGTCATTCATGGCCACCTACGTCGGTGACAGCCAGGGCACCTTCACCATTCGTCCTGACACCAAGATGCCCGACGGCTTCGATCCGCGTGTTCGCCCCTGGTACAAGGGCGCCCAGGCCAGCAACGGTTCAACCCTGACCGAACCCTATATCGACGCGGCGACCGGGCAACTGATCATTTCTGTCGCCACGCCCAGCGCCAAGGGTGGCCAGAGCATCGGCGTAGTCGGCGGCGACCTGAGCCTGCAGACCCTGGTGGACAACATCGGCGCGCTGGATTTTGGCGGCATGGGTTATGCGTTCCTGGTCAGCGCCGACGGCAAAGTGCTGGTGCACCCGGATAAAGCCCTGGTGATGAAGACCCTGGCGGACGTTTATCCAAAAGACACGCCGAAGATCAGCGGCGACTTCAGCGAAGTGCAAGCCAACGGCAAGACCAATATCGTGACGTTCACACCGATCAAGGGCCTGCCCTCGGTAAACTGGTACCTGGGCGTTTCGGTGGATAAAGACAAGTCTTTCGCCATGCTCAGTGAGTTTCGCACCTCGGCGGTGATCGCCACGATCATCGCGGTGGTGATCATCATCGCCCTGCTCGGCATGCTGATCCGCGTCTTGCTGCAACCTTTGCACCTGATGACCCGAGCCATGCAGGACATTGCCGACGGTGAAGGCGACCTGACCCGCCGCCTGACCATCCAGAACAATGATGAATTCGGCACCCTGGGCAATGCTTTCAACCGCTTCGTCGAGCGCATTCATACCTCGATTCGCGAAGTGTCTTCAGCCACCGAGCACGTCAATGAAGTGGCCCTGCGGGTGGTCAGCGCCTCCAACTCGTCGATGGTCAACTCCGACGAACAGGCCAACCGCACTAACAGCGTCGCCGCCGCCATCAACCAACTGGGGGCCGCGGCCCAGGAGATCGCACGCAACGCCGCCCAAGCCTCCAGTCAGGCCAGCGATGCCAGGCACTTGGCCGAAGACGGCCAGCAGGTGGTTGAACGCAATATCAAGGCGATGACGCAGTTATCCAGCATGATCAGCACCTCAAGCACCAATATCGAAGCACTTAACAGCAAAACGGTGAATATTGGCCAGATCCTTGAAGTGATCACCAGCATTTCCCAGCAAACTAATCTGCTGGCGCTCAATGCGGCGATCGAAGCGGCGCGCGCCGGGGAAGCCGGGCGTGGCTTTGCGGTCGTGGCCGATGAAGTGCGCAACCTCGCTCATCGCACTCAGGAGTCGGCGCAACAGGTGCAGACGATGATCGAAGAGCTACAGGTGGGTGCCCGGGACTCGGTGACTACCATGAGCGAAAGCCAACGCCACAGCCTGGACAGCGTGGAAATCGCCAACCTGGCAGGCGAGCGCCTGAACAGCGTGACCCAGCGCATTGGCGAGATCGACGGCATGAACCAGTCGGTCGCCACCGCCACTGAAGAACAGACCTCGGTGGTGGAGTCGATCAATATGGACATCACCGAGATCAACACCCTCAACCAGGAAGGGGTGGAAAACCTGCAATCGACCCTGCGCGCCTGCTCGGACCTGGAACAACAGGCCTCGCGCTTGAAGCAATTGGTGGGCAGCTTCCGGATCTGAGGGGCAATACCGACCATTACAGCGAACGCAATGCGATCCAATGTGGGAGCGGGCTTGCTCGCGAAAGCAGTCTATCAGTTGAAGATGTACTGACTGATTCACCGCTTTCGCGAGCAAGCCCGCTCCCACAGGGGACCTGCGCTTAACCGAATGGCATAAGGACAAGCCCTCTCCCACACCAATCCCAATCGAACATCTATCCTTACCTCAGGTCCATCTAGGGAGAGCAATGGATCGGAGGGATGTTCATCGTGCATATCGCTGACATAACCATGTTCTACGCCCCGGCCAGCGGTGGCGTACGCACTTACCTTGACGCCAAGCACCGGCGTCTGGCGCTCAAGCCGGGCATTCGCCACAGCCTGTTGATTCCTGGCGCACACTTGAGCGAGCAGGACGGTATCTTCAAAGTACCGGCGCCCGCCCTGCCCTTCGGCAAAGGCTATCGCTTCCCCCTTCGTTTGGCGCCTTGGCGAAATGTCCTGCACGATTTACAGCCCGACCTGATCGAAGTTGGCGACCCTTACCTGACCGCCTGGGCCGCGCTGGATGCCCGACGCCAATTGGATGTGCCGGTCATCGGCTTTTACCACTCCGACCTGCCACTGCTGGTGAGCAACCGCATGGGGCCTTGGTTTACCCCCAATGTTGAAGCCTATGTGCGCAAACTCTATGGGAATTTTGACCGGGTGCTCGCCCCCAGCCAGGTAATGGCCGACAAGCTCACCGGGCTTGGCGTCAGAAATGTCTTCGTTCAACCCCTGGGCGTAGACCTGCAAACCTTCACCCCTGAGGTACGTGACCCCGGCCTGCGCGCCGAACTGGGGATTGGCGAAGACACTCGGCTACTGATCTTCGCCGGGCGCGGCTCCAGGGAGAAAAACCTGCCGGTGCTGCTCAACTGCATGAAACGCCTGGGGGAAGGCTACCACTTGCTGCTGGTGGGCTCCGGCATGCCGGCCAGCGTGCCAGACAATGTCACCGTGGTTGACGGATTCCGGCCCGCCCAACATGTCGCTCGGCTGATGGCCAGCGCCGACGCCTTACTGCATGGTGGTGACCAGGAGACCTTCGGCCTGGTGATCCTGGAAGCCATGGCCTGCGGTATTCCAGTGGTCGCCGTGGCGGCCGGGGCCTTTACCGAGATTGTCGACGAGCGTTGTGGCCTGCTGTGCGCGCCAAACAACCCCAAAGCCATGGCCGAGGCGGTGCGCGAGCTGTTCAGTACCGACAGCCGACGCCTGGGTGCTCAGGCTCGGCGCCATGTCGAGCAGCATTATGCGTGGAACACGGTAGTCGACAGCCTGCTGGGGCATTACTGCGCCGTGCTGGGCAGCCATGAACCGATGCTCGCCCATGGCTGAGCGCGCGCTGATGCTGGTACTGCACGACGTGGCCCCGCACACCTGGGCCGACTACCGGCCCTTCGTCGAGGCCGTCGATGCACTGGGCAACGTGCCCATCACTTGGCTGGTGGTGCCAGACTTCCATCACCATGACGACCTGGCCGCCCACCGCGATTTTCGGCGCCTGCTCGACAGCCGTGTCGCCAAGGGCGATGAGCTCACCTTGCACGGTTACTACCATTGCGACGACCAACCTCAGCCGCGTACGCCAAAAGAATGGTTTATGCGGCGCATCTATACCCACGAAGGCGAGTTTTACCAGCTGTCCGAAGCCGAGGCGTTGCGGCGGTTGACCGCCGGCATTGAGGTATTTGAGCGCAATGACTGGCCGCTGCATGGCTTTGTTGCGCCCGCCTGGTTGATGAGCGACGGCACCCGGCAGGCATTGCGCCAGTTGCCGCTGAGCTACACCAGCGACCCACAACATCTTTATCGCCTGCCGGACTTCACGCCTATCAAAGCCCCTGGCCTGGTGTGGAGCGCCCGCAGTGCCTGGCGCCGGGGATTGTCCAAAATCCTCAGTGATCGCCGTGAACAGCGGTGGCAGGAGGCCCCGCTGATCCGACTGGGTTTGCACCCGGTGGACATGCGCCACAGGTTTTCCCGCGATTATTGGCTAGACACCCTGCAACGCCTGCTCAACGCGGGGCGCGTCCCCCAAACCAAGGCCGCCTGGCTGGCGACGCAGCCATGGGCCGACTGATCTGGTTAGTGTTGGCGCTCTTGGTGGCGCTGGTGATCCCATTGTGGCTGGGCGGCGGCGAAAGCATTGCGCGCCTGCGCCAGTTTCCGTTGCCCCAGTTACTGGGGATGTTCGCCATGATCATTGGCTGCTGGCTGATCAACAGCCTGCGTATCCGCCTGCTGCTTGGCGAGCATCGCGGCGAGTTAGGCCCGCTTAAAAGCCTTGGCGTGGTGATATCCACCGAGTTCGCCATGTGTGCAACACCCGGCGGCAGCGGCGGGCCGTTGACCCTGATGGCCCTGCTGGCACGCAATGGCATCCGCCCCGCCCAAGGCAGCGCGGTGTTTGCCATGGACCAGTTGAGCGACCTGGTGTTTTTTCTCTGCGCACTGGTGGGGATCTTGCTATATGCGCTGTTCCATAGCCTCAGCCCGCGTCTGGAGTGGTTGCTGGGGCTCAGCGCCGTGTCGATGGTGGGTGGGGTACTCAGTGGCTGGGCCGTGGTGCATTTTCACCGACGGCTGATTCGCCTGGCGGGTTTGGTACTCAAGGCCATGAAGGTCAGTGCTATCACCCGCCGACGCTGGGCACGCCGGTTGCTGCGTTTTCTTGCGGCGTTCAGCGCCACCCTGAAACTACCCCGGAGCACCTTGCTTGGGGTCTTTGCGCTGACCAGCCTGCATTGGCTGCTGCGTTACAGCGTGCTGTACCTGGCGCTGCGCGGGTTGGGGGGCGAGGTGCAGTGGGCCTGGAGCTTTCTGATCCAGATGTTATCCCTGACTGCCGGGCAGTTCAGCCTGGCGCCAGGCGGGGCCGGCGCTGCGGAGTTGACGTCAGCGGCACTGCTGGCGCCCATGGTGGGCACATCCACAGCGGCTGCGTCGATTCTGATCTGGCGCGCGGTGACCTACTACTTCTATTTGCTGGCCGGTGCGCCAGTGTTTCTATTGATGGTCGGCAAACCGCTGCTCAAGCGTCTTTTTCAGGGGCGGCAGGCGGCTGGTCCTGCGCCTGTGTCTGTTCCCATAAACGCGCCGCGCCTGGAAAATCAGTACCATCCTCGGCATCCAGCGCGTCCGGGTCGTAACGACTCAAACAGCCCTCGCCCAAGGTAGCAGGCGCCCGTGAGGTGGCTTTATCCAGCGGGTCGCTCATGGGAATCTCCTGAAACAGAAATAAAAAAGGGCCTGGAGAGTTTTACCTCCAGGCCCCGGTGTCTTCAATCAAAACCGCTGGGTCAGAAGACCACGGTCTTGTTGCCGTGCACCAACACGCGATCTTCCAGGTGGTAGCGCAAGCCACGGGCCAACACCATCTTCTCGACATCACGGCCGAACCGCACCATGTCTTCAATACTGTCGCTGTGGCTGACGCGCACCACGTCCTGCTCGATGATCGGGCCGGCGTCCAGCTCTTCGGTCACGTAGTGGCAGGTTGCACCAATCAGCTTCACGCCACGCAGGGAAGCCTGGTGATAAGGCTTGGCACCAACAAAGGACGGCAAGAAGCTGTGATGGATGTTGATCACCTTGCCAGCGTATTCGCGGCACAGCTCCGGTGGCAGGATCTGCATGTAGCGCGCCAGCACCACTACATCCGCGTCATGCTGCTTGACCAGGCGCGACACTTCGGCGAATGCCGGCTCCTTGTCCTGTGGGTTGACCGGCACATGGTAATAAGGGATGCCATGCCATTCGACCATGCTGCGCAGGTCGTCATGGTTGGAGATCACGCAGGCAATCTCGCAATCGAGTTCATCGCTGTGCCAGCGGTGCAGCAGGTCTGCCAGGCAGTGGGATTCGCGGCTGGCCATCAGCACCACGCGTTTCTTCTGCTCTGTATCGGTGATGTGCCAGGTCATCGAAAACTCTTCGGCAATCGGCGCAAACGCCTCGCGGAAGGCTTCCAAGCCAAAGGGCAACGTATCGGCACGGATTTCGTGACGCATGAAAAACCAACCACTGAGATCGTCCGAGTGATGGCTCGCCTCGGTGATCCAGCCATTATGGGAAGCCAGAAAGTTACTGACCTTGGCAACGATGCCAACCCGGTCCGGGCAAGCAATCACCAGCCGAAAAGTGCGCATTAGGGGGAAACTCCAGAACTTCACAAAGGCCGCTATTCTAGCGATTACGCAGAAAAACTGCAGTATTCCCTTGCACCTTATCTTGAGGCATGGCCGTGGTAACACCCCTTAATCGGGTAAGGTTTTACCACCACTATATGACGATACAACGGCATGCTCAGGCCGGTAGCAAAAAATTAAGGTGATTTTATCTTTTGCGCATAACGCTTACTGATTAACTCATCGGCCAGGTTTTCTCACACACATTCAATGTCATTCGCCTGAATAACGTCTTAAATGTTTACTTGATGAAATTGCCTGACTATTATTAGGCCACTCACCCTGTCAATCAGCGTTCTACATAAGGTAGTCCACATGTCACTGATCAACGAATACCGCGCCACCGAAGAAGCTATCAAAGAGCTGCAAGCCCGTTTGAAGAACCTGTCCGAAGACGACAAGCTGAAAACCGAGCTGGAATTCGAAGGCAAATTGCGCACCCTGATGGGCGAATACTCCAAATCCCTGCGTGACATCATCGCGCTGCTGGATCCAGAGTCAAAAGTTAAAGCACCGCGTGGCGCTGTGAAAACTACCGGCACCAAGCGTGCTCGCAAGGTCAAGCAGTACAAAAACCCGCACAACGGCGAAGTGATTGAAACCAAAGGTGGCAACCACAAAACTCTGAAAGAGTGGAAAGCCAAGTGGGGCGGTGACGTAGTTGAAGGTTGGGCAACCCTGCTGGGCTAAGCCCGGTCGGACGTTCACCCGATACGTCACACATGAAAAACGCCAGCTTACTGGCGTTTTTTATTGTCTGAATATTCTGTAGTTATGCGCCTACAGATTCAGGCGCGCCGCTAAGGAATCTACATAGTCCTGCCATTGCGCCAGTACCTGGCACTGAAACGATGTAGCACTAACCGCCAACTCCTCACGCGCCTGCTTAAATGCCAAGAGGGTATTCGGCGCCCCCCACTGTGCATCCGACAAACGTTGCTGACAGAAAAGTTTCCAGCGTTGTTGCTCCTCATTGTTCAAGGTTTCAGGAAAGTTACGCGCCCGGTAGCGAAATAATAATTCCGGCAAACGATGATCATCGAACGGCCACTGCTGACGGGCTAATTGCGCGGGCTCTGCCATGCGAACTTGCTCACATAAACGGCGGTCACGGTCACCCATAAAACCATCGTAGAGCTGCTGCTCCGGGTCCGAGTTTGACGCAAAGTCTTCCTCGGCATAAATGGCCGCTAACTTGTCCCGCCAAACTTCCTGTGCGTCAGTTAGCCGCAGCGCCCGCGCGAGGCAAGCTTCCTTATCCAATTGAAGGCGCTCAAGGTCTTGAGGGCGCAGCACCTTCAACGGCGCAACCACCGGGCAGCGGTTGATATGCAGCAACTTGAGCGGAACCGGCAGCTCACCTTCGGCCAGCTCATCGCGGCGCGTGTAAAGACGCTGACGCAGCGTCGTCGCATCCAGATCCAACAGCCCTTGTGGATCGAGCCCCAGGTCACAGACGATCAAGGCATTGCGATTGCGCGGGTGCCAGGCCAGGGGCAAGACCACGCCCAGATAATGGCGCTCGGCGGAAAAACGTCCGGAGATATGCACCATCGGTTGCAGCAACCGCACCTGATCCATGACCCGCTGCTTGCTGCGCAGTTGAAACAACCATTCATACAACTTCGGTTGTTTCTCTCGAACCAACCTCGCCAGGGCGATGGTTGCGCGCACATCCGACAACGCGTCATGGGCCTGGCCATGGTCGATGCCGTTGGCCTCGGTCAAGCGTTCGAGCTTGAGGGTCACACGCCCATCCTGCTCGGGCCATTTGATCCCCTCCGGCCGCAGGGCGTAGGCGGTGCGCATCACATCGATCAAGTCCCAGCGACTGTTGCCGCCCTGCCACTCGCGCGCATACGGGTCGAAAAAATTGCGGTACAGACTGTAGCGCGTCATTTCATCGTCGAATCGCAGGGTGTTGTAGCCGGCGCCGCAGGTGCCTGGCGCGGCCAGTTCGGCGTGCACCCGAGTCATGAAATCGGCTTCGGCAAGGCCCTTCTCGGCGAGGACATCCGGCGTGATGCCCGTGATCGCGCACGCTGCCGGGTGAGGCAGGATATCGTCGCTGGGCTGGCAATAAAGATTGATCGGCGCACCGACCTCATTGAGCTCAAGGTCGGTGCGGATCCCGGCTACCTGGAGCGGGCGGTCATTGCGCGGGTTGATGCCGGTGGTTTCATAGTCGTACCAGAAAATCGAGGTCACGGGCTATTCCTGTGCTGAAGATCGACAAAGTCTAGGCGCTGCAAGGCGTTGGGAGCCAGCGATACCTGACTGTATAAATATCCAGAAAACCCTCGAATGGTTGCTTCCACCGTCGACACTGCTAGCATCCGTGTCTCGCGAGTCGCCTCGCACTGCCAAGGATCGCAATGCCATCAACGCCTTTGGATACCCACTATCAGATAGAAACGCCGGAGGGCATCGACCTGCCCCTGCGTCCTGCTGGCCTGCCCTCTCGGGCATTGGCCTTTGCATTCGACTTGGGCACGCGAGGGATCATCATGGGGATCCTGCTAGTGCCGCTGGCGCTGCTCGGCAATGTGGGGATCGGGCTGGGTTCGCTGCTGCTGTTCGTGGTGAGCTGGTGGTACATGGTGTTGTTCGAAGTGCTCAACCAGGGCTGCTCGCCGGGCAAGCAGGTCATGGGCCTGCGCGTGGTGCAGGATGACGGCACGCCCATTGGCTGGTCGGCATCATTGATCCGCAACCTGCTGCGTTTTGTCGACATGCTGCCCTTCGGTTATTTCCTCGGCGCGATCAGTTGCCTGCAGCATCCGCACTTCAAGCGGCTCGGCGACCTGGCGGCAGGCACGCTGGTGGTCTACCGCGAGCTGCCGCTGGTACGCCCGAGCATTCCTCAAGCGCCTGCCCTGCGCCTGCCTTTTGCACTGGAGCTGAGCGAACAGCGGGCCATCCTCGGTTTCGCCGAACGCCAGGCCGAACTCTCGGCCGAACGGGTGCATGAACTGGCCGCCATCCTCGCAGGGCCCCTGCAGGTGTCTGCACCGCGTGCCGTGGAGCAACTCAACGGTGTAGCCCGTGGTTTGTTGGGGCCGACATGAAGCAAAGCCTTTTTGAAAGCCGCCACCAGCATCAATGGCAAACCTTCGCCGAGCAGTTGAAGCAACTGGAGCAAGGTAAAGCCAAGGCCGCCGATGTTGCCGACTTCCCGCATCAATATCGACGCCTGTGCCAACACCTGGCCCTGGCTCAGCAACGCGGCTACAGCAGTTACCTGGTCGATCCGTTGCAACAACTGGCACTGCGCGGCCATCAACAACTGTATCGTCATCGCAGCCATCTGACAGCAAACATACTGGCGTTTCTTCTCGCCGACTTCCCGCGCCTGGTACGCGAACAATGGCGCTTCGTGCTGATCGCCGGCCTGCTCTTCTTTGGCAGCCTGGCGGGGATAGCCCTGCTGGTGTACCTGTTCCCCGATCTGGTCTACAGCATCATCAGCCCCCAGCAGGTGGCCGAGATGCAGGGCATGTACAACCCCGATGCCAGCCGCCTGGGCCGCGCTGCCGAGCGTGCCGCCAGCGAAGACTGGATGATGTTTGGCTATTACGTGATGCACAACATCGGCATCGCCTTCCAGACCTTTGCCGCCGGCCTGTTGTTTGGCCTGGGCAGTGTGTTCTTCCTGATTTTCAACGGTTTGGTCATAGGTGCGGTCTCCGGGCACCTTACCGACATTGGCTATGGCCAGACCTTCTGGTCGTTTGTCATTGGCCACGGCGCATTCGAGTTGAGCGCCATTACACTGGCCGGTGCCGCAGGCTTGCAACTGGGCTGGTCACTGGTCGCCCCCGGGCGCTTGGCGCGCAGCGAAGCCCTGCGCCTGGCCGCGCGCAAAAGCGTAAGGATGCTTTGCGGGGTCATGGTGTTCCTGTTGATCGCCGCCTTTATCGAAGCCTACTGGTCCTCAACCACTCGCATTGAGCCCTGGATCAAGTACGCGGTAGGCGCCGCCCTCTGGCTGCTGGTAGCCGCTTACCTGACCCTGGCCGGGCGGAGTCGCCATGCGCCTGACTGACGCCAGCGTAGTCATTCGCCCGCGCACTTCCTGGGAAGCCATGGACTTGGGTGTGCTGATGGCCCGGGAACACCGTTTCTTGCTGATGAGCAGTTGGGCGCTGGTGAGCCTTCCGATATTCAGCCTGTTGACGGTGCTGCTCTGGAGTTACCCGTCTCTGGTCATGTTCCTGTTCTGGTGGCTCAAGCCGGCCTTCGACCGCTTGCCGCTGTACATTCTTTCCCAAGCCCTGTTTGGTGAGCCCCCCAGCCTCAAACAGGCCGTTCGCCATTGGCCGCAGTTGCTCAAAGGGCAACTGTTCGTCAGCCTGACCTGGCGGCGGCTGAGCATGAGTCGCAGCTTCACCCTGCCCGTCAGCCTACTGGAAGGCCTGGACGGTGACGCACGTCAACGACGCCTTGGGGTGTTGCTGCAACGTAACGCTGGCGCCGCACGCTGGCTGACGACGATCGGCGTACACCTGGAAATCGGCCTGTGGTTTGGCGGCATGGCCCTGTTCTATCTCTTCATCCCGCAACAGGTTGAACTGGACTGGGACTGGCAACGGCTGGTATTGGCATCAGGCTCGGACGTGCTTTGGCTTGAGCACCTGAGCAATGCCTTCTATGCCCTGATCCTGGTGTTCTGGGAACCCATCTACGTCGCCTGTGGCTTCAGCCTTTACCTCAACCGCCGCACGGTGCTGGAGGCCTGGGACCTGGAACTGGTATTCCGTCGCCTGCGCCAGCGCCTGAGCAATGTTGCACCGCTGCTGTTGCTGGTGGTTGGCCTGGCGTTGCTACACATCAGCCCACCGACCATGGCAGATGAAACCACAGTCCATAAGCCACTTAGCACCCAGGCCGCCAGCCAATCCATCCAGGCGTTGCTGGAAAAGCCACCTTTCAAGAACCCGGAAACCGTCACACGCTATCGGTTTGGCGAAGAAAAAGCGCCGGTTAAAAACAAGGCCACGGGCGACGGCAAATTACCTGGCTGGCTCCAGGCACTGCTCGACAACCTTAACAGCGACACCTTCACATACGTCGCCAAAACTTTGGAAATACTGCTCTGGAGCCTTGTGATTGGCGGCCTGGCCCTGGTGTTCTGGCGTTACCGTGAATGGTTGCGCACGTTCGTCAGCCGCCTTGGACCCACTCGCACTACCGCTCCCTCGCCCGTTCCTGCCCAGTTGTTCGGGTTGGAACTGGGCGCCGAGACATTGCCCGAAGACATCGCCAGTACCGCCGAACAGCTATGGCCTACTCAGCCACGGGAGGCCCTTGGCCTGCTGTATCGCGGGTTGCTCAGCCGGCTGTTGCACGAGTTCGACCTGCCACTGACAAGCGCCGATACCGAGGGGCAGGTACTGGAGCATGTTCATCATTTGCAACAACCGCAGTTACTGGCGTTCAGCGACGAACTGACACGCCACTGGCAAAACCTGGCCTATGGTCACCGTCTGCCGCCTTCTTCAGCCCAACAAAAACTGTGCAGCGACTGGCGTGCTCTTTTCAGTGACGGAGCGGGCCAATGAATCGCGCGCTATTGTGGACAGCGCTGTTGTTGGCGTGCCTGGTGGGTGCGGGCGGCTTATATGCCTGGCACAAGGCAATTCCCTACGAGCAAGTGGTTGACCGGGGCCCGTCGCCAGAGGCTCGCGCCAATCCCTATCTGGCCGCCGAGCACTTTCTACGCCAGCACGGCTTGGTCGTGGCACACGCCAAGGGCCTTGAACGACTCGCCGAACTGCCCGCCAAAGGCCATAGCCTGTTGTTGCTGGGAGAGCGCAGCAACATGACCCCACGCCAGGTCGACCAACTGTTGGGCTGGGCAAAAGCCGGTGGCCACCTGCTCCTGGTCGCCGAGGCATTATGGGATGAAGAAGCCGGCACAAGCGGTGACCTGCTGCTTGATCGCCTCACTATCCGCCAAACCTTGAGCGACACCTTCGACGAACCCGTGCCACCGCGTAAAAAAACCAAGCCGGATCTGACCAAGCTCTATGTCGACAACGAAACCGCACCGGCGTACTTCAGTTTTGACACTTACTTCAACCTCACCGACCCCAAGCACCTGGCACAGTTTTCCGCCAACAGCGCCAAGTCCAGCCACCTGATGCAACTCGACCTGGGGCAAGGCCGCGTCACGGTGATCACCGACAGCGACCTGTGGAAAACCGCCAATATCGGCAACCATGATAACGCCTGGTTGCTGTGGTACCTGAACCAGGGCAGTGAGGTCACCTTGCTGTTCAACAGCGACACGGACGATCTGTTTACTCTGCTGTTCCGTTATTTTCCCCAAGCCCTCGTCGCCCTGGTTGCACTGCTTGTTCTGGGGCTGTGGCAGGCAGGCATCCGCCAGGGCCCGATCCAGGCACCGGCGCCCAAGGCACGTCGCCAACTGCGGGAACACTTGCAGGCCAGCGCGGACTTCCTATTGCGCCGCAGCGGCCAGGGCACGTTGTTGCAAGCCTTGCGACACGACATTCTGCGCGCAGCCCGGCGACGCCATCCAGGGTTCGAACACCTCGATGCGTCAGAGCAACGCCAGGTGCTGGAACACCTTACGCGACAACCCCCTCACATCATCAGCCAGGCGCTTGAGCCCGTTGCGCTGAAGCGGCTTTCCAGCGCCGACTTCAGCCGTCAGGTGGCGCACCTGCAAACCCTCAGGAATGCCTTATGAGCGACTCTCCACTGGCCACCGCCCTGACCGCCGAAAACCTTCAGCAGGCCAGCCAGCAGGCCCAGGCGCTGCGCGTGGAATTGCGCAAGGCCGTGATTGGCCAGGACCCGGTGATTGACGACGTGCTCACCGCCCTGATCGCAGGCGGCCACGTACTGCTTGAAGGTGTGCCTGGCCTGGGCAAGACCTTGCTGGTACGGGCCCTGGCCCGCTGCTTTGGCGGTGATTTCGCCCGCATCCAGTTCACCCCGGACCTGATGCCCAGCGATGTCACCGGCCACGCCGTGTACGACCTGCAGACCGAACAGTTCAAACTGCGCAAGGGGCCTTTATTCACCCACCTGTTGCTGGCCGACGAGATCAACCGTGCACCCGCCAAGACCCAGGCAGCGCTGCTGGAAGCCATGCAGGAACGCCAAGTGACCCTGGAGGGCGAGGCGTTGCCCATCGGCCAGCCCTTCATGGTGCTGGCGACCCAGAACCCCATCGAACAGGAAGGCACCTACCCACTGCCCGAGGCCGAGCTGGACCGGTTCATGCTCAAGGTGCGAATGGACTACCCAGATGCTCTACAAGAGCTGGATATGGTCCGCGAAGTGACGCGCTCGTCCAAGGCCGACATGCTGGAGGTACAGCCGTTGCGTACTGTGCTGCAAGCCGAGGACGTAGTAACGATGCAGCAAATTGCCAGTGACCTGCCACTGGATGAACAGGTGCTCGACTATGCCGTACGCCTGGCCCGTGCCACGCGCAGTTGGCCGGGGCTGGCCATCGGTGCCGGCCCCAGGGCCTCCATCGCCCTGGTACGCGGGGCACGGGCCCGTGCGCTGTTGCGCGGTGGCGAATTCGTCACCCCCGATGACATCAAGGGCTGCGCCCTGGCGGTACTGCGTCACCGGGTACGCATCGCACCAGAACTGGACATCGACGGCTTGGAAGTCGACCAGGTGCTCCAGCAGTTACTCGACCAGATTGCCGCACCAAGGCAATGACGCGGCCATGAAACCGACTCGTCTGCTGCTGACCTGGCTGGGCGTTCTGCTCGGCTTGAACATCTTGTTGGGCGCTTCGGCAGCGTTGCAGTTCAAAGTGCCCGCCACCTTGCATTCGGTAGCCTGGGGCCTGCTGCTGGCCCTGTTGCTGCTGGCGTTGCTGGATGCTGCACGCTTGCGTCGCCGCCCTTCGGCCCGCGTGTACAGAACATTGCCTGGTAGCCTGGCGCTGGGGCGCTGGGAAGAAATACGCCTGTGCCTGGAGCACGACTACCCGCAACCTCTGACCGTGCAGGTGTTCGATCACGTGCCCGATGGCCTGGCTGTGGAGAACCTGCCTCAATCCATTCAACTACGCCCCGGTGAACGCGCTGAGCTGGGCTATCGCGTACGCCCCTTGCGGCGCGGGCACTTCCATTTCAGTCGCTGCGAACTGCTGCTGCCCAGCCCATTGGGGCTGTGGTCGGCACGACGCTGGGTCGAGACTCACGATGCCACTCGTGTTTACCCGGATTTCGCACGTTTATACGGGGCGCAGTTACGGGGTGTGGATAACTGGCTCAGCCAACTGGGCGTGCGCCAACATCAGCGGCGAGGATTAGGCCTGGAGTTTCATCAACTGCGCGAGTTTCGTGAAGGTGACAGCCTGCGCCAGATCGACTGGAAAGCCACCGCCCGCCAACGAACGCCCATTGCCCGGGAATACCAGGACGAACGCGACCAGCAAATCGTGTTCATGCTCGATTGCGGCCAGCACATGCGCAGCCAGGATGATGAACTGTCCCATTTTGACCACGCGCTCAATGCCTGCCTGCTGCTGAGCTACGTTGCCTTGAGACAGGGCGATGCCGTAGGGCTGTGCACGTTTGCCAGCAACCAGCCGCGCTACCTGAAGCCGGTCAAGGGCAGTGGCCAATTGAACCTGTTGCTCAATGCGGTCTATGACCTGCAGACCACGCGAAAAACCGCCGACTACCAGGCGGCCGCCAGCCAGTTGTTGGCACGTCAAAAACGCCGGGCGCTGGTGATCATCGTCACCAACCTGCGGGATGAGGAGGATGAAGCGCTGATGGCTGCCGTCCAGCGTATCGGCAGGCATCACCGGGTACTGGTGGCCAGCCTGAGGGAAGAGGTCCTCGACCAACTACGCCAGGCGCCTGTGCAGACATTGCCCGAAGCGCTGGCTTACAGCGGCACGATCGATTACCTCAACACCCGCAACCAACGCCATGATCGCTTGAGTGCCCATGGGCTGTCGGTGCTCGATACCTTGCCATCGGCGCTGGGTGCCGGGCTGGTCACGCGCTATCTGGAGTGGAAAAAGGCCGGGGTATTCTGAGGATGACTGCGCAGGGGCATGGCCAGGAAACGGCCACGACCCCACGCATAATTCAGACAGAGGCCTGCAAAGGATAAAAGCTGAAGTACTGCAACAGCGCGTTGATCAGGTGCCGGTACTCTTCGGGCGCCTCAAGCACGCTGAACCCCGAGTCGTAATGCTGCGGGGTGACATCCTCGTGACTCCACAAGCAGGTTGCCGTGAGGTCAATTGCCTTGAACTCGCCTTGCGCCACCGGCACTTTCAAGCGCAGCTCGAAATCCACCTCGGTCATCATGGGTAACGAGCTGATCAGCATCAGACCGTTTTCAGACACATTTCCAAGATAGCCGATTGGCTTGTCAGTAATACGATTGAACACCTGCAGAAAATACGGCAGTTGATGCCGCTCGATCCGTCGTTCGGTAAACATGGTGAAGTCGCCATCCAATAGCCAGAAATCTGGCCGTGCCAGTGATTCGGAACAAGCAACCGCTCGCTCTCCCTGGATCTCGGTGTGACAACAGCTACCGCTTGTCACCAAACAGCTGCCGAATCCGGGCATTGCATCCGTTCGAATGGGTACTGCACAAACAGACATTCAAAGAATAGCGCAAGACTGGCGACAGGCCAGCCATGAAGCGACAAATACCCTTACAACGACGCAGGCCTTGGTTTTGCCAGGCCTGCAGCCGGCAGATGCCCCAGTTGCTGCAAGGTATCGAGCCGCGCACGGGCTCGATAGGCGTACTCGCTCGACGGGTAGTGGCCGATGATGAATTGATAGGTCTGTGCGGCATCGACAAACAGTTTCTGGCGTTCCAGGCACTGCCCGCGCAACATCGAAACCTCCGGTTGCACGTAGCGGCGAGTTCGGCTCTCGCGATCGACCTGGGACAACTCCAAGGTGACACGCTGGCAATCACCGACCCCATAGGCACGGTAAGCGTTGTTCAAATGGTGGTCCATCGACCAGCGGGTACAGCCGACAACACTGACGGCCAGGGCAGCAACGAGCAAAATTCGCATGGGGTTCTCCTGTCTTGTGCAGTGTATCGACCCCTGGTCGAAAATCTTCAAGGCGTTTGCCCATTCAACCGCAGCCAAAACAAGCCAATCGTCGATAAGTAGTGCAAACGAACAATGACTACAACGAAAGAGCATAGTAGCCTTCCCCAGCGCTTGAACTCAGGAGTCCGTGCATGTCCGTCCGTCGTACCAAAATCGTCGCCACCCTTGGCCCGGCCAGTAACTCGCCGGAAGTCCTCGAACAGCTGATTCTGGCTGGTTTGGACGTCGCCCGTCTGAACTTCTCCCACGGCACCCCGGACGAGCACAAGGCTCGCGCCAAGCTGGTGCGTGACCTCGCCGCCAAGCATGGCCGCTTCGTTGCACTCTTGGGCGACCTGCAAGGCCCGAAAATCCGTATCGCCAAATTCACCAACAAGCGGATCGAGCTGAAGATCGGTGACAAGTTCACCTTCTCCACCAGCCACCCGCTGACCGAAGGCACCCAGGACGTGGTGGGCATCGACTACCCGGACCTGGTCAAGGACTGCGGCGTCGGTGACGAACTGCTGCTGGACGACGGCCGTGTGGTGATGCGCGTTGACACTGCCACGCCGACCGAACTGAACTGCACCGTGATCATCGGCGGCCCGCTGTCCGACCACAAAGGCATCAACCGTCGCGGTGGTGGCCTGACGGCGCCGGCCCTGACTGAAAAAGACAAGGCCGACATCAAGCTCGCCGCCGAAATGGAAGTGGACTACCTCGCCGTGTCCTTCCCGCGCGACGCCGCCGACATGGAATACGCCCGTAAGCTGCGCGACGAAGCCGGCGGTACCGCCTGGCTGGTAGCGAAGATCGAACGTGCTGAAGCCGTGGCCGATGATGAAACCCTCGACGGCCTGATCAAGGCCTCCGATGCCGTGATGGTTGCCCGTGGCGACCTAGGCGTTGAAATCGGTGACGCCGAGCTGATCGGTATCCAGAAGAAGATCATCCTGCACGCACGCCGTCACAACAAAGCGGTGATCGTTGCGACCCAGATGATGGAGTCGATGATCCAGAATCCGATGCCGACCCGTGCCGAAGTGTCCGACGTGGCCAACGCCGTACTCGACTACACCGACGCCGTGATGCTCTCGGCTGAAAGTGCCGCCGGCCCTTACCCGCTGGAGGCCGTACAGGCCATGGCGCGTATCTGCGTCGGTGCCGAAAAGCACCCGACCAGCAAGACCTCCAGCCATCGCATCGGCAAGGTCTTCGAAAGCTGCGACCAGAGCATCGCCCTGGCTGCCATGTACACCGCCAACCACTTCCCGGGCGTGAAAGCGATCATCGCTTTGACCGAAAGTGGCTACACGCCGTTGATCATGTCGCGCATCCGTTCCTCGGTGCCTATCTACGCGTTCACCCCACACCGCGAAGCCCAGGCCCGCGCGGCTATGTTCCGTGGCGTGTACACCATCCCGTTCGACCCGGCGTCGCTGGCACCGAACGAAGTCAGCCAGAAGGCGATCGACGAGCTGGTCAAACGCGGCGTCGTGGAGAAAGGCGACTGGGTCATCCTGACCAAGGGCGACAGCTACCACACCACCGGTGGCACCAATGGCATGAAGATCCTGCATGTGGGCGACCCGCAGGTCTGAGTGACAGGCTGAAAAACAAAAGCCCCGCCATGTGAATGGCGGGGCTTTTTGCATTTCAGTGCAGGCCACTGTGTTGAGTTTCAGCGCCTCATCGCAGGCAAGCCAGCTCCCACAATAGTCAGACAACTCGGTCTACTGTGGGAGCTGGCTTGCCTGCGATGGCGTCATCAGCACCCGGCGATAAACTCCGATACCGACTTGAGCAGGCTTTTCATAAAGTGAAAGGGCGGGATAGAAACACATCCGCCAGCAATTGATTACGCGGCAGTCCCGCCAGGAACAAGCGCTTGGAAAAGGCCTCGACGCTGGCAGGGTGCCCGCAAAGCAAGGCCAGGGTGTGCCGGGAAACCAGCCGCAGTTGCGCCAATGCCGGCTGCAACTGCGCCGCGGTCCATAGCTCCACGGTCAGGTTCCCATGCCGGGCGGCAAGGGCTGCCAGGGGTTCAGCCAGATAATGACCTTCGGCCTCATGGGCCAGGTGAATCACGCGAATGTCGCCCTGGTGATCCTGGCGCAGCGCCTCGCGCAACACACCCCACAAGGGCCCCAGGCCAGTACCGGAAGCCAGCAGCCATAACGGCCGCGATTGCCAGTCAGGGTCATAGTGCAGTGCTCCACCCCGCAGTTCACCCAGGCGCAAAGGATCGCCGACCTTCAACTGTCGCGCCGCATCGCTGAATGCACCGGGTTGACGGCAGTCGATATGAAACTCCAGGTACGGCTCTTCCTGGGGCAAGCCCGCCAGAGAATAGGGGCGCGCCACCTGCCCCGCCCACAGCACCAGATGCTGTCCGGCGTTGTACCGCAGGGCACGTTCCGGTTGCAGGCGCAGGCGCAGTACCGTCGAACTCAGCCAATCGGCGCCCACCACCTGGGCGGGCAAGCCATCGCGCTGAGGGTCAAACGCTTCGACCTTCAGGTCCGCACTGACCCGGCACTGGCACGCCAGGCGCCAACCTTGCTGGCGCTGCGTCGGGCTCAGGGCTTCGGGCTGCTGGTCGTCAACCTCACCCTCGCAACGCACCAGGCACGCATGGCAACTGCCGGCCCGGCAACTGAAGGGCACGGCCACACCGGCCTGATTCAAGGCATCCAGCAGGTTGCTGCCGAGGGATACAGACCAGTGGCGTTCGCCGACATACAGTTCAGGCATATAAAGACTCAATCATAAGGAGCGCCGCACAGGGAATCATGCCTGCGACAGTTTGACCATAGTCGGGTGTATCGGCCACCGTGCCGGGTTATACTGCCGCGCCTTTTTAGCGTCGCGCCTGCACCATTCTGGCGTGCCTTGGAAAGATGGCTTCAGCCGACCGATGCAACACTGACGCCATCTTTATTGAATGTTCCCTTATAGAGGAGCGCGACTCATGACCGTGATCAAGCAAGACGACCTGATTCAGAGCGTTGCCGACGCCCTGCAATTCATTTCCTACTACCACCCCGTTGATTTCATCCAGGCCATGCACGAAGCCTACCTGCGCGAAGAATCGCCGGCAGCCCGTGACTCCATCGCCCAGATCCTGATCAACTCGCGCATGTGCGCCACCGGCCATCGCCCGATCTGCCAGGACACCGGTATTGTCACCGTGTTCGTGCGCGTGGGTATGGACGTGCGCTGGGACGGCGCCACCATGGGCCTGGACGACATGATCAACGAAGGCGTGCGTCGCGCCTACAACCTGCCAGAAAACGTCCTGCGCGCCTCGATCCTCGCCGACCCGGCCGGCGCCCGCAAGAACACCAAGGACAACACCCCTGCGGTCATCCACTATTCCATCGTCCCGGGTAACACCGTGGAAGTGGACGTGGCGGCCAAGGGTGGCGGCTCCGAGAACAAGTCGAAAATGGCCATGCTCAACCCGTCCGACTCGATCGTCGACTGGGTGCTCAAGACTGTTCCGACCATGGGCGCCGGCTGGTGCCCACCGGGCATGCTCGGCATCGGCATCGGCGGTACCGCCGAGAAAGCCGCAGTAATGGCCAAGGAAGTGTTGATGGAGTCCATCGACATCCACGAGCTGAAAAAGCGCGGCCCGCAGAACCGTATCGAAGAAATGCGCCTGGAGCTGTTCGAGAAGGTCAACCAACTGGGCATCGGCGCCCAGGGCCTGGGTGGCCTGACCACCGTGCTCGACGTGAAGATCATGGACTACCCGACCCACGCCGCGTCCCTGCCGGTGTGCATGATCCCCAACTGCGCCGCCACCCGTCACGCGCACTTCGTGCTCGACGGCTCGGGCCCGGCGTCGCTGGAAGCGCCATCGTTGGACGCCTACCCGGAAATCGTCTGGGAAGCTGGCCCATCGGCCCGCCGCGTCAACCTCGACACCCTCACCCCGGAAGAAGTGCAGAGCTGGAAGCCGGGCGAAACCGTCCTGCTCAACGGCAAGATGCTTACCGGTCGCGACGCGGCGCACAAGCGCATGGTCGAGATGCTGAACAAGGGCGAAACCTTGCCGGTGGACCTCAAGGGCCGCTTTATCTACTACGTCGGCCCGGTGGATCCGGTGCGCGAAGAAGTGGTTGGCCCGGCGGGCCCGACCACCGCGACGCGGATGGACAAGTTCACCCGTCAGATCCTGGAGCAAACCGGCCTGTTGGGCATGATCGGCAAGTCCGAGCGCGGCCCGACCGCTATCGAAGCGATCAAGGACCACAAGGCCGTGTACCTGATGGCCGTGGGCGGCGCCGCTTATTTGGTGGCCCAAGCCATCAAGAAGTCGCGCGTGGTTGCCTTCGCCGAACTGGGTATGGAAGCCATCTACGAGTTCGACGTCAAAGACATGCCGGTCACCGTTGCAGTAGACAGCAAAGGTGAATCCGTCCACATCACCGGTCCTGCCATCTGGCAGAAAAAGATCAGTGACAGCCTGGCGGTAGAAGTGCAGTAAGCACCTCATCCAAAAGAATAAAGGCGACTGCGGCCCCACGGCCCAGTTGCCTTTTTTATGCCTGGAGCAAAGGACTGCTCCTGATCTTGCTCTTGATCTGCTTTTGATCTTGATCTCAGGCGCCCCGTTAAACCACGCTGGCCGAACGCAGGCTTGAATTCGTGGGTAACCCGGCAGGACGCCGGGTTAGCCGCCCCGCGCCATGGATGGCGCGTGGCGGCGGCCCACGGATTCAAGCCTGCGTTCGGGCACACCGAGCCTAGGCGAGGTGCCGAGTGGTGGGGCAAGAGCGTTTTGCTTACTTTGGCCTGGGCCGGCATCCCGGCTTTTGCAAAGTGAGCCGCCGTCAGGGCGGAACCCTAAGTGGCCGTTACCTAACTAACGGATATGTACTCAATCTGATCCCACATCCCGGTCGGCTGTCAGGCCGCCTTCGCGAGCAAGCCCGCTCCCACATTGCGATCGTGGGGTGTCAGGTAGATAGCCGTCGGCTGGCAAGCCGTCATCGCAGGCAAGCCAGCTCCCACAGTTGGATCGTGGGGTGTCAGGTAGATAGATGTCGGCTGTCAGGCCGTCATCGCAGGCAAGCCAGCTCCCCCACAAGCTCCTTGGTCACAAGATATGAGCTGCCCATGCTATGGTGCTCGCCCCTTACCGTGCCTGTTCATCATCGTATGATCGTGATCCCTCGCCCCCTGCGCCTGACCTTCTATTCTCTGTTGATCATCGCCGGTGCGGTGCTGGCTGCCGCCTTGGCCACGCGCCATGCCGAACGCCAGGCCTTGGTGGACGACGCCGCCCGTGCCAATCAGCAGCTGGCGCTGTATGCCAACTCGCTGCACACCCTGATCGAACGCTACCGTGCCCTGCCCGCCGTGCTGGCGCTGGATTCGGAGATGATCAGCGCCTTGAAGGGCCCGCTGGACGCCACCACGCAAGACCGGCTCAACCGCAAGCTGGAGCGCATCAACGGCGCTGCGCAGTCTTCGACCCTGGAACTGATGGACCGCACCGGCCTGGCCGTGGCCGCCAGCAACTGGAACCTGCCCAGCAGTTATGTCGGCCACAACTACGCGTTCAGGCCGTATTTCAGCCAGACCTTGAGCCACGGCACCGGGCGCTTTTATGCAGTGGGCGTGACCACGGGTATTCCGGGCTACTTTCTTTCCAGTGCGGTCGTGGATGAGCACGAGCATTTCCTCGGCGCCATGGTGGTCAAGCTGGAGTTCCCCGAGCTGGAGCGCGAATGGGCCCAGGGCAATGACCTGCTGTTGGTCAGCGATGCGCGGGGCATCGTGTTTATCGCCAACCAGCCGGGCTGGCGTTATCGCAACCTGCGGCCGTTGTCCGAAAATGACCTGGCTGAACTCAAGGCCACCCGCCAATACGACAAGAAGCAACTGCAGCCGCTGGACACCCAGCCCCTGCAACGCTTTGACGAACACAGCCACTTGATCCGCGTCAACGGCCCCGACGGCAACGCCAATTACATCTGGGAGTCGCTGCCGCTCAAGCGCGAAGGCTGGACCCTGCACCTGTTGCGCAAACCCCAGTTTGCCTTTGAAGACCAACGTAACGCGGGCCTTGCCGCTGCGGGTTCGTGGCTGGCATTGGTGTTCCTGGGGCTGTTCCTCAGCCAGCGCTGGCGCCTGGCCCGCTTGCGCCAGCGCAGCCGTGAAGAACTGGAGCAATTGGTCGAAGAACGCACCCAGGCGCTGCGCACCGCCCAGGATGGCCTGGTGCAGTCGGCCAAGCTGGCGGCATTGGGGCAAATGTCGGCCGCCCTCGCCCATGAAATCAACCAGCCGCTGACCGCCCAGCGCATGCAACTGGCGACGCTGCGGCTGCTGCTCGACCATGGTCGCGTGGACGATGCCTACAAGGCGCTCACGCCATTGGATGACATGCTCACGCGCATGGCCGCGCTCACCGGCCACCTCAAGACATTCGCGCGCAAGAGCCCCAGTGGCCTGCGCGAAAAGCTGGACCTGGCGACGGTGGTCGACCAATCCTTGCACCTGCTCGACGCGCGCCTGCGTGACGAAGCCATCGGTGTGGTGCTGGACCTCACCCGCCCGGCCTGGGTACGTGGCGACGCGATCCGCCTGGAACAGGTGCTGATCAACCTGTTGCGCAACGCCCTCGACGCCATGGCCGATAAACCGCGCAAGCGCCTGGAAATCCGCCTGCACGCCGATCAGCAGCTGTGGCAGTTGAGCGTCTGCGACAGCGGCGGCGGGATTGCCGAAGAACATTTGAGCAGCGTGTTCGACCCGTTTTTCACTACCAAACCGGTGGGCGACGGGCTCGGTTTGGGACTCGCGGTGTCCTACGCTATCGTGCATGAACTGGGCGGACGCCTGAGTGCCGCTAACCGTGGCGATGGCGCGACTTTCACCTTGACCCTGCCTATCGCCCTGGAGACGCCAGACCTATGTTGAACGCGGTGATTGTGGTAGATGACGAAGCCAGTATTCGCACGGCCGTCGAGCAATGGCTGAGCCTGTCGGGGTTTGACGTGCAGCTGTTCAGCCGCGCCGAAGAGTGCCTGGCGCAACTGCCCAAGGACTTTGCCGGGGTGATTCTGAGCGACGTGCGCATGCCGGGGCTCAGCGGCCTTGAACTGTTGGCCGAGGTGCAGCGCCGCGATGCCGATTTGCCGGTGATTTTGCTCACCGGCCATGGCGACGTGCCAATGGCCGTCGAAGCCATGCGCGACGGGGCCTACGACTTCCTGGAAAAACCCTTCAGCCCCGACGCCTTGCTCAACAGCCTGCGCCGGGCGTTGGACAAGCGTGGCCTGATCCTGGAAAACCGCCGCCTGCATCAACAGGCCGATCATCGCGCGCAGTTGGAGTCCAGCCTGCTGGGTGTGTCCAAGGGCCTTCAAAGCTTGCGCCGCCAAGTGCTGGACCTGGCGAGTTTGCCGGTCAATGTGCTGATTCGCGGTGAGACCGGCAGCGGCAAGGAGTTGGTCGCCCGCTGCCTGCACGACTTCGGCCCACGCGCCAAGAAGCCGTTCGTGGCCCTCAATTGCGCGGCAATCCCCGAGCAGTTGTTCGAAGCCGAACTGTTCGGACATGAAAGCGGCGCTTTCACCGGTGCCCAGGGCAAACGTATCGGCAAGCTGGAATATGCCCACGGCGGCACCTTGTTCCTGGATGAAATCGAAAGCATGCCCCTGGCCCAGCAAGTGAAATTGCTGCGCGTATTGCAGGAACAGAAGCTGGAGCGGCTGGGCTCCAACCAGAGTATCCAAGTGGACCTGCGCATCATCGCTGCCACCAAGCCCGACCTGCTGGAAGAAGCCCGTGCCGGGCGCTTTCGCGAAGACCTGGCCTATCGGCTCAACGTCGCGCAACTGCGCCTGCCGCCATTGCGTGAACGTCGCGAAGATATTCCCCTGCTGTACGAGCATTTTGCGCAAAGCGCCGCCGAGCGTCTGGGCCGCCAGGTCGAGCCCTTGAGTGGGCCACAGTTGGGGCGCCTGCTCAGCCATGACTGGCCGGGCAATGTGCGCGAACTGGCCAACGTCGCCGAGCGCCAGGTGTTGGGGCTGGACGAGCCGGAACCGCAAGGGGTCGAAGCCGGGCAGTCGTTAGCGGCGCAGCAGGAGGCGTTCGAGGCACACTGCCTGAAGGCCGCGTTGACGCGTCACAAGGGCGATATCAAGGCGGTGCTGGCCGAGTTGCAACTGCCGCGCCGTACCTTCAATGAGAAGATGCAGCGGCATGGGTTGGTAAGGGAGATGTTTGTGTAGCGATCTTTGAATCGCCATCGCGGGCAAGCCCGCTCCCACACTGATCGTTCCCACGCTCCGCGTGGGAACGCAGCCTAGGCCGCTCTGCGTCGCTTTTTAAAGGCGCGACGCGGAGCGTCACAACAGGCGTTACCACGCAGAGCGTGGGAACGATTACTGCAGCCATAAGCGGATTTCCGCTCACCACCCCAAAACCATCAGCGAATTTCCGCTCAATAAAATCCCGCAACCCTTCTATTGCGGGCCTTCCTCTACTTGGCACAGCTCCTGCTATAGCCCCAACAGGCTGCGCACGCGCCGCTCCATAAAAACAACTAGATGAAGGATCCTTCAATGGATAACTCCAACACCGTGCCTCTGGGATCGACGGCCGTCAAAGCGCAGGAGCGCACCACCTCCAGCCGCATCAAGTCGATCTTCAGCGGATCGGTCGGCAACATGGTCGAATGGTACGACTGGTACGTCTACGCCGCCTTCTCGCTGTACTTCGCCAAAGCCTTCTTCCCCAAAGGCGACACCACTGCCCAACTGCTCAACACCGCCGCGATCTTCGCCGTGGGCTTCCTGATGCGCCCGATCGGTGGCTGGCTGATGGGCCTCTACGCCGACAAAGTCGGGCGTAAAAAAGCCTTGATGGCCTCGGTGTACCTGATGTGCTTCGGCTCGCTGCTGATTGCCCTGAGCCCAGGCTATGAAATCATTGGTATCGGTGCGCCGATCCTGCTGGTGTTTGCCCGCCTGCTGCAGGGCCTGTCGGTCGGCGGCGAATACGGCACCTCTGCCACCTATCTCAGTGAGATGGCCACCAAGGAACGTCGCGGGTTCTACTCAAGCTTCCAGTACGTGACCCTGATCTCCGGCCAGCTCATCGCGCTGGCGGTGCTGATCGTGCTGCAACAGGTGCTGACTACCGAACAACTGTACGCCTGGGGCTGGCGCATCCCGTTCGCCATCGGCGCCCTGTGCGCAGTGGTCGCGCTGTACCTGCGTCGCGGCATGGAAGAAACCGAGTCGTTCACCAAGAAAGAAAAAGCCAAGGAAAGCGCAATGCGCACCTTGATGCGCCATCCCAAGGAACTGATGACCGTGGTCGGCCTGACCATGGGCGGCACCCTGGCGTTCTACACCTACACCACCTACATGCAGAAATACCTGGTGAACACGGTCGGCATGAGCATCTCCGACTCCACCACCATCTCGGCGGCGACGCTGTTCCTGTTCATGTGCCTGCAACCGATCATCGGCGGACTGTCGGATAAAATCGGCCGCCGCCCGATCCTGATCGCCTTCGGCGTGCTTGGCACCCTGTTCACCGTGCCGATCCTCACTACCCTGCACACCATCCAGAGCTGGTGGGGCGCGTTCTTCCTGATCATGGCGGCGCTGATCATCGTCAGCGGCTACACCTCGATCAACGCCGTGGTGAAGGCCGAGCTGTTCCCGACCGAAATCCGCGCACTGGGCGTGGGCCTGCCGTATGCCCTGACCGTGTCGATCTTCGGCGGTACCGCTGAATACATCGCGCTGTGGTTCAAGAGCATCGGTATGGAAACTGGCTACTACTGGTACGTGACCGCGTGTATCGCCGTGTCGTTGATGGTGTACGTGACCATGAAAGACACGCGTAAACACTCACGCATCACCACCGACTAAAAAATGTGGGAGCGGGCTTGCTGTGGCGAGCAAGCTTGCTTGCGCTGGGGTGCGAAGCGCCCCCAAAAAGCTGGCTCCAGCTACGCTGTCGAACGGGAGCAAGCTCCCTCGCCACAGCAAGCCCGCTCCCTCATTTAGCCTTAGGACAACTCTGCGGCCTCATTGCGCCCATAGCGCCGCTGCGCATACGACGCGCCAGCAATCATCACCACCAGCACCGCAGCCAATACCGCGGATGAACCGATGGTGCCGAAATCCAAGCCGCCTTTTTCATGGGGTTTGGTCAGGAAATCTCCCAAGGTCGCGCCAAACGGCCGTGTCAGTACAAACGCCACCCAGAACAACAATACCGACGAGATGCGGGTGAAGTACTTGAGTACCACCACCGCGGCGATGGTTGAGCCGATCAACAATGCGCCACCGGCGAAGCCCAGCCCCGAATCGTCCGCGAGGAAATCGCCCAATGCGGTGCCCAAGGTGTTGGAGAACAGGATCGCCATCCAGTAAAACAGCTCCCCTCGGAAGGTCTGCACCTTGTTCACGTTCAGCGAGTCACCACTGAGATGCCACAATGCAAAGATGATCATCAGGATCACAACCAGGATCATCGACCCGGTGGCGTAGCCCAGCCCCAGCGTGCGGTCCATAAAGTCGGACATCGTGGTACCCGCAGTACTGGTAGACAAAATCACGATCCAGTACAGCACCGGGTTGTAGGTTTTCGACCAGAGTTGCGTCACCAGGGTCACCAGGAACACGCTAATGAGGATCATGGAGCTGATGGCGTAGCCAACGTTCAAGGTCATCGACAGCAAGTCCCCGGCGGTTTCGCCCAAGGTAGTTGCGCAGATTTTCATGACCCAGAACGCCAGGGTGATCTGAGGAAGTTTGTTCATGCAGTAGATAGCTCCAAGGCTCAGTCTTATAGGGGGTATTGACCTTGGGCGCAGACTGAAGGGGAAACTGTGAAAAATAGGTGGCAGATGTATGAAAAATCCATGGGCACGATGGAAATTCACCGCCATGAATTGCACTATGACCGCCTCCCAAACCGCGTAGCAGGAACCCCGGCCATGCCTGACGACATCCACTTTTACGAACCCGCCAACGGCCACGGCCTGCCCCATGACCCGTTCAACGCCATCGTCGGCCCACGCCCGATTGGCTGGATCTCCTCGCACGACCGCGAAGGCCGCCTGAACCTGGCGCCCTACAGTTTCTTCAATGCGTTCAACTACATTCCGCCGATCATTGGGTTTTCCAGTGTCGGGCGTAAAGACAGCCTGAACAATATCGAACAGACCGGCGAATTCGTCTGGAACCTGGCCACCCGACCACTGGCCGAGCAGATGAACCAGAGCTGCGCGGCCGTATCGCCCGAGGTGAATGAATTCGAACTCTCCGGCTTGACGCCGGTGGCTTCGAAAATCGTCGGCGTACCACGGGTGGGCGAGAGCCCGGTGTCGTTCGAGTGCAAGGTGACGCAGATCATCCAACTGCAACGTGCCGACCAGCAATTGGTGCCGAGCTGGCTGGTGCTGGGCGAGGTCGTGGCGGTGCACATCGCCAAATGGTTGCTCAAGGATGGGATCTACGACACTGCTGCCGCCGAGCCGATTTTGCGCGGGGGTGGCCCGGCGGACTATTTCCAGCTGGGGCCTGAGGCCCTGTTCAAAATGCACAGACCAGGCGCCATTAAACCCTGACTAAAATGCAATCAAAACTGTGGGAGCTGGCTTGCCTGCGATAGCGGTGGGTCAGTTAACCCAAGAGTGACTGATACACCGCTATCGCAGGCAAACCAGCTACCACATTGGTTAGGTGTGCTGCCTCAGCGTTCAGCAGTCGCCCAGGTCAGTTGGCCTTCTGCATCCACATCGACCAGATGCTCGAGTTGCAACGTCGCCGCATCATCGGCATCGGACGCTGTCTTGAACGTCTGCCCATCAAGGATCTTGTGAAACCTGGGTGCGCCCATGCCATCCAGTGCCTTGACGGCGACGGCGGCGCTGTAGCCACCTTCGCCCGGTACTACGGCGGAAACGGCTTCGTGGTGGGCAAATTGTTTACGTGCCATGTTGCAGGTCCTGGCCAATGGAAAGTCGGCCATTCTAACCGTTAACCGGCCAGTTGCAGGTACTCGCCGTAGGCCTGTGCCGCCGATGCGTCGGTGAAGGTCTGGAAGTCCATGCTGCGTACGACCATGTCGTTCAGAAGCTCAGTGAAGATCATCAGGGCCGGAGAGTTGAAGTAGGCGCTCATGGCCTGCTCGCTGCTCCAGAACCCGGACACCAGCCAGACATCGGGATCGACCTGGGAGTGCTGCAACGAGAATTGCAGGCAACCCTGGGCCTGGCGACCTGGTTCGATCAAACTGCTCAAGCGTGCACCGAGTTCAGTGCTGCACCCGCTACGGGCGCGGATAAAGGCCATATGGCTCGCGGGAATGGGGGTGGACATGTTCGACTCTCCCGTTGAGAAGTGATGCTCGACAAGCACAATGAGGGCGTGTTGCCACAGGATCAAAGATAACGGCGCGGGGGTGGGCGCGGTTAGTCAATTCCTGCAGGCTTATTGCACAATCCTGCGAGAAGCGTAGGGAGGACGTTCGGCCCCAGGATTTATTCCAGGCCCAGGCCTAATGTTTCAGGCTGATGACAGGCTGCGCACTTGCCTGATTCAAGCTATCTCGCAGGATCAGGCAAGGATGCTGCAGAATCGACGTAACACTTTTTGAAAAGCCGCCGCTAAGCTGAGCCCATCAAAGCCGCGTGTAGAGGACGCCCCATGCCGTCGCCCGAATCCAAGCCCGTTCCCCTCGATGCCGAGATGGAGAAACAACGCGCCGAGCTGGCCAGTATCGTGCACCGCCACACCTGGGAGGACGGCTCCTACGGCACGGCGATCACCTCGCTGTACCTGAACCGCCACAACGCGCCCCGGGATTTCATGCCGGTGCTGGTGGAACCCGCGCTGTGCATCCTCGCCAGTGGCAGTAAGGAGGTGCGCCTGGCCGACGAAATCTTTGCCTACGACCCGCTCAACTACCTGGTGTTCTCGGTGGCGATGCCGGTAGCCGGCCGCATCATCGACGCCACCGCCGAGGACCCGAACCTCTCGGTGCGTATCAATATCGACCCGGCGCAGCTCACAGCGCTGATCGCAGAGGCCGGGCCGATGGGCGTGCCCTCGCGCCCGACCTCACGAGGCATGTACGTCGACCGCATCGATCACGCACTGCTCGACGCGGTGCTGCGCCTGACCCGCTTGCTGGACACGCCTAAAGACATCGCGATGCTCGCGCCCTTGATCAACCGTGAAATTCTCTACCGCTTGCTGCGTGGCCCGCAGGGTTATCGCCTGTATGAAATCGCTGTGGCTAACAGCCAGAGCCATCGGGTGAGCCAGGCGATCACCTGGCTGAACGGCAACTATGAACAGCCGCTGCGCATCGACGACCTGGCCAAGGAAGTGAACCTGAGCGTCTCGACCTTGCACCACCGTTTCAAAGCGATCACGGCCATGAGCCCGCTGCAATACCAGAAGCAACTGCGCTTGCAGGAAGCCCGGCGGCTGATGATTGCCGAAGGGCTGGAGGCCTCGGCGGCGGGCTATCGGGTGGGGTATGAAAGCCCGTCCCAGTTCAGCCGGGAGTACAGCCGGTTGTTCGGTGCGCCGCCACTGCGCGACCTGGCCCGGTTGCGCCAGAGCATCTGATGTACGCAGAGCAACATGTGGGAGCTAGCTTGCCTGCGATGGCGGTGTGTCAGTCACCATTGTATTAACTGACCCACCGCCATCGCAGGCAAGCCAGCTCCCACAGTAGTCCTGCGTATATTCAATCTAATCCGCGGGGGAGTTGCAGGGTGACGCGCAGGCCGCCTTCACGCAGGTTCTGCAAACTCACTTCGCCCCCATGGCTGTGGGCAATATTGCGCGCAATCCCCAACCCCAATCCGTAACCCTGCTGCTGGCCGGCCAGGCGGAAGTGCGGCTCAAACACCTGCTCCAGTCGCTGCTGCGGCACACCGGGGCCCTCGTCATCCACATGCAGGATGAACTGCACGCCATCGTCCTCGATATGCAAATGCGCGTTCTGCCCGTACTTGAGCGCGTTGTCGATCAGGTTGCCGATGCAACGCTTGAGCGCCAGCGGCTTGCCTGGGTAGGCTGACAGGGCCGCGCCATCAAGGGTCACTCGGCCATTGCCATGGGGTGCCAGGTACGGCTCCACCAGGCATTCGAGGACGTGGTTGAGATCCACCGGCTGGATGTTTTCGTGGATGTCGGTGTCTTTCACGCATTGCAACGCACCCTTGACCAGCAATTCCAGTTCATCCAGGTCACGGCCGAATTTGTTTTGCAGGTTCTCGTCCTCCAGCAATTCCACGCGCAGGCGCAGGCGGGTGATGGGTGTGCGCAGGTCATGGGAAATCGCGCTGAACAACTGGCTGCGCTCGGTCAGGTAACGGCTGATGCGTTCACGCATGGCATTGAACGCACGGCCCACTTCCACCACTTCACTGCCGCCGCCTTCAGCCACCGGCTCCACATCGGCGCCCAGGGACATGTCCCGCGCCGCTCGCGCCAGGCGCTTGAGCGGTCGGCTTTGCCAGTGCACCAGCAGGCCGATGAACAGCAGCAGAAAACCGCTGGTGAGCACGATGAACCACACCTGCTGGGACGGCAGGCCTTGCTCTTCCAGGCTGGTGTAGGGCTCGGGCAATAGCGAGGCGATGTACAGCCATTCACCGGGTGCCAGTTGGATCTGGGTGACCAGCACCGGCGGGTTCACCGGCTCCAGGGTCAACGCGTAATGGGCCCAGGAGCGTGGCAGTTCGTCGAGCTTCAGGCCGGCATTGAAGATGCGCAGGTCTTCGGCGCTGACGAACTCCACCGAGATATGCACGTCGGCACCCAGGGTCTGGCGCAGCACTTCATCCACTGCCACCAGCACCGCCTGCTTGCGCGGGGTTTCAGGCAGTATCTGCATGTCTAGCGGGCGATCGTTGAGGGTCACCACAAAACGCGTGCCGCCCATGCTGCGCAATTGGTCCAACACCAACGGGCGATAGGCCACCGGCAGCGACCGGAAGTAACTCACGCTGGCGGTCATTGAATGCGCCAAGCTGCGGGCGCTGGTGACCAGGCCCTCCAGCTGGGTGGCGCGCAATTGCGACACCCAGATCACGCTGGACAGCGCCTGGGCGAACAGCACCGCCAGTAAGGTCAGCAGTAACATGCGCCCCAGCAGCGAGCGGGGTACCGGGAAGCGGCGACGGCGTTCGTTCAGCGCTTCAGTGGGCATTGCCGGCAACCACGCTGGCTGCCAGTTGATAGCCGCTGCCGCGCACGGTGCGGATCAGCCGCGGAGGTTTCTCGGTGTCGCGCAGGCGCTGGCGCAAGCGGCTGACGGCCATGTCGACGATACGGTCCAAGGGCATGAGGTCGCGGCCACGGGTGGCGTTGCCGATGGTGTCGCGGTCGAGGATCTGTTGCGGGTGGTCGAGAAACAACTTGAGCAAGGCGAAGTCGGCACCGGAGAGGATCACCTCTTCACCATCCACATGAAACAAGCGGTGGCTGATCATATCCAGGCGCCATTCATCGAACACCCACACATCACCGCCGCTGCTGCGCTCCTGGCCGAATTGGCAGCGGCGCAGCAGTGCCTTGATACGCGCCTGCAACTCGCGGGGGCTGAACGGCTTGCCGATATAGTCATCGGCACCCAGCTCCAGGCCGATCACGCGGTCGGCTTCGTCGGAACTGGCGGTGAGCATGATGATCGGCACCTGCGCCTGGCGCGGGTGCTGGCGAATCCAGCGGCACAGGCTGAAGCCGTCTTCGTCTGGCAACATGACATCGAGGATGACCAGGTCGCACGGCGCCTCGTTCATTGCCTGGCGGAACCCCGCACCGTCGGACACGCCACGGACCTGGAAGCCGGCGCGACTGAGGTAGGTTTGCAGCAATTCGCGGATTTCCTGGTCGTCGTCGACGAGGAGAATGGATTTACTGATTACGCTCACGGGGGCCTCCTTGTTGTTATGGCCTGGCTTAAATCATCGGGTGCGCTTTAGGCCGTCATCGCAGGCAAGCCAGCTCCCACCCTTGGAATGCATTCCAGACTGTGGGAGCTGGCTTGCCTGCGATGGCGCCATTATGACCTATGCAAAAGCTTGCTCAAGCGCCACACCCGCCCCAGTCAGCCCGGAATACGGCGCCGTCACCAACCACACTGGAATACCTTTGAAGTAGTCGCTCATGCAGCCTTTATCCGCGAAGCTTTTAGCGAAACCACTGGCGATAAAGAAGTCGGCAAACCTCGGTATCACCCCACCCACGATGTACACGCCACCGCGTCCACCGGTGGTCAAGACGTTATTGCCCGCCACCCGGCCCAGCCAGATGCTGAACTGGTCCAATACTTCCATCGCCACCGGATCGCCGGCCAGGCCCGCCGCCGTGATGGCTTCGGGGGTGTCGAGCACCGGCTCATGCCCATCCACCGCACAAATCGCCCGGTACAGCCGTGGCAGGCCACCACCGCTCAACGCGGTTTCGGCGCTGACATGCCCGATCTCGCTGTAGATGTGTTGCCACAGCTGGGTTTCCCGTGGGCTGCTCAGGGGCAGGTCGACATGCCCACCCTCCCCCGGCAATGCTGCCCAACGGCCTGCGCCGAGGTCCAGCAAGGTGCCGACACCAAGACCCGTACCCGGGCCGATCACCACGGCCGGGCGCAAGGGCTCCGGCGTGCCTTCGCAGACCACGCGGAATTCGTCGGGCTTGAGCCGGGTCATGCCCAGGGCCATGGCCGAGAAGTCGTTGACCAGCAACAGTTCATCCACCTGCAGGGCCTGGCAAAACGCGGTTTTGCTCAGGCGCCAGTGGTTGTTGGTGAACTTGAATTCATCGCCGCTCACCGGCCCGGCCACCGACAGGCACACCGCACCGATGTCCCCGATTTCCAGGCCTTCCTCTTTGAGATAGACCTTGATCGCCTCTTCAGGGCTGCCGTGATCCGCCGTGGCATGCACGCGGATCGAATGCAGTTCCTGATCCCGCCATAACGCAAAACGGGCGTTAGTCCCCCCGATGTCACCGACCAGCGCAAGCTTCACTTAAGCGTCTCCAAGGCAGAGGTAAAGGCGCTGGCGCCCTGCTCTGCGGAGCTTGCGGCCAAGCGCATGAATGCAAACAGCTCGCGGCCGGCCCCCACGTTATTGCCCAACAGGCCCGTGGCAGGCGTGCGCGCTGCAAATACTTCGGCGTCCACCTTAAGCTCCAGGGTGCCGGTAACGCCATCGACGCGGATGATATCGCCATCCTGGACCCGCGCCAGCGGCCCGCCGCTCTGGGCTTCGGGGTTGACGTGGATCGCGGCAGGGATCTTACCCGACGCGCCGGACATGCGCCCGTCTGTTACCAACGCCACTTTGAAACCACGGTCCTGCAACACGCCCAGGAACGGGGTCATCTTGTGCAGTTCCGGCATGCCGTTGGAGCGCGGCCCCTGGAAGCGCATCACCGCGACAAAGTCTTTTTCCAACAGGCCAGCCTTGAAGGCATCGGCCAGGTCCTGCTGGTCCTGGAACACCACCGCGGGCGCTTCGACAACCTGATGCTCCGGCGCTACCGCCGAAACCTTCATCACGCCACGGCCTAGGTTGCCTTCCATCACGCGCAAGCCGCCTTCCGGCGAGAACGCACGGGCCACCGGGCGCAGGATGGTTTCGTCGAGGCTTTCGATCGGGCCGTCGCGCCAGACCAGTTCGCCATCCACCAGGAAAGGTTCCTGGATATAGCGGCTCAGGCCCTTGCCGGCCACGGTGTTGACGTCTTCGTGAAGCAGGCCGGCTTCCAGCAGTTCGCGGATCAGGAACGACATACCGCCCGCCGCCTGGAAGTGGTTGATGTCAGCCTTGCCATTTGGATACACGTGGGACAGGGTCGGCACCACCTCGGAGAGGTCGGCCATGTCCTGCCAGGTCAGGATGATGCCTGCCGACATGGCAATGGCCGGCATGTGCAGGGTGTGGTTGGTAGAGCCGCCAGTGGCGTTGAGCGCAACGATGGAGTTGACGATGGACTTCTCGTCGACAATCTCGCCAATCGGCGTGAAATTGCCATTGGCCTTGGTCAAACGCGTGACCTGATGCGCAGCTTCACGGGTCAACGCATCCCGCAGGGGCGTGTACGGGTTGACGAACGAAGCGCCGGGCAAGTGCAGGCCCATGACTTCCATCAGCAACTGGTTGGTGTTGGCGGTGCCGTAGAAAGTGCAGGTGCCGGGGCTGTGGTAGGACTTCATCTCCGATTCCAGCAGTTCTTCGCGGCTGGCCTTGCCTTCGGCATAGCGCTGGCGCACATCGGCCTTCTGCTTGTTGGAGATACCCGAGGGCATCGGCCCGCCTGGCACGAAAATCATCGGCAGGTGGCCGTAGCGCAGCGCGCCCATCATCAGGCCAGGAACAATCTTGTCGCAGATGCCCAGCATCAGCGCGGCGTCGAACATGTTGTGGGACAGCGCTACCGCCGTGGACATGGCAATGACTTCGCGGCTGAGCAGGCTCAGCTCCATGCCCGGCTCGCCCTGGGTCACGCCGTCGCACATGGCGGGGGTGCCGCCAGCGAACTGGCCGACCGAGCCAACTTCGCGCAGCGCCTTTTTGATTTGTTCGGGGAAATGCTCGTAGGGCTGATGCGCCGAGAGCATGTCGTTATAAGAAGAAACAATTGCCACGTTGGCGGCATTCATCATGCGCAGGCTGTTTTTGTCTTCGGTGCCGCAACCGGCCACGCCGTGGGCGAAGTTGGCGCATTGCAGCTTGCCGCGCATCGGACCGTCGCTGGCTGCGCCGCGAATGAGCGCAAGGTAAGCCTCGCGGGTGGCGCGGCTGCGGGCGATAAGCCGTTCGGTGACCTCAAGAACGCGGGGATGCATGTATAGAACTCCAGGCTAACGGATGTGGCGACCTGAGTGTCTATGCTGATCAAACGCCCACGGCTCATGGGATGGCAGGGGGTCGTTTGGATCATCGGACCAGTTGATTCAGGTCACTCGTTGTAGATTGAACAAAATATTGCCACTAAAAAGGCTTGTTTTCTATTTTTATGCGAATAATCTTGTAATTCTTACAACAAATCGACGACAGGCACTTTCCGATGACTCTTCGAATCGCAATCAATGGTTTTGGCCGTATCGGCCGTAATGTCCTGCGCGCACTGTATACCCAAGGCTATCGCCAGGATCTGCAGATCGTCGCCATCAACGATTTGGGCGACAGTTCGATCAATGCCCACCTGCTCAAGTACGACACCGTACACGGCACTTTCGACGCAGAGGTTGCCCACGATCAGGAAAGCCTGACCGTCAATGGTGACCGGATTGCCGTGAGTGCCATTCGCAACCCCGCCGACCTGCCGTGGGCTGCGCACAAGATTGACGTGGTGTTCGAATGCACCGGCCTGTTCACCGACCGTGACAAGGCTGCCGCGCATATTAGCGCTGGCGCGCGCAAGGTGATCATCTCCGCCCCGGCCAAAGGCGCGGACGCGACTGTGGTCTACGGGGTAAACCATGACATTTTGCGTCAATCCCACCAGATCATCTCCAACGCATCGTGCACCACCAACTGCCTGGCGCCGGTCGCCCAGGTGCTGCATCGCGAGCTGGGCATCGAAAGCGGGCTGATGACCACTATTCACGCCTACACCAACGACCAGAACCTCACCGACGTGTACCACACCGACCCGTACCGCGCGCGTTCGGCCACCCAGAACATGATCCCGAGCAAGACCGGCGCCGCTGAAGCGGTGGGCCTGGTGCTGCCAGAACTGGCAGGCAAGCTGACCGGCATGGCGGTGCGTGTACCGGTGATCAACGTGTCGCTGGTGGACCTCACCGTGCAGTTGAAGAAAGAAGCCACGGCCGATGAAGTCAACGCCCTGCTCAAACACGCCAGCCAGCATTCGAAGATCCTCGGCTACAACACCCTGCCGTTGGTTTCCAGCGACTTCAACCATAACCCGCTGTCGTCGATCTTCGACGCTAATCACACCAAGGTCAGCGGCAAATTGCTCAAAGTGCTCGCGTGGTATGACAACGAGTGGGGCTTCTCCAACCGCATGCTGGATAACTGCCTGGCGTTGTGTAACGCCGAGTAACTCCACAAGATCGACCAGATCGTTCCCACGCTCTGCGTGGGAATGCCACCCTGGACGCTCCGCGTCCTGCTCTTAAAGTTGTGACGCGGAGCGTCACAGGATGTGTTCCCACGCAGAGCATGGGAACGAGCGGCACAATCTCCAAGGCATCTCAAAGTGCCACTTGCCATTTCAGTTGATGATAAGCATTATCATTAACTGCAAATCGGTCTGGTATCACTGTGAGCCAATCTCGCTTCAACCACGTCTTCCTCACCCAACGGGTGATCCTGCTACGAACTCTGCAACGCATGGTGCATAACCACAGCACTGCCGAGGACCTGTTGCAGGAAACCTACCTGCGCGTGACTCGGGCCCTGAGCGAGCGGCCAATCGACCACCTTGAACCCTTTGTCTACCAGACAGCACGCAACCTGGCGCTGGATCACTTGCGTTCGCGCAGAATTCAGGCGCGTACCCTGCAGGAGGATGTCCCGCTGGATGTCCTGCAAAGCGTCGCCGCGCCGGCCAGCACGCCGGAGGAAGCTACCCAGGCAGAGCAGCTGCTGGAGCACCTGAGTGTCAGCCTCGGCCAGTTGAGCGCCCGCCAGCAACGGATTTTCATCCTCAGCCGCCTGCACGGTTGCAGCTACCAAGAGATTGCCGATCAATTGGGCGTGTCCTTGAGCACAGTGCAAAAGGAACTCAAATTGATCATGGCTATCTGTGTGGGAGTGGCCGAACGGCTGGATCAGCCTTAAGCTTCACCCGACAGAGGTGTCGATCCAAGCTGTAGGAAAAATGAATAAAACGTGGCGAAGACCCGAGGAACACCGTGACGGACCCGAATAAACTGCGCCCCCATGCGTTGGCTCATGAGGTGTTGCAAGACGCGGCCATGGACCAAGCCCTCGATTGGCTGATCGCCTTGCAGTGCCCGCAACCTGGGCAGCAGGCCGCGTTCGACGCCTGGCTGGCCCAGGACCCGGCGCATGTCCACGCCTTCAGCAAGGCCCAGGCCGCCTGGGGTGGCGCGCCGGTACACAGCGCCGCCGTGGCCCTCGCCGCACCGCGCAAGCCCAGCGGCTGGCGCCGGATCAGACCGCACTGGAAACCCCTGGCCACCGCCGCCGTGTTACTGGTCGGCCTGTTCAGTTTCAGCAACCTGCCGGTGCGTTTGCAGGCCGACCATCTGACGGTGGTGGGCGAGCGCCAGCGCCTGCAACTGGACGATGGCTCCAAGGTGCTGCTGAACACCAACTCGGCGTTTTCCAGCACCATCAAGGACCATCAGCGCATTGCCCGCCTCTACCAGGGCGAAGCGTACTTTGAAATAGCGCCCACCCGTGGCCTGCCCCTGGAGATCGACGCTGGCCCGGTGCGCGCCAGCGTGCGCGACACCGCCTTTGCCGTGCGCTACCTCAATGGCGAAGCCCAGGTTCAAGTGCAGCGCGGCGATGTCGACCTGAGCAACACGTTCGACGATGCCCGTGTGCGCCTGAGCGCCGGTGAAAGCATCCGCATCGGCCCCAAGGGTTTCGGCCAACCGGCCAAGCTCGATCCCAGCAAGGACCTGGCCTGGGTGCAGGGCCGGCTGGTATTCGAAAACTGCCCGCTGAGCGAAGTGCTGGCTGAGCTGCGCCGCTATTACCCCGGCTGGATCGTCAACAACAACGAGCAGTTGGCCAGCGTCGCCGTCACCGGCAACTACCGCCTCGACCAGCCCCTGGACGTGGTGCGCTCTCTGGCTCACATCACCTCGGCCAAGCTGTCGGAGTACCCGGCGCTGGTGATCCTGAACTAAATGAGAATTATTTTTACTCGATATTAACCGGCGATACGTCTCGTTATAGCCAATGCAACTGATTCCTATTTGGTTCGGTTCGCAACTATAAGATTCGTATCCCGGAGCGCTCTCGATGTCCTCTCGTTTCAACCGCCGGTCTGCTTCGCCCGTTTTGTCCTTGCTGACCGCCGCGATCCTGCTGGCTGGTGCGCCCGTCATGAGCGCCACCGCCGCGGAACCTGCCGCTCGCAGCCACGCCAATTACACGTTCAGCATCGAACAGCAGCCACTGGTGTCGGCACTCAACGCCTTCACCGCAGTGACCGGCTGGCAAGTCGGCCTGCCGGCCGAACTGGGCCAGGGCGTGTCATCCCCTGGCGTGCGCGGCCCGCTGCCAGCGGAAAAAGCCCTCGAGCGGCTGTTGGTGGGGACCAACCTGAGCTATCGCAAACTGGGCACCAATAACATCGTGCTGGAAAAACGTAGCGCCGGCCGCGCCCTCGCCCTGCAACAGGTGACCATCAGCGCCACCCGCAATGAACAGGATGTGAACAGTGTACCGAGCACCGTCAGCGTGCACGACCGCGCAGAACTGGACCGCCAGCACGTCAACAACATCCGTGAACTGGTGCGCTACGAACCCGGCGTCTCCGTCGGCGGCGCCGGTACGCGCTCGGGTAACGCGGGCTACAACATTCGCGGTATCGACGGCGACCGCGTCCTCACCCAGGTGGATGGCGTCGAAGTGCCGGACAATTTCTTCAACGGCCCTTACGCCAAGACCCGCCGCAATTACGTTGACCCGGAAATCGTCAAGCGCGTGGAGATCCTGCGCGGCCCGGCCTCGGCCCTGTACGGCAGCAGCGCCATCGGCGGCGCGGTGAGTTATTTCACCCTCGACCCGGATGACATCATCAAGCCAGGCCAGGACGTCGGTGCCCGCCTGAAGACCGGCTACAGCTCCGCCGACGAGAGCTGGCTGACCTCCGGCACCTTCGCCGGGCGTGTGCAAGACTTCGACGGTTTGCTGCACCTGAGCCAGCGCAATGGCCACGAAACCGAATCCTACGATGGCAACAACGCCACCGGCCTGGCCCGTACCGGCGCCAACCCGGAAGATGCGCGCACCACCAACGTGCTGGCCAAGCTGGGCTGGAACTATGGCGATGACAACCGCCTGGGCCTGACCTACGAGAAGTTCAAGGATGACCGCGACGTCAATCTGAAAAACGCAGTGGGCGGCCCGTTCATCGGTGGTCGGGGCATGAACCTGTACCGCGACCGTCGCGGTAACGACACCATTACCCGCGAGCGCTTCGGCCTGGAAAACACCTTCGCCCTGGAGTCGCCGATTGCCGACCGCATCAAGACCAGCCTCAACTACCAGATCGCCAAGACCGACCAGACCACCGCCGAAATCTACCAGGCCGGCCGTCGCGTCCTGCGTACCCGCGACACCCTTTACGAAGAGAAACAGTGGGTCTTCGACGCGCAACTGGACAAGGCATTCAGCCTCGGCGAAACCGACCACCAAGTGACCTACGGCACCACCCTCAAGCAGCAGAAAGTCACCGGTTCACGCGAAGGCTCGGCCTCGTGCCTGGCCATTGGCGCCGGCTGCACCGCCATCGGCGCGCCAAGCCCATCAGCCAGCGACAGCGTGAAAAAGGCCAGCGACTTCCCCGACCCGACCATCAACACCTACTCGCTGTTCGCCCAGGACCAGATCACCTGGGACAAATGGACGTTCCTGCCCGCCGTGCGTTATGACTACACCCGGCTCAAGCCCAAGCTGACCCAGGAATTCCTCAACACCGTCAACCCGACCGGCGCCTATACCGTCGATGGCAAAGACAAGACCTGGAACCGCGTAACACCCAAGTTCGGCCTCACCTATGCGCTGACCGACAACTACACCTGGTTCGGCCAATACGCCGAGGGCTTCCGCACGCCGTCTGCCAAAGCACTGTACGGTCGCTTCGAAAACCTCAACCTGGGCTACACCGTCGAACCCAACCCCGACCTCAAGCCGGAAACCAGCAAAGGCATCGAAACCGGGATTCGCGGCAAATTCGACGAAGGCTCTTTCGATATTGCGGTGTACTACAACAAGTACCGCGACTTTATCGACGAAGACAACGCCGTGGTCGGCGGCACCGTGGAGCAGTTCCAGGCGGTCAACATCAAGCGCGCCACCATCAAGGGAGTGGAAGCCAAGGGCCGCCTGAACCTGGATGCCTTCGGCGCGCCGAAGGGCCTGTATACCCAAGGCTCGGTTGCCTACACCTACGGTCGCAACGACGACAATGGCGAGCCGTTGAACAGCGTCAACCCACTCAAGGGCGTGTTTGGCCTGGGCTACGATCAGGACAACTACGGTGGCCTGGTGAGCTGGACCGTGGTGAAAAAACAGAACCGCGTCGACAGCACCACCTTCCACGCGCCCGACGGCGGCACCGACGGCCCGTTCAAGACCCCGGGCTTCGGCATCCTCGACCTGACCGCTTACTACAAGGTGAGCAAAGACGTGACCGTCAACGGTGGCCTCTACAACCTCACCGACAAGAAGTACTGGAACTGGGATGACGTGCGCAGCTACGACAGCGTCGGCGAAGCCGGTGTGACCGGCCCGGCCAACCTCGACCGCCTGACCCAGCCCGGTCGCAACTTTGCGATCAACGTGATCTGGGACATCTGACTCATCCGCCTCACCTCGCCGCCCTTGCAGCCGCGGCGAGGTGAGGATTTTTTACTGTGCCGCGTCTTCTTGTTCGTCTAGTTGATAACAGCTCTCTTCAGGGCGCCCAGGCGCTTCTCTTCTCAAGGACTTTTTTCATGACCGCTTCTTCCACCGCAGAACGCCCAAGCCTGCGCTCCCAACGCCTGAACCAGATCACCAACGCGCCGCACACCAAGCTCGACGCCTTGGTGAAAGCTCACGCGCCGTTCGAAACCCAAGCCAACTTCGCCCGTTTCGTGGTGGCCCAGTACCTGTTCCAATCGGAACTGGTGGCCTTGTACAACGATGCCGAGTTGAACCAGATCATCCCTGACCTGGCCGCCCGCTGCCGCGCCGAAGCGGCCAAGCTCGACCTCGCAGACCTGGACACCGAAATCCCGGCCCCGGTTGCCGGTGCGGTGAATAACCCCAGCAAAGCCGAAGCTTTGGGCTGGCTGTTCGTCTCCGAAGGCTCCAAGCTGGGCGCTGCGTTCCTGATCAAGCGCGCCGTGGGCCTGGGCCTGAGCGAAACCTTCGGTGCCCGCCACCTGGGCGAGCCGGCCGGTGGCCGCGCCGAAGGCTGGAAAAGCTTCACCCGCACCCTCGACGGCCTGGCATTCAGTGCCGAAGAAGAAGCTGCCGTGGAAAAAGGCGCGATTGATGCGTTTGTGCGCTTCACCGTGTTGCTGGAACAGGCGTACGCTAGCGCCCCAGAACTGGCGTAAGTGTTCTGGTAATCAGCGGTTCAATGTGGGAGCTGGCTTGCCTGCGATGGCGGTGGGTCAGCGCCAGATGTTTAACCTGATACACCGCAATCACAGGCAAGCCAGCTCCCACACTTGGGTGCATTTCATGGCTGATAATGTGTAAACCTTCCCACCAGAAAACTGCAGCATGACCGGCAAATCCCAATCCTCCTCCAAAATCGCCCAAGTCCTCTTTGGCCTGCTGGCCTACGTGAGCCTGGGGATCGGCTTGGTGGCGATTGTCATACCGGGGTTGCCCACCACCGAATTCATCTTGCTCGCCGCCTGGGCCGCCACCAAAAGCTCGCCGCGCCTCAGCGCCTGGCTGGAAAACCATCGCCTGTTCGGGCCGATCCTGTCCAACTGGCGCAATGGCAAGATCATCGCCCGCCGCGCCAAGGTCAGCGCCACGGTGAGCATGTTGCTGTGCGCCGTGCTGATGCTGGTGATGCTCGATCACGGCTGGCCGGTGTACCTGGCGATTGCCGGGATGAGCCTGGGCAACCTGTGGATCTGGTCCCGCCCCGAGCAGCTCGCACGTCCCGTATAACGGCCGGTGTAGGCATTTTCCTACCGCTCATCGCCTATTGCTCATGAATTGATTTGTGACGCCGATGTTTCAGGTACGGCGCCGAATGGACTTGGCTCTTCTGCGTGCATTCCAACAAGTCCATTCGTGAGTGAACCTATGTTCGACACCCTCTCCATCCGCTTGAAAATCGTGTTGCTGTCCGGCCTGTGCCTGCTGGGTGTGATTGCACTGGTGGTCGGCATCAATATCTACAACACCAACCAGAACGATCGGTTGGTCAGTGATTCAAGCTCACGAATGCTCACCGCCAGCGTTGAGCAGTTGCTGCAATCCAAAGCGGCCGAACAGGCCGGCCACTTGCAGCAGACCTTCGGCGAAAACCTGCTGGTGGTCACCGCCCTGGCCGACCAGATCAAAGACCTGCGTCAGTTGGGCACCCAACGCGCCCTTGAAGCCGGGGCCCTGCGTGAAGAGCTCAACCGCAGCGTCAAAACCGCGTTCGAGCGCAACACCAAAGTGCTGGGCATCTGGTTGTCGTTCGAACCCAACGGGCTGGATGGCAAGGACAGCGAATTCATCGACGACAAGGCACGCGTCTCCAATGAAAAAGGCCGGTTTTCCAGCTACTGGAGTCGAGCTGGCGGCGAAGGCCAGAACACCATCATGGTTGAAGATGACCTGACCAAGACCACCCTCAACCTCAGCGGCACGCCCTACAACATCTGGTACACCTGCCCACGGGACACGCGCAGTACGTGCCTGCTGGACCCGTACGAAGACACGGTGGCCGGCAAACCGGTACTGATGACCACCATTTCCCTGCCGCTGATCGTCGACGGCAAAGTCATCGGTGTCGTCGGCGTGGACATCGCCCTCACCGCCCTGCAAGCGACCACCGATGCAGCGCAGAAAGACCTGTTCAACGGTGCCGCCCACCTGGAGATTCTGTCCAGCACCGGCCTGATCGCCGCCTACAGCGGTGAACCAACCAAAGTCGGCAAGAACCTGATCGACAGCATCGGCGCCGAAGGCAAGGAGATCGTGCAACTGCTGGCCAATGACCGGCCGGTTATCCGTGAACAGGACGACACCATTCGTGCCGTGTACCCCCTCAAGCCGATTGCCGGTGCCAAATCCTGGGGCGTGGTGATCAAGCTGCCCAAAGCGGTGATGCTGGCCGACAACGAAAAACTGCAAGCCGTACTCGACGAGGCCCAGGCAACGGGCACGCTCAAAGCCCTGCTGGTGGCCGCCGCCGCTGGCCTGCTGGGCTTGCTGTTGATCTGGCTGACCGCTACTGGCGTGACCCGCCCTATCAATAGCGTGGCCGCCATGCTCAAGGACATCGCCAGCGGTGACGGCGACCTCACCCAACGCCTGGCCTATGCCAAGAAAGACGAACTGGGCGAGCTGGTGAACTGGTTCAACCGCTTCCTCGACAAACTGCAGCCGACCATTGCGCAGATCAAGCAAAGCATTACCGAAGCCCGCGGGACGGCCGATCAGTCGTCCGCCATTGCGCGCCAGACCAGCGAAGGCATGCAGGTGCAGTTCCGTGAAATCGACCAGGTCGCCACCGCGTCGAACGAAATGAGCGCCACCGCCCACGACGTGGCCAACAGCGCCTCCAATGCCGCCAGCGCGGCACGCGGCGCCGACCAGTCGGCTCGCGAAGGCATGTCGATCATCGAGCAGAGCACCCGCGATATCACCACCCTGGCCGACGAAGTCAGCAAAGCCGTGGGCGAAGTCGAAGCCCTGGCGGTCAACAGCGAGCAAATCGGTTCAGTGCTGGAGGTGATCCGCAGCATTGCCGAACAGACCAACCTGCTGGCATTGAACGCGGCGATTGAAGCGGCGCGCGCCGGGGAAAGCGGACGTGGTTTTGCGGTGGTGGCCGACGAGGTGCGCAACCTGGCCAAACGCACCCAGGACTCGGTGGAAGAAATCCGCCTGGTGATCGAGCGTATCCAGAGCGGCACCCGTGGCGTCGTGGCGACCATGCACTCCAGCCAGCACCAGGCGCAGAGCAATGCCGGGCAGATCCATCAAGCCGTGCAAGCCCTGGGCAAGATCAGCGACGCGGTCACCGTGATCAGCGACATGAACCTGCAAATCGCCAGCGCGGCCGAACAGCAGAGCGCGGTGGCCGAAGAGGTCAACCGCAACGTCTCGGCGATTCGTACCGTGACTGAAACCCTCACGGGTCAGGCCACCGAGTCGGCGGCGATCAGCAGCCAGCTCAATGCGCTGGCCAGCCAGCAGATGAAGTTGATGGATCAGTTCAGGGTCTGACTCGGTTCTGAAAACACTAAACATCTGGGCGGGAGCCGGGCTCGCCCGCGATGCAGACAACTCGGTGTATCTGTGAAACCGAGTCGATGCCATCGCAGGCAAGCCAGCTCTCACATAGAGCAGAACAGCGGTGAATTACCGGCCGGGCCAGGCCTGGACGAACGGCGCCAGGTCTTCCTTCGGCGCCGTACGCGGTGGGTTCTGCGGTGTGCCCAGGTAGAGAAAGCCAATCACTTCTTCATTCGCCGCCAACCCCAGGCCTTTGGCGACATGGGCCGAGTAGGACAATTCGCCAGTACGCCACACCGCGCCAATACCCTGGGCATACGCCGCCAGCAGAATGCCGTGGGCCGCACAGGCGGCGGCCAGCAATTGCTCGGACTTGGGCACTTTGAAATGCTCTTGCAAGCGTGCAATCACCACCACCACCAGCGGCGCACGCAGCGGGCCGTTCTGGGCTTTATCGATGGCGGCTTGCGGTGCGTCGGCGTCTTGCAGGCGGGCGGCTTCGGCCAACAGCGTGCCCATCTGTTCACGCGCTGCACCTTCCACGGTGAGGAAACGCCACGGGCGCAGTTGACCATGGTCGGGCGCGCGCATGGCGGCGGCGAACAGCAGGTCGCGCTGCTCCTGGGTCGGTGCCGGGTCGAGCAAACGGGGCACGGAAACACGGTTGAGCAAAGCGTCGAGAGCCTGCATTGGCCACCTCCATAAAAAAATGTGCAGCCATTCTAGCGGGAAAGAATCGGGATGCCACCAAACGATAATTGCTCTTATTCAATCTGCCCTGCCCTGTTAGACTTTGCGCCTTAATTTTCTGCCCTCGTCCAGGAATCTCGATGTTCCGTGCGCTTTTGTACCTGCCTGCAGCGTTGATGGCTTTAAGCCTGACTGCTTGCGATGACGCCCCTCGCTTCACGAAAGCAGAGCCGGGTGAATCGCGGGCCGGTGGCGCGGCGACGGTAAACAAGCGCGACCAGAACGCCTTTTCCCTGCCCTCGGCCAACCTCGCGCCCACGCGGCGCCTGGACTTCAGCGTCGGCAACAGTTTCTTTCGCAACCCGTGGGTGATTGCGCCGTCCACCACCACGGCGCGCGATGGCCTGGGCCCACTGTTCAATACCAACGCCTGCCAGAACTGTCATATCAAGGATGGCCGTGGCCACCCGCCGCTGCCCGACGCGTCCAATGCCGTGTCGATGCTGGTGCGCCTGTCCATCCATCCCTCTATTACAGAGCAGCCCGCCTACGCCAAGCTCATCGAACAGATCGGCGTGGTACCCGAGCCGGTCTACGGCGGGCAACTCCAGGACATGGCGGTGCCCGGCGTTGCGCCGGAAGGCAAGGTGCGGGTCGACTACACACCGGTCAACGTCAGGTTCAAGGACGGCACGCTCGTTGAATTACGCAAGCCCGACCTGCAGATCACCCAACTCGGCTACGGCCCGATGCACCCCGACACACGCTTCTCGGCGCGTATCGCCCCGCCGATGATCGGCCTGGGCCTGCTCGAAGCGATCGGCGATGCCGATATCCTGCGCAACACCGACTCCAAGACCGCCGACAAAGAGGCCATCCTGGGCCGCGCCAATTGGGTCTGGGATGACGCTCAGGCCAAAACTGTCCTCGGGCGTTTTGGCTGGAAAGCCGGGCAGCCCAACCTCAATCAACAAAACGTTCACGCGTTTTCTGGTGATATGGGCCTCACCACGTCCCTGAGACCCTTCGATGACTGCACCGACGCCCAAGTGGCCTGCAAACAGGCGCCCAACGGCAATGGCCCGCAGGGTGAACCGGAAGTCAGCGATAACATCCTGCGCCTGGTGCTGTTCTACACCCGCAACCTCGCGGTGCCCGCACGTCGGGACGTTGATACGCCGCAAGTGCTGGCCGGCAAGAACCTGTTCTACCAGGCCGGTTGCCAAGGCTGTCACAAGCCCAGCTTCACCACCGCCGCCAATGCAGCCGAACCTGAACTGGCCAACCAGGTGATTCGCCCCTACAGCGACCTGCTGCTGCACGATATGGGCGAAGGCCTGGCCGACAACCGTAGCGAATTCAAAGCCACCGGCCGCGACTGGCGCACCCCGCCGCTGTGGGGTATCGGCCTGACGCAAACCGTGAGTGGTCACACCCAGTTCCTGCATGACGGCCGCGCCCGCAACCTGCTTGAAGCCGTGCTGTGGCATGGCGGTGAAGCTCAAGCGGCGCAGCAACATGTGTTGTCGTTCAATGCCGAGCAGCGTGCCGCGTTGCTGGCGTTCCTGAATTCTTTATAAGCTTTGCCCCACTTACAGAAGGGAGCTCGACATGTTTCGTCCCAAGTTGTTGTTCACCAGCCTCGCCGCCCTGGCCTTGGGCGCCTGCTCGCCCCAAGACCCGCAAGCAGTGACCTCGGCAGCCATCGCCAAGCAAGTGATCCTGCCGACCTACAGCCGTTGGGTTGAGGCCGACCGTCAGTTGGCCGTCAGCGCCCTGGCCTACTGCCAAGGCAAGGAAAGCCTGGACACCGCCCGCGCTGACTTCCTGCACGCACAAAAAGCCTGGGCCGAGCTACAACCGCTGCTGATCGGCCCGCTGGCCGAAGGCAACCGGGCGTGGCAGGTGCAGTTCTGGCCAGACAAGAAGAACCTGGTCGGCCGCCAGGTCGAGCAACTGGTCAGCGCCCAGCCGCAGATCGACGCCGCGGCCCTGGCGAAATCCAGCGTGGTGGTGCAGGGCCTGTCGGCCTACGAATACATCCTCTACGACGCCAAGCCCGACGTCGCCGACGAAGCCCAGAAAGCCCGCTATTGCCCGTTGCTGATGGCTATCGGCGAGCGCCAGAAACTCCTGGCCGAAGAGATCCTGGCCAGCTGGAACAGCACCGACGGCATGCTCGCGCAAATGACCAAGTTTCCGAACCAGCGCTACGCTGATTCCCACGAAGCCATCGCCGATCTGCTGCGCGTGCAAGTGACCGCCCTGGACACCCTGAAGAAAAAACTCGGCACCCCAATGGGCCGCCAGACCAAGGGCATCCCGCAACCGTTCCAGGCCGATGCCTGGCGCAGCCAGTCGTCCCTGCAGAGCCTGGAAGCCAGCCTCGCCGCAGCGCAGACCGTGTGGGTGGGCGTCGATAACAAAGGCCTGCGTGGCCTGCTGCCGGCGGACCAGAAGCCCCTGGCCGAGAAAATCGACGCCGCCTACGCAGCGTCGCTGAAACTGTTCGCCAGCAACCAGCGCACCCTCAACGAACTGTTGAACGACGACGCCGGGCGCCAGCAACTCAACGACATCTACGACAGCCTCAACGTAGTCCATCGCCTGCATGAAGGTGAACTGGCCAAGGCGCTGGGCGTACAACTGGGCTTTAACGCCAACGACGGTGACTGATGATGCTCAGGCGACAGGCTTTGGCGGTGGGCAGCGTGCTGCTCAGCGCTATCACCTTGGGTGGCTGGACGCTGTTCAAGCACAAAGACAAAGGCCCGCTGCTGCTGTCGGCCCGCGATGATGCCGACGGCAAGCACTACGCTGTCGGCTATCGCCTGGACGGCAAGCCGGTATTTGCCACCCAGGTCGGCCAGCGCTGCCATGACATCATCAACCACCCAACGTTGCCGATTGCGCTGTTCGTGGCCCGTCGACCGGGCACCGAGAGTTACCTGATCAACCTGCGCGATGGCAGGCTGCTGCAAACCCTCACCTCCAACGCCAACCGCCATTTCTATGGGCATGCGGTGATCCACAAGAGCGGCGACTGGCTGTACGCCACCGAGAACGACACTTCCGACCCTGGCCGCGGCCTGTTGGGTGTGTATAAGTTTGAAGGTGAGCGGCTGGTGCACAGCGGCGAGATCTCTACCCACGGCATCGGCCCGCATCAGGTCTCGTGGATGCCCGACGGCGAGACGCTGATCGTGGCCAACGGTGGCATTCGCACCGAAGCCGAAAGCCGGGTAGAAATGAACCTCAACGCCATGGAGCCGAGCCTGGTGTTGATGCGCCGTGACGGCAGCCTGATCAGCAAGGAAACCCTGGCCCAGCAGATGAACAGCGTGCGGCACATGGGCATCGCCAGCGATGGCACCATCCTCACGGGGCAACAGTTCATGGGCCCGTCCCAGGAGCGTTCCGAGTTGCTGGCGATCAAGCGCCCGGGGCAGCCGTTCGTGGCGTTCCCAGTGGCGGATGAACAGTTGCAGGCGATGGGGCATTACACCGCCAGCGTGGCGGTGCACAGCGAACTGCGCCTGGTGGCGTTGACGGCACCTCGTGGCAATCGCTTTTTTATCTGGGACATGGACACCGCCGAACTGCGCCTGGATGGGCCCTTGCCTGACTGTGCGGGGGTGGGTGCGGTGGCGGATGGGTTTGTCGTGACATCAGGACAGGGGCGGTGCCGCTTCTATGATTGCCGCCAGGAAAAGTTACTGGCAACACCACTGGAGTTACCGGCGGGGTTCTGGGATAACCACCTGCACTTGGTCTAAAGACCGACGACATCAAATGTGGGAGCGGGCTTGATCGTTCCCACGCTCTGCGTGGGAATGATCATGCCTGGCGCACCATAAAAAAAGGGCCTCGCATGGCAAGGCCCTTTTCGGGGTCAATCGTTTCAACTTTGCGGCCTCATCGCTTGAGACATGCCGAACATGAATAACAGCAATTCATGGTCGGGCTTGGCCGCCACACTCGTCTTGGCAATGCGTGGCAGCAGGCATTGCCCGCCACCGTCTACCGCACTCAACACTTGTGTACGAGGTTGTTCCCATACCGCCAGGGCCAGGGCTGCAACACCCAATGCCCCGACCAGAAACAAACCTCGTGCGATTTCTAGCTTCATCTGGTTAAACCCTTGATAGCGCTGCCAAACGCCGTCTCGTAAAAGTAGCTGAGTTTTTTCCAGTCGGTATCATTCCACGACGAATGGCGACGCAATTGCAGCATGTCGTGGGACGCGGCCCGATAAGCGGTCAGGCGCTGGCGGCATTTCTCAAAGTCCAGCAGGGCCACTTCCACCGTCGCCGCATCAGGCTCACCGGTCACCCGCACGAAAATGTGCTTGATATACAGGCAACCGTGTTGCCAGCGGCCTTTGTGCATACGGGCCAAGGTGCCGGCCAACTCTTGCAGCAGGCGCTCGTGGACCGCCTCGCCATACTGTTCGCGGCCACCGGCGGCGTACCAGTTTTCAATCTCGTCGAAACCGTCCAGGGACGCGGTGACCAACAGGGCTTTCCATTGGTGCTCCGGGTCGCGACGTGCTTCGCAAAACACCAGTTCCGGCACACGCACATCCAGCAAACGCAGACCTTTGAGGGCATCACGCTCACGCAGCACGGTCGGACGCCCAAAGGGGTGCAGCCAGCTGCGGTAAATGTGGCCGGTCTGGCGCTTGCAATAGAGCAAACGGCCATTAGGGCTCATCACCCGTTGCACGCCACTTTCACCACCACGTCGGCGGTTGGGTTCTTCAACCCATTCACCCTGTTGACGCCAGAAAAAATCAAATCGTTCTTCGGGAGCTACATGACTGCCTACTACGCACTCAACTGCCATCCTGTTACCTCTTGCGCAATACATACACTCGCCACATGGCGTAGAGCGGTATGAAGTCCAGGGATTCCTGAACACGGAAACCGGCCTGCTCGAATTCTGCCTCGACAGTAGCAGCCGGTAACACAAACCGGTTTTGGTAACCTTCTTGCTCACCTTTTCTGCGACGACGCACTTCGCTGCGCTTGCGCTTCCAGGCCTTGAAATTACCGTCTACCCACAGCGAAATAATCACGCTGTCGCGGGTAACACGTTGAAACTCGCGCAATATTGTCAGCCTGTGCTCTGGCTCACCGATGTGGTGCATCAAGCGCATGCAGAAAATACTGTCGACGGAGTTATCTGGCAAATCGATATCAAAGGCAGACGTCTGCAAAGGGCGTACCCGTTTCACCACCTCTGCCGGTTGCGCAGCGGTGGCGATCTTCAACATCGACGCCGAATTGTCAGCTCCGATAATCACACGGTTGGGTTTTTCGGCCAGCAACGGCCAGAAACGTCCAGCGCCACACGGCAGGTCCAACACCAGGCCCGGCTCACCGGCCATGGCCAGCGCACCGCGCGCCAACTGCTCGTCGCGTTTGTGGGACAACCGGCGAGCCAGATTGTCCTGATGCTTGAGCAAATATTTCTGCGCGTGTTGATCGTCGTACTTGTCAGAAAATTCCAGCTTGATCGGGGAAGGCATCTTACGTCTCCAGTAACTGATGCCTACGACCTTAAGCAGCGAACTGTGATCAACAGGTCAACTCGTTGTGAAAATCTTGTCCTGTCCAATTGCATACATTTCAAGACTTTACAGAAACATTCAGTAGCACCGGGCCATCTTCGCCGAAAAGCACGCAGTCTGCATCAGCAAAACGACAGACTGAATGGTCAGGTTTTGACTGGGCTGAGCTCCACGTGAAAACGGCAGCCATTGGGCTCCATAGTGCTCAGGCTCACGCTCCAGCCCTGGCTTTCGCAGATCCGCTGCACCAGTGAGAGCCCAAGGCCAAGGCCCTCGCCACGCTTCTCGCTACCGCGCACGAACGGTTCGAACATCGCTTCGCGCTTCTCTTCGGGGATCCCCACACCGGAGTCCTCCACCGTGAAACCACTGGGCTCCAGGGTCAGGCGGATAAACCCGTGCTCGGTGTAATGCAGTGCGTTGCGCAGCAGGTTGCCCATCACCGCATGCAAGAAGGTGGTGTTGTAGCGGGTGTCCAGGGGGTTACCCGGCAGGTAGATCAACGCCAGGCCTTTTTTCTCGATGGGCTCGCGCCAGATACCGAGCAGGTCTTCGGCCACCTGGGTGAGGTTGCCTTGGGGTGAACTGGCAGCGTCGTCGTGTTTGGCGCGGGCCAGCATCAGGAAGGTTTGCACCAGCTCGCGCATTTCTTCACAGGCACGGGCTATGCGCTCTACCTGGTTGCGACCACGTTGATCGATGGCCGGGTTTTCGCGCAACAGTTCGCAGGAACTCGCCAGGACCATCAAGGGCGTGCGCAACTCATGGCTCACATCGCTGGTAAACAATTGCTCACGTGACAGCGCCTGGCGTAAACGCCCCAAGGTGGCGTCGAACGCTACCGCCAGTTCGCCCACTTCATCGGCGGCGTAATCCGGCGCCAGGGGCGGTGCCAGGCCCAACAGTTGGTCACGATGACGGACCTGGCGGGCCAGGCGTACCACCGGCGCCATCACCTTGCGGGCCAGCACCCAGCCGAGGAACGCCGCCAGCGCCAGGCTGAGTACGAACCCCACCAGCACCACCGCAAACAGCACACGCTCACGTTCTTCGAAATCGCTCTGGTCTTGCAGCAACACATAACGTCGGCCATCGACCACTTCAACCATGGCGTGGTACGACAGCGCCTCGCGAAACACCTCATGAAACCCCGGGTCAAGATGGCGCAGGTCCTTGGGCAGTTCAAAATCGCCACGCCCGCCGCTGAAATAGAACAGCTGGTCCGGCTCCGGCCGATGGTTCCAGTCTTCGACGCTGTCCATCAACAGCAGGCGTTGCAAGTCGCCGCCCAAGCCCGCCGAGATCAACTTCTCTTCCACCAGGTGCACGGTCGCAATGATGCCGATGGCGAAGGCCCCCGCCACCAACGCACTCATCAAGGCGAAGGCGATGATGATCCGTTGGGCAAGGCTTTGCTTAAACTCCATCACGACCCTCGGCCAGGCGATAACCCACACCATGCACCGTTTGCAGCAATGGCTTGGCGAAGGGTTTGTCGATCACTTGGCGCAATTGGTGAACATGGCTGCGCAGGCTGTCGCTGTCCGGGCAGTCGTCTCCCCACAGGGCTTCTTCGAGAACTTCCCGACGCAGAACGTGCGGGCTTTTCTGCATCAGCACGGCGAGCAGTTTCAGACCCACGGGGTTGAGCTTGAGCAGGCGCCCTTCGCGGGTGACTTCCAGCGTATCGAGGTCGTAGTTCAGGTCACCCACTTGCAGGGCACGACGCCCGCCACCCTGGGCACGGCGCAACACCGCTTCGATACGCGCAGCCAGTTCCGACAAGGCGAAGGGTTTGAGCAGGTAGTCATCGGCGCCAGACTTGAAGCCCTGCAGCCGGTCGTCCAGTTGGTCGCGAGCGGTAAGCATGATTACCGGAGTGTCACGGCGCGCGTCTTCGCGCAGTCGCTTGCACAGGGTGTAGCCATCGATGCCGGGCAACATGATGTCGAGCACGATCAGGTCGTAATGCTCGGTGGCCGCCAGGTGCAGGCCCGACAAACCGTCCTGCGCACAGTCCACTGTGTAGCCTTTGAGCCCCAGGTAATCGGCCAGGTTGGCGAGGATATCGCGGTTGTCTTCAACCAATAGAATTCGCATGGGCAGTGTCTCCGTACGCGGTAACGGCCGTGTTGGCTCGCGCAGCTTAAGGCCAAGCGGGGCTCAGGGATAGAGCGCAGAGCCCCGCTGATAAAGGTTTTCAACTGTTTGCGAAGCCGAACAAGTTTTTCACTATAGCTTCACAAACTGACTACAGCCTCAGGAAGAAGATCGCCCCCCATTGATCTAAGGAACATAGACATGGTTTTTTTCAAAACTGCACCAATGCGCTATTTGTTGTTGATTACCGGTACCTGGTTACTGGTTTTCCTGCTTACCCGCAGTGTGCTGCTCATCACTCACCTGGATGAAGTCGGCGGCAACCTGCTGCCGGTGTTTGGCGTAGGTGTGCTCTACGACCTGGCCTTCCTCGCCTACGCAGCCTTGCCGCTTGGCCTGTATTTGCTGCTCTGCCCGCCAGCCCTGTGGCGCCGCCGTGGCCATCGCTGGTTCCTGCAAGCGGTGCTGACCGTCAGCCTGTTCGCCATGCTGTTCACCTCGGTGGCCGAATGGTTGTTCTGGGATGAGTTTGGCGTGCGCTTCAACTTTATCGCTGTCGATTACCTGGTGTACTCCGATGAGGTACTGAACAACCTGCTGGAGTCTTACCCGATCGGCAAGCTGCTGAGCCTGCTGGCGATGCTTGCACTGATTCTGAGCGTGGCTCTGCGCAAGCCCTTCAATGCCGCGATGGCAGCGCCCTTGCCTGCGCTGCGTGGCCGTTTGGTCAACGCCCTGGGCCTGCTGGTGCTCGCCGGCCTCAGCCTGCAACTGGTCAGCCAGGACAGCCCACGTACCCAAGGCGGCAACGCGTACAACAACGAATTGGCCAGCAACGGGCCTTATCAGTTCTTCGCCGCCTTCCGTAACAACGAACTGGATTACACCCAGTTCTACAAAAGCCTGCCGACCGACGTCGTCGCCAAGCAGTTGCGCGCCGAACTGAGTGAGCCCAACGCCCGCTTTATCGACCCGGACCCGCTGGATATTCGCCGTGCCATCACCAACCCCGGCACACTGCGCAAGCCCAACATCGTACTGGTGACCATCGAGAGTTTCAGCGCCAAGTACATGGGCAGCAATGGCGATGCGCGCAACCTCACGCCCAATCTGGATGCATTGCGCCAACAGAGCCTGTACTTCAATAACTTCTACGCCACCGGTACGCGCACCGACCGAGGCCTGGAAGCCATTACCCTGGCAGTCCCGCCGACGCCGGGACGTTCGATCGTCAAGCGCATCGGCCGCGAAAGCGGGTTCGCCAGCCTGGGGCAACAGCTCTCGGCCATCGGTTATGACAGCGTATTTGTCTACGGCGGGCGCGGTTACTTCGACAATATGAACGCGTTCTTCAGCGGCAACGGTTATCGGGTGGTGGACCAGAGCAGCGTGCCCGAAGCAGAAATCTCATTCAAAAACGCCTGGGGCATGGCCGACGAAGACCTGTTCAAACAGACCTTGAAACTGGCCGACGCCGACTACGCCAAGCAGCAGCCGTTCTTGCTGCAACTGATGACCACCTCCAACCATCGCCCTTATACCTACCCGGACGGGCGTATCGATATCAAGTCCGGCAAGGGCCGCGACGGCGCGGTGAAATACACCGACTACGCCATCGGCCAGTTCCTCGCAGCTGCACGCCAGAAGCCGTGGTTCGATAACACGATCTTCGTGTTCGTCGCCGACCACACGGCCGGCAGCGCGGGCAAGGAAGACCTGCCTATCACCAACTACCAGATACCGCTGTTTATCTACGCGCCCAAGCTGATCGACGCACGGGAATCCGCCCAACTGGCCAGCCAGATCGACCTGGCGCCGACCTTGCTGGGCCTGCTCAACCTGAGCTACGAATCAACATTCTTTGGCCGCAACCTGCTGCAAGACAACCCATTGCCTGCACGGGTAGTGGTGGGCAATTACCAGCACCTGGGTCTGTTCGATGGCAAGGACCTGGCAATCCTCAGCCCGCGCCAAGGCTTGCGTCGCCACGACCAGGCCCTGGGCGAGAGCCAGGAGCTGCGCGTTGGTAGCGATGACCCCTTGATTCAACGGGCGATCACCTACTACCAGGCCGCCAGTTATGACTACAAACAGCAACTGCTGAGCTGGAAAGCGCCCAAGGAAGAGGCTCCAGTCTTAAGCAAACGCTAATCAAAAAGCCCCGTGCAGGTGAGCACGGGGCTTTTCTACCAAGGTTCGTGATGAAATCCCCCTCCTCTTTACCGGTTTCCAAACCGCTTGATTTTTGGTTGTGCCTGGGCCTGCCTGCCAGCGCTGCGGTGGCCTTGCTGTTGCTTGAACTGACGTCACTGGACATGGACCTGGCCAGGCATTTCTACAGCGCAGAGGCTGGCGGCTTCATTGGCCGCTATAGCTTCTTCCTTGAAGACATCCTGCATGACCGTGCCAAGCAACTGGTGATCCTGTTTTCGGTGCTGGCGATTCTGGGCCTGGTCGGCAGCTTCATCCTGCAGCGGCTCAAGCCGTACCGCCGTGAACTGGTGTGCCTGGTGCTGTCGCTGGGAATGGCGACGGCGTTCGTGTCGCCATTGAAAACCATCACCGCCGTGCAATGCCCCTGGAGCCTCAAGGAGTTCGGCGGCCAGGAAACCTACAGCGAACTGCTCAGCCCGCGCCCGCCGACCGATAAACCCGGCCGCTGCTGGCCCGGCGGGCATGCCGCCACCGGGTTTGCCTTGTTCGCCTGGTTCTTCGCGCTGCGGGATCGACGGCCACGGCTGGCGCGCTACGCGTTCATCTTTGCTGTCAGCCTGGGCAGCGTGTTTTCAGTCAGCCGTATGCTGCAAGGGGCGCATTTCTTTTCCCACAATGTGTGGACAGCGATCTTTTGCTGGCTGATCTGCCTGGGGCTGTATTGCTTGTTGCTGTATCGGCCTTCACGGCAAGCCGTAATGCCGGTCAGTTAAGCGAATGCAACGAAGATCAAATGTGGGAGCTGGCTTGCCTGCGATTGGCCATAAGTATCGACACAACTTTGCAGCGGTCGACGGCAACTACAACCTCGATAACCACGCTGGCCGAACGCAGGCTTGAACTCCTGGCTAACCCGGCAGGATGCCGGGTTAGCCGCCGTCAGGGCGGACCCTAGATGGCCGTTGCCTGACTAACGGATATGAACGCGCTCTGATCCAACATTCCTGCAGGCTGGCAGGCCGTCTTCGCAGGCAAGCCAGCTCCCACATTTTGACCGCCGCGCATCAGTTAGATAAGCCTGGCTGTCAGGCCGCCGTCGGGTGGGCACAGCCGTGCATAAAAAAGCCCCGCCTGCATCACTGCAGGCGGGGCTTTTTATAGCGCCGGGTAGGCTGGCTTACATCATGCCGCCCATGCCACCCATGCCGCCCATGTCTGGCATACCGCCGCCAGCCGAGCCTTCTTTCTTCGGTGCTTCAGCGATCGCAGCTTCGGTGGTCAGGATCAGACCGCCGATGGAGGATGCTGCTTGCAGCGCGGAACGAGTCACCTTGGTTGGATCCAGGATGCCCATTTCGATCATGTCGCCGTACACGCCAGTCGCAGCGTTGTAACCGTAGTTACCTTTGCCGTTCTTGACTTCGTTGACCACAACGCTTGGCTCGTCGCCGGAGTTGGCAGCGATCTGGCGCAGCGGTGCTTCAACGGCACGACGCAGTACAGCGATACCGACGTTCTGGTCAGCGTTGTCGCCGGTCAGCTCAGTCAGGGCTTCCAGAGCACGGATCAGCGCAACGCCACCGCCAGGTACCACGCCTTCTTCAACGGCTGCACGGGTTGCGTGCAGGGCGTCTTCAACGCGGGCCTTCTTCTCTTTCATTTCAACTTCGGAGCCAGCGCCAACCTTGATCACTGCAACACCGCCAGACAGCTTGGCCAGGCGCTCTTGCAGTTTTTCACGGTCGTAGTCCGAGGAAGTCTCGGCAACCTGGGCACGGATCTGAGCGATACGGGACTCGATGTCGCCTTCAACGCCAGCACCGTCAACGATGATGGTGTTTTCCTTGGACAGGGTCACGCGCTTGGCGCTACCCAGGTTTTCCAGGGTGGCGCTTTCCAGGCTCAGGCCGATCTCTTCGGAGATAACGGTACCGCCGGTCAGAACGGCGATGTCCTGCAGCATGGCCTTGCGACGGTCGCCGAAGCCTGGCGCCTTGACGGCTGCAACCTTGACGATGCCACGCATGTTGTTCACAACCAGAGTCGCCAGGGCTTCGCCTTCAACGTCTTCAGCCACGATCAGCAGTGGGCGGCCGGCTTTGGCAACGGCTTCCAGCACTGGCAGCATTTCGCGGATGTTGGAGATCTTTTTGTCGACCAGCAGGATCAGCGGGCTGTCCAGCTCGGCAACCATGGTGTCCGGCTTGTTGACGAAGTACGGGGACAGGTAGCCACGGTCGAACTGCATGCCTTCTACAACCGACAGTTCGTTTTCCAGGCCCGAGCCTTCTTCAACGGTGATCACGCCTTCTTTACCGACTTTTTCCATGGCTTCGGCAATGATGTCGCCGATGGAGCTGTCGGAGTTGGCGGAGATGGTGCCTACCTGAGCGATGGCCTTGGTGTCGGCGCATGGCTTGGACAGGTTCTTCAGCTCTTTGACGATGGCGATGGTCGCCTTGTCGATGCCGCGCTTGAGGTCCATCGGGTTCATGCCGGCAGCAACGGCCTTCAGGCCTTCGTTGACGATCGACTGAGCCAGTACGGTTGCGGTGGTAGTACCGTCACCTGCGTCATCGTTGGCACGGGAGGCAACGTCTTTGACCAGCTGCGCGCCCATGTTTTCGAAACGGTCTTCCAGTTCGATTTCTTTGGCGACGGAAACGCCGTCCTTGGTGATGGTCGGAGCGCCGAAGCTCTTCTCGATGATCACGTTACGGCCTTTCGGGCCCAAGGTCGCTTTTACTGCGTCAGCCAGTACGTTGACGCCAGTGAGCATTTTCTTGCGGGCGGAGTCGCCGAATTTAACTTCTTTAGCAGCCATGATCGATATTCCTTAAATACTTTGTAGTAACGGGAAAATGAGCGAGGAAATCAGTCTTCCAGAACGGCGAGAATTTCGTTCTCAGCCATTACCAGCAGGTCTTCGCCGTCTACTTTCACAGTGTTGCTGCCGGAGTAAGGGCCGAAAACAACCTTGTCACCCACTTTCACGGCCAGTGCGCGTACATCACCGTTCTCCAGGGTTTTGCCTGGGCCAGCAGCGACGATCACACCGTGGTTGGCTTTTTCAGCAGCCGAACCTGGCAGAACGATCCCGCCAGCGGTTTTCTTTTCTTCTTCGCTGCGACGGATTACGACGCGGTCGTGCAGAGGACGAAGCTTCATTGTCGATCTCTCCTAATTGTGTTTTTCATCGGCCGGTATCAATTCCGGCGGGTTAAATTCCGGCGGTGCCGGTCGCGGCTCGCGGGGCGAGACGCGGAAGTCTGTCTGATGTCACCACCAGAAACCTTGCGGTGACCGTTACATAAGGGCGCCCAGGCTTATTACAAGGGGCCGGGGATGAAATTTTTTGTGTCGGCTCAAGGGTAAATGCAACACGGCACCCGAAGGTGCCGTGCCAGTGAAGCGGTTACTTAGGGTCGCGGTGTTCGAACTCGCCTTCGATCACATCACCTTCACGCCCCAGGGGTTGGCGTGGAGCCGGGCCACCACGGGGTTGCAGGTCGTCGGCGAACGCACGCTGGCGCATCGCCGCCTCTTCAGCACGCTGGCGCATTTTGCCGGCCAGCAGCTTGCGGGTGAACGGCAGCAACAGCACCAGGCCGAGCACGTCGCTGATAAAACCCGGCAGGATCAGCAGGCCACCGGCCAGGGCCATCATCAGGCCCTCAAGCATGGTCTGGGCCGGCAGTTCGCCGCGGTTCAGGCTTTCACGGGCACGCAGCGCGGTCGCCAGGCCGGCGACACGCAGCACCAGGACGCCGAGCATGGAGCCTACGATGATCAGCAACAGCGCCGGGAAAAACCCGATCGCACCGCTGACTTTAACGAATACGAACAGCTCCAACACCGGGAACAGCAGAAAGAGCAATAAAAAAGGGCGCATCAAATGGTTCCTCAACGCAAGAATGCCTTGCCAGTCCACCTTAGATGACGTCGCCGTTGTGTAAATTCAAGCGTCAACCGTGGTTTTTTTCGGCCACACCTCGGCGTGAGCCAATGAAACCAGGGCTTCGCGTACTTGTGTCGGTGTGTTGCAAGGCGTCTCGAAAGGCAACCAGTGCAAGGATTGGCCGATACGCAAGTGCATGCCTTCGCTGTCGATGCCGGCCAGCTGTGCTGGCTCGCTGGTCGGCAAACCGCCGAGGTCGACGTAATGGGCGATGGCCTTGGCGTGATCGCTGTTCATGTGCTCGATCATGCTGCGCTCGGCCTTGCCCGCAAACGGGTTGGCCAAGGTCAACTGGTCGACCCAATGGATTGCGCCAAACCCACCGATATAACGGTGGCGCACCGGCTTGAGCACCCAGAAATCGAAATCGTGGGCCTTGTGGTAGTTGGCCGAATCAGGGAAGTAGCGGTAGTAGCGCTCGGCCGCAGCTTCGATGGCGGCGGGGTCTTCCAGCTTCTCGGCTTCGGCCAGGTAAGTCAGGCGCCCCAAGGCTTGCACATCATCGGCCTCACGCTCACCCACCAACAGCGAACACTTGGGATCTTTTTGCAGGTTATGGGTGTGCTGGGCAATGCGGCTGATCAGGATCAGCGGGCGGCCCTGCTCGTCCAGGCAGTAGGGCACCACCGAGCCAAAGGGAAAGCCGGGCATGGCTTTGGACTGTGTGGCGAGCGCCCCACGGTATTCCTTGAGCAACAGCTCTCGGGCGTTCTTGGCAACCTGCGTGCTCAATAGATGACTCCTCGGGTGTTCCGCCGCCCATGGCATATGGGAATGGATCTCAACACAAGGTAATCAATATCTGCGCAGGTTGCCAGAGTGGCCGACGCCGGTTTACCAGGCCACGCCGAAGCCTGCGGTGTAACGGGTCTTGCTCAAGCTGCTGTCGGAGTCGCCGCTGATGACGTCACGCTCGGCCTTGAGATTGAGGGACGCCCATTCGGTGACTTTGTAGCGCAGGCCCATCTCGGCATCCAGGGAGTAATCGGCCGGACCGTCCAGAGGCTTGCCCAATTCGCCGTTGGTGAAGAACTCAACGGTCTTGCCCACCAGGTAGCGGTTGTAGTTCCACTTCATGGCCAGAGAGTAAAAGTTGTCCTTGCCGCCGTCGGCATATTCGTAATCGGTGCGGTTGACCAGCGAACCGAGGGAGAACGCGCCCAGCTCATCATCCCAGAACTGGTAGCCCGGGCCGGTACCCACGGTGCGCTGGCGCGCCAGGTCTTCGACCTTGTCGCGCTTGTAGGTCAGGCGCCCCTGCCAGAACCAGTGCTCGGTAATAAAGCGGTCCAGGTCGTATTCCAGGGCCCAGTTGTCGGTGGTGGTGACGTCGTCCTGGAACTCGCGGTTGTATTCGCCCTTGCCCGTATGACGCCACTGGCCGTGACGGGCCGAGGTCTTGAAGTCGATGTCGTAGTCGTTGGTGTCTTTGTCCGCGCGCTTGTAGTCCAGCGCCAGGTCGACATTACCCTTCCACACCAGGTCTTCGATCACGGGCTTGGGCTTCATGATCTGTTGGATACTTGCCAGTTCCACCGTCTTGGGCGCCTCGCCATTGGCCAGCACCACCTTGCCGTCATCCGATGCCTGCAAGGACTTGGCCTTTTCACCGCTGTAGGCGTCCTGCTTGACCAGCAGCTCCTGGTCACTTTCCAGGGTTTTGACCTGTTTCCAGTCCACCGGAATGGAGCCTGCGTAGTCGGTTTGGATCAGCAACTTGCCACCGTCGAAGACTTTGATCTTGCCGGTGAGCCGGTCACCGTTTTTCAACCAGACGGTATCGGCGAGCAAGGGCGTGGAAGCACTGAAAACAGCAAGGCACAACAGGGTTCTGGACAACATAAGCAAGTACGGGACTCGGGGTTGGCGAAAATAAGGGGCGTTATAGTGTTACATGGCTAGAACTGACTCAAGGATTTATATTGAGTTCAATACTCAGCGTCATGTTTACAGACGTTTCTGACAAAACAACGACGATCTCAACGGATATACCCACAGTGATCCTACCCGCCGATACGCCACAAAGCCCCGCCGAGATGCGCCGCACCGCACTCTACCTGACGTTGTCGCAGGTGCCCGAAGGCTGCGTGGTGAGTTACGGCGAGCTGGCCCACCTGGCCGGTTTGGGGCGGGCTGCCCGCTGGGTCGGGCGCACCCTGAGCCAGTTGCCGCAAGACACGCGGTTGCCCTGGCATCGGGTGCTGGCTGCCGGTGGTCGGATAAGTTTGCCGGTGGGCAGTGCCTCGGGTGACGAACAACGTGCGCGTTTACGTAGCGAAGGCGTCACCATCCTGAACAATCGTGTTGATATTCAGCGTCATGGCTGGCGCCCGGTAGAGCACAGCGGTTAGAGTGCGCGCTTTGTTTCCGCAAATCTGAGGCAGACTCCAGCCCATGCCCCGTAAAACCTGGCGCGCCGCGCTCGCCGCCTATGCCAGCCCTTCGACGTTAGTGCTGTTGTTGCTCGGTTTCGCCGCCGGCATGCCTTACATGTTGGTGTTTTCGACGCTTTCGGTGTGGCTGCGTGAAGCCGGTGTGGCTCGCGAGACCATTGGCTATGCGAGCTTGATCGGCCTGGCCTACGCCTTCAAATGGGTCTGGTCGCCGCTGCTCGACCAATGGCGCCTGCCGTTGCTTGGCAAACTGGGGCGTCGTCGCTCCTGGCTGGTGCTGGCCCAGTCGCTGGTGATCCTCGGATTGATCGGCATGGGCTTTTGTGACCCGCAAAAACACCTGTCCTGGTTGATCGCCATCGCGGTGATCGTCGCCTTCGCGTCGGCCACCCAAGATATCGCCGTGGATGCCTACCGCCTGGAAATCGCCGACGACAGCCGTCAGGCCGCCCTGGCGGCAAGCTACATGTCCGGTTATCGCATCGCCGCCCTGCTGGCCACCGCCGGTGCGCTGTTCTTTGCCGAAGGCTTTGGCTCCACCGGCTTCAACTATAAACACTCGGCCTGGACCGGCACCTATGTGTTGTTCGGCGTGTTGATGGTGCCGGCGTTGCTCACCACCTTCCTCATGCGTGAACCTGATGTGCCACTGCGCACCCAGTTGCAGGCCGGACGCTACAGTTTCATGCACCAGTTGGTGTCGGTGTTTGTGCTGATCGTGCTGTTGGTCTCAGTGCCGGCGATGTTCACCCAGTTGTACAACACCGACTTCGCCAGCGTGCTGTTCCAGGGCGTGAGTTTGTGGGAACTGCTGATGGAAGACCGCGCGTTCCTGCGCGCCATCCTCTATATCATCCTCACTACCCTGTGCCTTTCAGCCATGGGCCGCCGGGGCCTGGCGCCCGTGCTCACGCCGGTCAACGACTTTATCCTGCGCTACCGTTGGCAGGCGCTGCTGCTGCTCGGGCTGATTGCCACCTATCGCATGTCCGACACGGTGATGGGCGTCATGGCCAACGTGTTCTATATCGACCAGGGCTTCACCAAGGACCAGATCGCCGGGGTGAGCAAGATCTTCGGCCTGATCATGACCCTGCTCGGCGCCGGCATGGGCGGCCTGTTGATCGTGCGGTTCGGGATACTGCCGATCCTGTTCATCGGCGGCGTGGCCTCGGCCGGTACCAACCTGCTGTTCGTGATGCTCGCCGACATGGGCCCCGACCTGCAGATGTTGATCGTGACCATCTCCCTGGACAACTTCAGTTCGGGCATGGCCACTTCGGCGTTCGTGGCGTACCTGTCGAGCCTCACCAACCTCAAGTTCTCCGCCACCCAATATGCGCTGCTCAGTTCGATCATGCTGTTGCTGCCGCGTTTGATCGGCGGCTATTCAGGGGTGATGGTGGAGAAGTTCGGTTACCACAACTTCTTTATGATCACCTGCCTGCTGGGTGTGCCGACGCTGCTCCTGATTGCGTTGCATTGGTTCCAGGAGAACCGCCGCGCCCGACTGAATCCCCCGCCGGAAGACTGACACGACTCAGTCAATGTGGGAGCTGGCTTGCCTGCGATAGCGGTGGTGAACCCAGCGCCGCTATCG
>NZ_JBWKRA010000014.1:0-170551 GCF_059419065.1 Pseudomonas sp. GW821-FHT07B01 | reverse complement strand
GTGTAACAGTTGCACCGAGGCGATGCCATCGCAGGCAAGCCAGCTCCCACACAAGCCCGGCTCCTACAGGACGAACGGTGTTGCTTTTAGTGCTGCAGGATTTTCTCGAGGAAGTGCTGCGCACGCTCGGAGCGTGCGCTGATGTCGCCGAAGAACTCTTCCTTCGGGCAGTCTTCGATGATCTTGCCGGCGTCCATGAAGATCACGCGGTCGGCCACTTTGCGCGCAAAGCCCATTTCGTGGGTCACACACATCATGGTCATGCCTTCGTGGGCCAGTTGCACCATCACGTCGAGCACTTCGTTGACCATTTCCGGGTCCAGCGCCGAGGTCGGTTCGTCGAACAGCATGACGATCGGGTCCATGGCCAGGGCGCGGGCAATCGCCACACGTTGTTGCTGGCCGCCGGAGAGCTGGCCAGGGTGCTTGTGGGCGTGAGCCGACAAGCCCACGCGGTCGAGCAGTTGCAGGCCCTTCTTGGTGGCTTCTTCCTTGCTGCGGCCCAATACCTTGATCTGCGCGATGGTCAGGTTTTCGGTGATGGTCAGGTGCGGGAACAGCTCGAAGTGCTGAAACACCATGCCCACGCGCGAACGCAGTTTTGGCAGGTTGGTCTTCGGGTCGGCGATGGAGGTGCCGTCGACGACAATGTCGCCTTTCTGGAACGGTTCCAGCGCGTTCACGCACTTGATCAGGGTGGATTTGCCCGAGCCGGACGGCCCGCACACCACGATCACTTCGCCTTTTTTAACCTCAGTGCTGCAATCGGTCAGCACCTGGAAGTCGCCATACCACTTGTTGATGTTCTTGATAGAGATCATACGGCAAACCTTTTTTGCAGACGCTTGACCAGCAGCGAGGCGGAAAAGCTGATGATGAAGTAGACGACACCGGCAAAAATCAGGAACTCGTTGGAGCGGCCGATGATGTCGCCGTTGGAGCGGGCGGAGTTGAGGAAGTCCACCAGGCCCACGGTGTAGACCAGGGAGGTGTCCTGGAACAGGATGATCGACTGTTGCAGCAGCAACGGCGTCATCTTGCGGAACGCCTGGGGCAGGATGATCAGGCGCATGGTCTGGCCGTAGGTCATGCCCATGGCTTGTGCCGCCGCCATCTGGCCCTTGGGAATCGACTGCACGCCGGCTCGTACGATTTCGCAGAAGTATGCGGCCTCGAACATCATGAACGCCACGACGCAGGAGGTGAACGCGCCGATCGGGGTGTCTTCGCCGGTGATCCAGCGCAGCACGAACGGCACCGCCAGGTAGAACCAGGTGATCACCAGCAGCAGCGGGATCGAGCGGAAGTAGTTCACATAGGCGCCGGCCACGCGGGACAGCAGTTTATTGGACGACAAGCGCATCAGGGCCAGAATGGTCCCGATGATGATGCCGCCGACCACACCCATGACCATCAGCTTCAAGGTCATGACCATGCCGTTCCACAGGCCCGGGATGGCGGGGATGATGCCGCTGAAATCGAAGTCCATTATTTGCCCCCCACGGAGATCAGGCCGGGCACTGCGACTTTCTTCTCGACCACGCGCATCAGCAGCATCAGGCTCATGTTCAGGGTGAAGTAGATCAGCGTGGCCAGGGTGAAGGCTTCAAACAGGTTGGCCGAGAACTCGGCGGTCTGTTTGGTTTGCGCCAGCAGTTCCATCAAGCCGATCAAGGACGCCACGGAGGAGTTCTTGAACACGTTGAGGAATTCCGAGGTAAGCGGCGGAATGATGATGCGGTAAGCCTGGGGCAGCAGCACGTTCCAGTAGATCTGCGGCAGCTTGAAGCCCATGGCGCGCGCCGCGGATTCCTGGCCCCGTGGCAGCGCCTGGATACCGGTACGCACTTGCTCGCACACACGGGCGGCGGTGAACAGGCCCAGGCACACCACGACGCTCAGGTAGGCCGAGGTGGTCGGGTTCAGGTCTTGTTTGTACCAGTCCTGCAGGTTCTGCGGCAGCATGTCCGGTACCAGGAAGTACCAGATGAACAGCTGAACCAGCAGCGGCACGTTACGAAACAGTTCCACGTAGCAGGTCGCGATGCCCGATACGAGGCGGTTTGGCACCGTGCGCATGACCCCCAGAATGGAGCCCAGCAGCAAGGCGATAATCCATGCCACGACAGCGATGGCGATGGTCCAGCCCAGCCCGGAGAGGTACCAGTCGAGATAAGTCTCGCTGCCCACGCCGGTGGACTTGAAGAACACGCCCCAGTCCCAGTTGTAATTCATTAGGGTCTCCCCTCGAGATCGATCGATGTACAAGCACCCGCTTGGGGAAGATCCGTTCCCGCCTGACGTTGAACGCCAGGCACACACGATCGGCTCGAAAACCGCCAGGTCGAGTGTTCCAAGTTAAAGCCAGCAGGTAATTACAGACGCCTGAGGGAGTGTTGGCTCCCTCAGGACATAAGCTTAGTCAGGTATCAGATTTTTACTTCTGGCGCTGGTTTGTCGCTAGGGTTAGCGATCAGCTCCTTGACCTTGTCGCTCATCGGGAAGTTCAGGTTCAGGCCTTTCGGTGGGATCGGGCTTTCGAACCATTTGGCGTAGATCTTGTTGATCTCGCCTGACTTGTACAGGGCGACAATGGCGTCATCCACGGCTTTCTTGAAGTCCGGGTCGCCTTTGCGAACCATGCATGCATAGGCTTCGAATGACTGCGGAGTGCCGGTGATAACCCAGTCATCGGGCTTCTTGGCCTTGGCTTCTTCACCGGCCAGCAGGGCGTCGTCCATCATGAATGCAACGGCACGGCCGCTTTCGAGCATCTGGAAGGATTCGCCGTGGTCTTTGGCGGAGATAACGTTCATGCCCATCTGCTTGTCGGCGTTCATCGCCTTGATGATGCGCTCGGACGTGGTGCCGGCGGTGGTCACGACGTTTTTGCCTTTCAGGTCGGCAAAGTCAGCGTAGGACGGCTTGCCTTCCTTGTCTTTCTTGACCAGCAGGCGGGTGCCGATTTCGAAGATGTTGACGGTGAAGTCAACTTGCTGGGCGCGTTCGGCGTTATTGGTGGTGGAGCCGCATTCCAGATCCGCGGTGCCGTTCTGGATCAACGGGATACGGGTTTGCGAGGTCACCAGGTTGTACTTGGCTTTGAGGTCGGGTTTGTTCAGGTCTTTTTTCAGTTGCTCGACAACGGCCAACTGGATGTCGTGGGAGTAGCCCACGGGTTTGCCCGAGCCATCCGCGATGTAGGAAAACGGAATGGAGCTGTCGCGGTGAGCGAGAGTGATGGTGCCGGAGTCGTTGATTTTCTTCAGTGTGCCGGTGAGTTCGGCGGCAAAAACTGGAGTGCTGATCAGAGCAGCAGCGATAGCTGCGCCCAGGATATGGGGAACGATGCGCATCAATACTTCCTCGACATTTGTTTTTTTTATGAAGCCAGCTGAACGGCTCTCTTGTAAAGCGACTGCCCGTGACGGCTCCTAAGGCGCCTCAGGCAATCGTTGAAGAGTGTAGAGCATGAGTCGTGCCATACCGAAAACAAAAGGATAACTTCATGATTTATATGGAAATTAACTTTTTGTTTCGGTGATATTTTCGGTCTTTGATCCGGCAAACCGAATAGAGCAGAGGGGCACGTTCGGAAAACCGAATAGTCTGTAGGAGCGAGCTTGCTCGCGAAAAACGCAAAAACGCCGCGTTTATGCTGAATAAACGCGGCGCTCTCTAGTTTTTCGCGAGCAAGCTCGCTCCTACAGTCAGGCGGTCAGGCCGCTTCGATCTTGCTGCGGTTCTGCTCGACCTTGGACAAGTAGCGCTGCAGGTTTTCCTGCTCTTGCGGCGTAGTGAACAGGCCAAGCTTGGTACGGCGCCAGAGCACGTCCTGTGGTTGTGTTACCCACTCTTCGGCGCACAGGTAGTCGACTTCGCGGGTATAGAGGCCGCCACCCAGGTGGTCACCCAGATCGGCGAGTGATTGCACGCCCTCCAGCAGGCGCCAGGTGCGGCTGCCGTAAGTGGTGGACCAGCGGCGGGCGATCTCGCTCGGTACCCAGTCGAACTTGGCGCGGATGGCGTCGGCCAGGGCTTCAGGGGTGGTCATGTCTTCACCGCCGGGCAGGCTGGCCGTGGCGGTCCAGCTAGGGCGCATCTGGGTGAAGTACGGCGCCAGTTGAGCCATGGCCGACTCGGCCAGTTTGCGATAGGTGGTCAGCTTGCCGCCGAATACCGACAGGATCGGCGCTTCGCCGGTGCCGCCGGACAAGGCCAGGGTGTAATCGCGCGTGATGGCCGATGGGTTGTCGGACTCGTCGTTGCACAGCGGGCGCACGCCGGAGTAAGTGTGGACGATATCGTCACGGCTCAGTTGTTTCTTGAAGTGCGCATTGACCACTTTGAGCATGTAGTCGGTTTCGCCTTCGGTGATCGCCACTGCAGCCGGGTCGCCGGTGTATTCGCGGTCGGTGGTGCCGATGATGGTCAAGTGGTTCAGGTACGGAATGGTGAAGACGATGCGCTGGTCTTCGTTCTGCAGGATGTGCGCGTGGGCGCCTTCGTACAGGCGCGGCACGATCAGGTGGCTGCCCTGGATCAAGCGGATGCCGTAGGGCGAATCCAGCTTCAGGTCGTCCTTAATGAATTTGGCCACCCAAGGACCGGCAGCATTCACCAGGGCGCGGGCGCGGATCGAGAACAGGCTGCCGTCGGCACGCTCCATGTTCATTTCCCACAGGCCGTTGCTGCGATGGGCGCTGACGCAACGGGTCTGCGTATGGATATGCGCGCCTTTCTCACGGGCCGCCATGGCGTTGAGCACGACCAGGCGAGCGTCATCGACCCAGCAGTCGGAGTATTCGAAGCCTCGGGTAATTTCACTTTTCAGCGGGCTGTCGGCACCGAACTTGAGGCTTTTGGAGCCTGCCAGTTTTTCGCGCTTGCCCAAGTGGTCATACAGGAACAAGCCAGCGCGAATCATCCACGCCGGGCGCAAGTGCGGGCGGTGCGGCAGCACGAAGCGCATTTGCTTGACGATGTGTGGGGCTTTGCCTAGCAGCACCTCACGTTCGGCCAGGGCTTCGCGCACCAGGCGGAATTCATAGTGTTCCAGGTAACGCAGGCCGCCGTGGATCAGCTTACTGCTGGCCGAGGAGGTGTGGCTGGCCAAGTCATCCTTTTCGCAAAGGAATACCGACAAACCGCGACCGGCTGCGTCTGCCGCAATCCCGACGCCATTGATCCCGCCACCAATTACGGCAACGTCATAGACTTCGGCAAGCGGTGGAGCAGGCAAGGTGGAAGGGTTCATCGGCTGGCCTCGCGATCTTTTCGTCTTGGAATTCGAACATTAATGTTCATTTGCGAAAATGGTAGCTGATAATTGCGGGCACAGCCACCCGACTTCGATTGAAAAAACTCATCGAAGGGTGGGGAAAGGAAGAATTATGAACAAAGGTGAATGTATCGGTGTTATTGAGGGCGTCATCGCGGGCAAGCCCGGCTCCTACATTTGATTGCCTTTCAAACTGTGGGAGCCGGGCTTGCCCGCGATGACGCCTGAACAGGCGCTACACCACTTCCAGCCGCACCTTGTGCTCATTCAGCACTTGCACCAAGGCCGGCACCGGCTGCTGGTCAGTCACCAGGCAGTCCACCAGGCTGATCGGCCCCAGGCGAATCATGGCATTGCGCCCGAATTTGCTGGAGTCTGCCGCCAGAATCACTTGCCGCGCATTGGCGATGATGGCCTGGGAAACCCGCACTTCTTGGTAATCGAAGTCCAGCAGGCTGCCGTCCTCGTCGATCCCGCTGATACCCACCAGGGCAAAGTCGACCTTGAACTGGTTGATGAAGTCGACACTGGCCTGGCCCACCACACCACCGTCACGGCGCACATTGCCGCCGGTGAGCAACACATCGAAGTCGTCCTTGGCACTGAGCATGGTGGCGACGTTGAGGTTGTTGGTGATGATTTTCAGGTGGCTGTGATTGAGCAGCGCACGGGCGATGGATTCGGTGGTGGTGCCGATGTTGATGAACAGCGAGGCATGATCGGGAATCTGCGCGGCGATGGCTTCACCGATGCGTTGCTTCTCGTCGCGCATCTGGTCGGCACGCATGGCGTACGCGGTGTTCTCGACACTGGAGTCATAGGCTGCGCCGCCGTGGTAGCGGCGCAACAGGTTGGCGTCCGCCAGCTGGTTGATATCGCGGCGGATGGTTTGCGGGGTGACAACGAATAGCTGCGCCATTTCCTCGATACTGACGTACCCGCGTTCGCGGACCAGTTCGAGGATTTGTTGTTGGCGGGGAGGCAGATTCATGGGGCGTCCTTTGGGCTGCCATACAAAAGTGGCCCATGATGACGCAGGAATCCGCTCCCTGCCAGTTACAACCTGCCGTAAGCCAGCGCTTGGCTTATTCGGCGCCTTCGTGCGGCTCCCAGTCACGGGTGCGGCTCACAGCTTTTTGCCAGCCGGCGTAGAGTTTCTCTTTGGCCGCCTCGTCCAGCTGTGGCTCGAACTCGCGCTCGATTACCGCCTTGCCGCGCAACTCGTCCAGGCTGCCCCAGAAGCCACACGCCAGGCCGGCCAGGTAGGCTGCGCCCAAGGCAGTGGTCTCACGCATTTGCGGGCGTTCTACCTGGGTGCCGAGGATGTCGGCCTGGAATTGCATCAGGAAGTTATTGGCAACCGCGCCGCCGTCCACGCGCAGGGCCTTGAGGCGTTCGCCCGAGTCCTGTTGCATGGCGTCGAGGACGTCGCGGGTCTGGTAGGCAATCGATTCCAGGGCTGCGCGAATAATGTGGTCTACGCGTACGCCACGGGTCAGGCCGAACAGTGCGCCACGGGCATACGGGTCCCAGTAGGGCGCGCCGAGACCGGTGAAAGCGGGTACCAGGTACACGCCGTTGCTGTCCTTGACCTTGCCGGCAAAGTATTCGGTGTCGTGGGCATCGTTGATGATCTTCAGCTCGTCACGTAGCCATTGCACGGTGGAGCCACCGTTGAAGACCGCGCCTTCCAGGGCATAGGCCACCTCACCGCGCGGGCCGCAGGCAATGGTGGTGAGCATGCCGTGCTTGGATTTCACCGCCTTGTCGCCGGTGTTCATCAGCAGGAAGCAGCCGGTGCCGTAGGTGTTCTTGGCCTGGCCCGCTTCCACGCACATCTGGCCAAACAGGGCCGCTTGCTGGTCGCCGGCAATGCCACCGATAGCGATGCCGCTCTTGGTACGGCCATAGATTTCCGACGACGACTTCACTTCAGGGAGCATTTCCCGTGGGATGTCGAGAATCTCCAGCATCTTCGCATCCCACTCCAGGGTGTGGATGTTGAAGAGCATGGTGCGCGACGCGTTGGTGTAGTCGGTGACGTGGGTCTTGCCGCCGGTAAATTTCCAGATCAGCCAGCTGTCGACGGTGCCGAACAGCAGTTCGCCATTGCGCGCACGTTCGCGGCTGCCTTCGACGTTGTCGAGGATCCACTTGAGCTTGGTGCCGGAGAAGTACGGGTCGGTCACAAGGCCCGTGGTGTCGCTGATGTATTGCTCATGGCCGTCGCGCTTGAGCTGCTGGCAGATCTCGGTGCTGCGACGGCACTGCCAGACGATGGCGTTGTAGATCGGGCGGCCGGTGATCTTGTCCCAGACCACCGTGGTTTCGCGCTGGTTGGTGATACCGATGGCGGCCACCTGGTCATGGTGCAGGCCGGCCTGGGCCAGCGCCTCAACCATCACCGCGCTCTGGGTGGCGAAGATTTCCATCGGGTCATGTTCAACCCAGCCCGCCTGCGGGTAGTGCTGGACGAATTCACGCTGGGCTGTACACACCACGTTGGCGTCACGATCGAAGATGATCGCCCGGGAACTGGTGGTGCCCTGATCAAGGGCAATGATGTAGTTCTTATTCTGAAGGTCGGTCATGTCAATTGCCTTGGACGAAATAAGGAAGTCAGAAATCAGCCTGGGCCGCGAAGGGCAGGGGACCAGGCTGGCGCTTTCAGGAAATACGAGTCTTGCCGTTGACAGCCGTGTCAGGTGTTTCTTCAGCGATAGCCGGTGCTGCGCTCGGCAGATGGCGGGCAATCAGCCCGCGATAGGCCGCAGCACCCAGGCATGCGCCGACAATTGGGGCGAAAATCGGCACCAGGAAGTAAGGAATATCTCGACCGCCAGTAAAGGCCATTTCACCCCAACCGGCGAAAAAGGTCATCAGCTTGGGGCCGAAATCCCGTGCCGGGTTCATCGCAAAGCCAGTCAACGGGCCCATGGCGCTGCCGATTACGGCGATCAGCAAACCGATCAGCAGGGGGGCCAGGGGGCCGCGTGGCAGGCCGTTGTTATCGTCGGTGAGGGCCATGATCACGCCCATCAGGATGGCGGTGATGACCATCTCCACCAGGAATGCCTGGGCCGTGCTCAGCAGCGCATGGGGATAGGTGGAGAACACCGAGGCCAATTCCAGGCTGGCTTGGGAGCCGCGGACCATGTGGTGAGTTTGTTCGTAATCGAAAAACAGATTGCTGTAGAGCGTGTACACCAGGGCGGCGGAGCAAAAGGCGCCGGCGACCTGGGCAAGAATATAGAAGGGCAGTTTGCGCTTTTCAAAATCGGCAAAGATGCACAGGGCGATACTGACCGCCGGGTTGAGGTGAGCCCCGGAAATACCGGCACTCAGGTAGATCGCCATGCTCACGCCGACCCCCCAGATGATACTGATTTCCCATAAGCCAAAGCTCGCACCCGCGACCTTGAGCGCGGCGACGCATCCTGTACCGAAGAAGATCAGCAGCGCGGTGCCCAGGAATTCGGCCATGCATTGGCTCGAAAGTGAAGGCTGTTGAAGAGCAGTTGTCATGGAAAACCTCAATTGTTGTTCTTGTCTTGCGCACGGCCTCAACGGGCAGTTGCGCGATATTCACCGCGAGAAGGATCCCCATCCTGGATCGCGGCTTACTGCGGAGTACCGCAGGATTATTCCTACGGTATTCGGAAACGAAAAAATATAGACAAGAATGACCGCTGTCAAAGGTCGAAAGTGAACCATTGGTCATTTCCGAACTATTGGTGTGATGAATGATCATGGCCAAGGCGCGTTGCTTAAGCGGTAATAGGTCTGTGCTAGAGCGTTTTAGGTAGGCTTGGCCTAGAATTGGCCATCAGTTTGCCCGCCCGGAGCCGCTATGACCCCTGCATTGGACCTGTTGAAAAAAGTTCGCGCCGAACATCGTGTGCATAGTTATGAACATCATCCCAAGGCAGCCTCGTATGGGCTGGAGGCCGCGGAGAAATTGAGCCTGGACCCGGCCCAGGTGTTCAAGACGCTGCTGGCGAGCAGTGAGAAGGGTGAATTGTTGGTGGCGGTTGTGCCGGTCGTCGGAAGTCTGGACTTGAAAGCCCTGGCTCACGCTGCGGGTGTGAAGAAAGTCGAAATGGCTGACCCGGCAGCGGCGCAGCGCTCCACGGGTTATCTGTTGGGCGGCATCAGTCCGTTGGGGCAGAAAAAGCGCCTGCGCACGTTTATCGATGAAACGGCGCAACCCTTTGCAACGATTTTTGTCAGCGCGGGCAGAAGAGGCCTGGAAGTTGAATTGCCAGCGGCGGTGTTGGCTGAACACACCCAGGCCAAATTCGCACCGATCGGTCGGGCCTGATAATCATCTTTGAAGTCTATGAGGATCAAATGTGGGAGCTGGCTTGCTTGCGATAGCATCAACGCGGTGTAACAGATAACCCGAGTTGTCTGCATCGCAGGCAAGCCAGCTCCTACATCCCGACCCGGTTTTATCAGTGAGCGACGCTGTGGCGGCGCACGCCTGACTCAACGGCGGGAATCTGCGCCGCTGTGCTGCCGGATGCCTGGAACACCACCAAATGTTCAGCCGCCACACGGATCCCCACCTCTGCGCCCACTTGGTGATCGGCATGGCTGGGGAAAATCGACTCTAATTGCGCGCCGGTCGGCAGCTGTAACCGGTACAGCGTTGAGGCGCCGAGGAAGGTCTTGCCGGCGATCCGGGCTTTCAACGCGCTGTCCGGCGCATACACGATATCGTCCGGGCGCAGCAGCACGTCCACCGCAGCGCCGGTAGGCAAAGTGTAGGCACGGTTGCCGCGCAGGTCGCCCAGTTCAGTGCTGACCGATTCGGGCGAGTTCAGCCGACCACGGATGAAATACCCCTGGCCGATGAAACTGGCGACGTAAGGCGTCTGCGGTTCGTGATAGAGGTTGTAGGGCGTGTCCCACTGCTCAAGGCGGCCTTCCTTGAAGACCCCGACGTGGTCGCTGACGGCGAAGGCCTCTTCCTGATCATGGGTTACCAGGATCGCGCTGGTGCCGCGAGCCTTGAGGATGTCGCGCACTTCATGGCTGAGCTTGCGGCGCAGTTCCCCATCGAGGTTGGAAAAGGGTTCATCCAGCAACAGCAGTTGCGGCTCCGGCGCCAGGGCGCGGGCGAGGGCGACGCGTTGTTGCTGGCCACCGGAAAGCTCATGGGGGAAGCGCTTGCCCAGGTTTTTCAAGTTGACCAGTTCCAGCAACTCGGCGACCACGCGCTCTTTTTGCGGGTGTTTGCGAATGCCAAAGGCGATGTTGTCAGCCACGCTCAGGTGCGGGAACAACGCGTAGTCCTGAAACACCATGCCGATGCGACGTTTCTCCGGGGCGAGGGTGAAACCAGCACGGGAGATGACGTCGCCCGCCAGGCTGATTTCGCCTTCATGCACCGGCTCAAAGCCAGCAATCGCGCGTAGCGTAGTGGTCTTGCCACAGCCCGAAGAGCCGAGCAGGCAACCGATATCGCCGGCGTTGAGGTGCAGGTTGAGGTTCTGCACCACCCGCTGGTCTTGATAGCCGCATGCCAGATTGCGCAGGTTCAGCAGTAATGGCTGGCTCATGCGTGGTGGTACGACGGTGGTACGAGGAATTCGAGCAAGGCTTTTTGCGCATGCAGGCGGTTCTCGGCCTGATCCCACGCGACTGAGCGCGAATCGTCGAGCAGGTCCTGGCTGATTTCTTCGCCCCGGTGGGCGGGCAGGCAGTGCATGAACAGCACGTCTGGCGCGGCCAGGTCGAGCAATGCGCGAGTCACCTGGAACGGTGCGAATTGGGCCAGGCGCTTGGCGGTTTCGTCTTCCTGGCCCATGGAGGTCCAGACGTCGGTGCTCACCAGGTGCGCGTCGACCACTGCGTCTTTCGGATCGCGCAGCAGTTGCACACGACCGTCGGCCTTGGCCATGAACTCGGCGCTGGGCTCGTAGCCTTCGGGGCAGGCGATACGCAAGTGGAAGTCGAACTGGATCGCCGCTTCTATATAGCTGTTGCACATATTGTTGCCGTCGCCGATCCAGGCCACGGTCTTGCCTTGGATCGAGCCACGGTGTTCGAGGAAGGTTTGCATGTCGGCCAGCAACTGGCAGGGATGCAGGTCATCGGACAGGCCGTTGATCACGGGCACACGGGAGTTGGCGGCAAATTCGGTCAAGGTGCTGTGGGCGAAGGTACGGATCATCACGGCATCGAGCATGCGCGACATCACGATGGCGCAATCGCTGATCGGCTCACCACGGCCCAACTGGGTGTCGCGCGGTGACAGGAAGATGGCCTGGCCACCCAGCTGGATCATGCCGGCTTCGAACGACAGGCGTGTGCGCGTCGAGGACTTTTCGAAAATCATCCCGAGCACCCGGTTTTTCAACGGCTCAAACAGTACACCGCGGTTACGCAGGTCTTTAAGCTCAATGCCGCGACGGATCACGCTGACCAGCTCTTCGGGCGTGCAATCCATCAGGGAGAGAAAGTGCCTTGCGCTCATCATTAACTACCTTTTGCAACAGACCGCAGATACTCAAAGCCTTGTTTATTGCGACAACGGGCGAGACCTGCGGCGAAAGCCGCACGGGGCGACGAAATAGGGGAAGACGCGATATTGACATTAAATGTCGCGTTTTACCAATAGGGCTACGGCTTTAGGGGTGTTCAAGCAGGGCGCTGGCGCGCGTTTGAAGACGATTTCCTGACAGCAGCGAGCCATTTGTACACTGGCGTGCAGGCCTTTTGCAATGCGCGGGGGCGGGCTTGGGCCAGGTCGCGTCGGTTTCAGCGCCTGCTGGAAACATTTGCTCATGCTTAGCCATGCCCTGGCCTATGCCTGTCGATTCACAACGCGAAGGTTGCTGGCGCGCCAAGTGGTCGCGGCCCATAGTTGAGTCAAAGCCCCTATAAAAGAGACTGGCCATGACCAAGACTCTCCACCACCGTGCCTGCCACCTGTGCGAAGCCATCTGCGGCCTTACCCTGGAAACCACCCAAGCCGAAGACGGCAGCCTGGCGATCACCTCGATCAAGGGCGACCCTCTGGACAGTTTCAGTCGCGGCCACATCTGCCCCAAGGCGGTGGCCCTGCAGGACATCCAGAATGACCCGGACCGCCTGCACCAACCCATGCGGCGGGTGGGCAGCGAATGGCAGCCGATTGGCTGGGATGAAGCCTTTGCCCTAGTGGCCGAGCGGCTTGCGGGTATCCAGACGCGGCATGGGCAGAACGCGGTGGCGGTGTATCAGGGCAACCCAAGCGTGCATAACTATGGGTTGATGACCCACAGCAACTACTTTCTAGGGCTGTTGAAGACGCGCAATCGTTTTTCCGCGACCTCGGTAGACCAACTGCCTCATCACCTCACCAGTCACCTGATGTACGGCCACGGCCTGTTGTTGCCCATACCCGATATCGACCAGACCGACTTCATGTTGATTCTCGGCGGCAACCCGCTGGCTTCCAATGGCAGCATCATGACCGTGCCTGATGTGGAAAAACGCCTCAAGGCCATCCAGGCGCGGGGCGGAAAAGTGGTGGTGGTCGACCCTCGGCGCAGCGAGACGGCAGCCATCGCGGACCAGCACGTGTTCGTACGCCCCGGCGGCGATGCGGCATTGTTGTTTGGGGTGCTCAACACGTTGTTCTCCGAGGGGCTGACACGCGACAGCCATTTGCCGGTGCAAGGCCTGGATGATGTACGCAAGGCGATTGCCGGCTTCGATGCCGAGGCCATGAGCCGCCAGTGTGCGGTGCCTGCCGAGCAGATTCGCCAGTTGGCCAGGGACTTCGCCGGCGCTGACAAGGCCGTTTGTTATGGCCGCATGGGGGTCTCGACCCAAGCGTTTGGCACGCTGTGCCATTGGCTGGTGCAACTGATCAACCTGGTGACCGGCAACCTGGACCGTGTCGGCGGCGCGCTCTGCACCAGCCCCGCGGTGGACCTGGTGGCCTCCACCAGCGGCGGCCATTTCAACCGCTGGCAGAGCCGCGTGTCCGGGCGGCCGGAGTACGGCGGAGAACTGCCGGTGTCGGCGCTGGCCGAAGAAATGCTGACCGAGGGTGATGGGCAGATCCGCGCCCTGGTGACGGTGGCCGGCAACCCGGTACTGTCCACGCCTAACGGCCGCCAATTGGAACAAGCCCTGGACGGGTTGGAGTTCATGGTCAGCATCGACCTGTATATCAACGAGACCACGCGTTATGCCGACCTGATCTTGCCCTCCACCTCGGCGCTGGAAAACGATCACTACGACACTACCTTCAATTTGTTCGCGGTACGCAATGTCACACGCTTCAATCGCGCCATTCTGCCCAAGCCTGAGGGTGCATTGCATGACTGGGAGATTTTTGTCGGCTTGGCCAAGGCGTTTGCGGCGCACACTGGCGCGGTGCTCAAGCCCACCCTGCCACCGGCACAGATGATCGACTTTGGCCTGCGTGCGGGTGCCTATGGTGACGCATCCAGTCATAAACTGTCGGTGGCCATGCTGGCGGATCATCCCCATGGCGTCGACCTGGGGCCGCTCAAGCCCAACCTCGGGGCACGTTTGAAAACCGCGGATGGCAAGGTGCAAGCGGCACCGGCCGTGATCCTGGCAGACCTGGCGCGTTTCGCCGCGCAGCCGGTGCCGGTGGCCGACGAACTGCTATTGATTGGCAGGCGGCATGTGCGCAGCAATAATTCCTGGATGCATAACTATCACCGGCTGGTGAAGGGTAAGCCACGCCATCAACTGCTGATGCACCCCGATGATCTGGCTAGCCGTCAGTTGAGCGATGGCCAGCGGGTGCGGGTGAGTTCGCGTATCGGTATGGTCGAAGTGGAAGTAGCGGCCAGCACGGACATGATGCCGGGTGTGGTCAGCCTGCCTCACGGCTGGGGCCACGGTCGTCCGGGCGTGCAGATGAGCATCGCGAGCGGCCAGCCGGGGGCGAGTGCCAATGACTTGACCGACGAGCGGCAATTGGACGAGTTGTCGGGTAATGCGGCGCTCAACGGCGTACCGGTGAAGGTGGCGGCGGCCTGAGCATCCTGCTGGATTTTTGCGTTACAATGCGCCACCGTGCCGACCCGTGAGTCGCAAAGTTCCTGCAGAGGTGTTCCATGGATATCATCGAAACGATCAAAGAGCAGATTGCCAACAACACCATTCTGCTTTACATGAAGGGCGCACCTAACGCGCCTCAGTGCGGTTTCTCCGCAAAAGCGTCCCAGGCCGTCATGCAATGCGGCGAGAAGTTCGCTTACGTGGATATCCTGCAAAACCCTGAAATCCGTGCCAACCTGCCAAAGTACGCCAACTGGCCGACTTTCCCGCAGTTGTGGGTAGCCGGTGAGCTGGTTGGTGGTAGCGACATCATCACTGAAATGGCAGCTGATGGTTCGCTGCAAGCGCTGATCAAAGACGCAGCGCAAAAAGCAGCAGTCAAGACTGACGCCTAATTGGCGAGCAATAAAAAGCCCCGCTTCTCTGGAGAGAGCGGGGCTTTTTTATGCCTGAACGCTACGGGTTATTCACCCATCTGCGATTGCAGGTAATTCTCCAGGCTGACCTTGTCGATCAGGCCCAACTGGGTTTCAAGCCAGTCGATATGCTCTTCCTGATCTTCCAGGATATCTTCCAACAGTTCACGGCTGCCGAAATCGCCCTTGGTTTCGCAGTGAGCGATACCAGCCTTCAGGTCGCTGTGGCTCTTGCGCTCAAAGCCCAGGTCGCTGCTGATCATTTCCTGGGTGTGCTCGCCGATGTTCAGCTTGCCCAGGTCCTGCACGTTCGGCAGGCCTTCCAGGAACAGGATGCGCTTGATCAGCGCGTCGGCGTCCTTCATGGCCTTGATCGATTCTTTGTATTCACGCTTGCCGAGCTTTTCCAGGCCCCAGTCGTCGTACATGCGCGCATGCAGGAAGTACTGATTGATCGCGACCAGTTCATTGGCAAGGATTTTGTTGAGTTGCTGGATGACTGAGATGTCGCCTTTCATGACTGGGGTCCTGCCCTGTAATAGCTGTGTATAGGGCGGAGTCTGAGCGGTGAAAATCCTAGTGTCAAACCTAAGTTATTGAATAATAAATGAAAATTAATCGGAATAAGAATGTTTGTGTTCCGCGTCTTGGCGCTAACTAATTGAATTACAGGCATAAAAAAACCGGACACAAGGTCCGGTTCTTTAAAACATGCCTATCAGGCGTGTGTAAATTCTGTCGAGTAGGGGAGTGCGGCCTGGGCTGTTTGCAGCTGCGTCAGGGTTTCCCGTACCACTTGCTTGGCCAGGCAAGCACATTTGCCGCACTGGCTGGCAACGCCGGTGGTTTCACGCACTTCTTTGTAGCTGCAGCAACCTTCATAGATTGCTTCGCGGATTTGTCCGTCGGTGACGCCAGTGCAGAGGCAGACATACATAAGTGAGAACCGTCGCGGGTTTATGGCTTAAGTGCGATGGATCTTAATGTTAACGAGAATGATTGTCAAAATAGTTTCAGCAGCAATCCGGGGGGAATTGCCCGTGCGCTGACGAACGGTTTTTTCGGTGTATGATGGTCGGTCTTCACGAAGCGTGATTGCGTCATATTTCTGTCTGTTTCCACAGGCAGACTCGACCGGTCCTTTTACTTCAATCGTCACCCCTATATCAGGAGATATCCAATGAGCGTACTCGTCGGTAAACAAGCCCCGGATTTCGACGTACCAGCCGTCCTCGGCAATGGCGAAATCGTAGACAGCTTCAAGCTGTCTGAAGCCATCAAAGGCAAATACGGCCTGGTGTTCTTCTACCCGCTGGACTTCACCTTCGTCTGCCCTTCAGAGCTGATCGCCCTGGACCACCGCATGGACGATTTCAAAGCGCGCAATGTTGAAGTGGTCGCGGTTTCCATCGACTCCCATTTCACCCACAACGCCTGGCGCAACACCGCCATCAACGACGGCGGCATTGGCAAAGTCAAATACACCATGGCTGCCGACATGAAGCACGACATCGCCAAGGCCTACGACGTTGAGTCCGAAGGCGGCGTGGCTTTCCGTGGCGCGTTCCTGATCGACGACAAGGGCGTTGTGCGCTCGCAGATCATCAACGACCTGCCGCTGGGCCGTAACATGGAAGAGCTGATCCGCCTGGTCGACGCGCTGCAATTCCACGAAGAGCACGGCGAAGTCTGCCCTGCCAACTGGAAAAAAGGCGACAAAGGCATGAACGCTTCGCCAGAAGGCGTTGCGGCTTACCTGACCGAGAACGCTGGCAAGCTGTAAGCCAACGTCACGGTACAAAAAAACCGGCCTGAAAAGGCCGGTTTTTTTATGCGTGGGATTTGCCTTCAGTCGTTGAAGTCTTCCCAGCCGCCCATCTGTTTCCACCGATTGACGATGCCGCAGAACAGCTCGGCGGTCTTCTCGGTGTCGTAGCGGGCCGAGTGGGCTTCACGCCCGTCAAAGTCGATACCGGCCGCCTGGCAGGCTTTGGCCAGAACGGTCTGACCGTAGGCCAGGCCGGCAAGCGTTGCGGTGTCGAAACTGGAGAACGGATGAAACGGGTTGCGCTTCATGTCCAACCGCGCCACGGCGGCGTTCAGGAAGCCCAGGTCGAAACTGCTGTTGTGGCCGACCAGGATCGCACGTTTGCAGCCATTGGCCTTCAATGCCTTGCGCACGCCACGGAAGATGTCGGTCAGCGCCGCTTCTTCACTTACCGCCATGCGCAGTGGGTGGTCGAGCTTGATCCCGGTGAATTCCAGGGCAGCGGCTTCGATATTGGCGCCTTCAAACGGCTCGACGCGGAAGAAATGGGTGTGTTCCGGGTACACAAAGCCCTGTTCGTCCATGCCGATGGTGGTTGCGGCGATTTCCAGCAAGGCGTCGGTGGCGCAGTTGAAACCACCGGTTTCTACGTCGATGACAACCGGCAGATAACCGCGAAAACGCTCGGCCATCGGATGGCGCGAGCCGCCACCGCCGTGCTCTTGTTCGTCGTCGTAATGGTCTTCACTCACTTGCTTTCCTCCAGCAGGCGCCAGCGCAGTTTCTCACCGGCGCGCAGCGGGATAACGGTCAGCTCGCCAAACGGCAGGCTGGCAGGGGCGGTCCAGTCTTCACGGACCAGGGTAATGCGGTCGGTATTCGCCGGCAGGCCGTAGAAACGCGGGCCGTTGAGGCTGGCGAAACCTTCGAGTTTGTCCAGCGCGTTACGCTGTTCGAACGCTTCGGCGTACAACTCGATGGCGGCAAACGCGGTGTAGCAGCCGGCGCAGCCGCATGCGGCTTCCTTGGCGTGCTGGGCGTGGGGCGCCGAGTCGGTGCCGAGGAAGAACTTCGGGTTGCCGCTGGTGGCGGCATCCAGCAGGGCTACCTGATGGGTGTTGCGTTTGAGGATCGGCAGGCAGTAGAAATGCGGCCGAATCCCGCCCACCAGCATGTGGTTGCGGTTGTAGAGCAGGTGATGAGCGGTGATGGTCGCGCCAACGTTGGCCGACGCTTCGCTGACGAACTGCACCGCATCGGCGGTGGTGATGTGTTCAAACACCACTTTGAGCGTAGGGAACAACTCGACCACACGACGCATGTGTTCATCGATGAAGATTTTTTCGCGATCGAACACGTCCACATCGCCACGGGTGACTTCCCCGTGGATCAGCAATGGCATGCCGACCTCCGCCATGGCTTCGATCGCCGGCAGGATCTTATCGATACTGGTCACGCCGGAATCGGAGTTGGTGGTCGCGCCTGCCGGGTACAGCTTGGCGGCGTGCACGTAACCGCTGGCCTTGGCTTCTCGGATTTCTTCAGGCTGGGTGCGGTCGGTGAGGTAGAGCACCATCAACGGTTCGAAGCGGCTGCCGGCCGGTCGCGCAGCGAGGATGCGCTGGCGATAGGCGTCGGCTTCTGCGGCATTGCGCACCGGAGGTACGAGGTTAGGCATGATGATGGCGCGGCCAAACGTGCGCGCGACATCGGCCACGGTTTGAGGTAACGCAGCACCATCGCGAAGATGAATATGCCAGTCGTCGGGACGCAGCAGGGTCAGGCGGTCGGACATTGGGGATTCCAGGCGGGTCAATCTGGTGGGAATGCTACCGGAAAAGACTCTTGCAGGCACTCGCTATCAAGTTTTGCCGGATGCTACCGATATCTCCGGGTATGCCTTAACGATGTATGACGCTTTGAAGTGTTGTAGAAACCAGTGGAGCCTCCCGTGCGCCAGTATTATCTAGCCCTGCTCAGTGTGTTCGCCAGCCTGCCTGCGGCTGCCCTCACGTTCCAGACACGTCTGGAGAATATTGAGTGGAAGGTAGAGGGCGATCAGTTCGAGTGCCGCCTGACCCAGCCGATCAGCGATTTCGGTTCCGGTGAATTCGTACGCCGGGCCGGCGAACAGGCGACGTTTCGTCTGAAAACCTATGGCGGCACCCTTGGCGCCGGCTCGGCAACCTTATTGGCCGCGGCCGCGCCGTGGCAGCCGGGCCGAGGTGATATCAACCTTGGGGCCGTGCGTGTCGGCAGCGGCGACGTCCTGTTCAATAGCTCCCAGGCCCAGGCCGGCCGCCTGTTCACGGGTTTGCTTGAAGGGCGCAGCCCGACCGTGCGGCATTACGGGCGTCAAGGCGGCTACTCGGAAATTCGCCTGCTGCCTGTGAAGTTCAACAAGGCGTACAACGATTATCAGGTGTGCACCACCAAGCTGCTGCCCATGAATTACGACCAGGTCAAACAGACTGAAGTGGGCTTCCCCGGTGGTGGTATTGAGCTGGACGCGGCGGCCAAGAAGAAGTTGTCGGTGATCCTGGCATTCATGAAAGCCGATCCCACGGTCAATCATGTCGAGTTGAACGGTCATTCCGATAACAGTGGCAATCGCCTGACCAACCGTGACGTCTCACGGCGCCGCGCCCTGGCGGTGATGGACTACTTCAAGGCCAACGGCATTCAGGAATCGCAAATCACGATGCGCTTCCATGGCGAAAGCTACCCCTTGGCGCCTAACACCAATGCCACCAACCGTGCGCGTAACCGCCGTGTGAATATTCAGTTGGAGCGCGTGGCTGCCCCCGAGAAACCGGCGCCCCAGACCATTGCGCCAAGCAACCCGGCGGCTACCTCCTAAGGGCGACCATCGGTCGCCCACTCGACATAATCTGTCGCTTTATCTTCATTTGCTGTCGCGCCCCTGTAATTTCACGGTTTTGATCGGTAGAATCGTCGCCTTTCCGTACAACCCCGTGGAGTGATGGCATGGCCGACGTAAACAAGGTCGTTCTCGCGTATTCCGGCGGCCTGGACACTTCGGTGATCCTCAAGTGGCTGCAGGATACTTATAACTGTGAAGTGGTGACCTTCACCGCTGACCTGGGTCAGGGTGAAGAGGTCGAGCCTGCACGTGCCAAGGCGCAAGCCATGGGCGTGAGAGAGATCTACATTGACGACCTGCGCGAAGAATTCGTCCGCGATTTCGTTTTCCCGATGTTTCGCGCCAACACTGTCTACGAAGGTGAGTACCTGCTGGGTACCTCCATCGCACGTCCGCTGATCGCCAAGCGCCTGATCGAGATCGCCAACGAAACGGGCGCCGACGCCATTTCTCACGGCGCCACCGGCAAGGGCAACGACCAGGTCCGTTTCGAACTGGGTGCCTACGCACTCAAGCCAGGCGTTAAAGTCATTGCGCCGTGGCGTGAATGGGATCTGCTGTCCCGTGAAAAGCTGATGGATTACGCTGAAAAGCACGCCATCCCGATCGAGCGCCACGGCAAGAAGAAGTCGCCGTACTCAATGGACGCCAACCTGTTGCACATCTCCTATGAAGGCGGCGTGCTGGAAGACACCTGGACCGAGCACGAAGAAGATATGTGGAAATGGACGGTCTCCCCGGAGAACGCTCCAGACAAGGCGCAGTACCTGGAACTGACTTACCGCAACGGCGACATCGTTGCGCTGGACGGCGTTGAAATGACCCCGGCCACCGTACTGGCGACCCTGAACCGTATCGGCGGTCAGCATGGTATCGGCCGTCTCGACATCGTCGAGAACCGTTACGTTGGCATGAAGTCCCGTGGCTGCTATGAAACCCCGGGCGGCACCATCATGCTGCGCGCCCACCGCGCCATCGAATCCATCACCCTGGACCGCGAAGTCGCGCACCTCAAAGACGAGCTGATGCCCAAGTACGCCAGCCTGATCTACACCGGTTACTGGTGGAGCCCTGAGCGTCTGATGCTGCAACAGATGATCGACGCCTCCCAGGCTCACGTGAACGGTGTCGTGCGCCTGAAGCTGTACAAGGGCAACGTGATCGTCACCGGCCGCAAGTCCGATGAGTCGCTGTTCGACTCCAACATCGCCACCTTCGAGGAAGACGGCGGCGCCTACAATCAGGCGGACGCAGCAGGCTTCATCAAGTTGAACGCACTGCGCATGCGCATTGCTGCCAACAAGGGCCGCTCGTTGTTCTGAACCGTGCGCCCGTCGTGAAAAATGGCCCCTTTTGCAAGGGGTCATTTTTTTTGCCTGGATTTTAGATGCAGCGCGGTTTATTGGCGTTTAGCGTGTGTTTAAGGATTTTTTCGTAACTTGCGCAATTATTATCCAGTTTATTTTTATGTTTTTAAGATTGAATGATTTTTTACATCTGAGGAGGAACTATGTCTGACAGAAAATTCACTCATGTAGCTGCAATGGATATGTGAGTTGTTGAATTTTCTGTAGGAATTATGGAAGTGTCGAAATATGTTAAATGGAACTAATGCGGATAGTTTTTTTGGGGCGGTTTGCTGGCGTCATTGCGACAAACAAGGGGCATTTCCTGAAAGTCTTGTGCGGCACGTTTACTTTCACGGGCTGATGGTCATGATCTTTCACTCAAAATATGTACACGCTGAGAAAGGTCTGAAAGCAACCATAAAGCTCTATGCATCTAAGTTGGCGAATTTTTGTAGGCTAATTCCTATCTTCTTGTGGGTTGGGTCTCTGCCTGCTCTTGCTCGGGGTGGAATGCTATGCCAACTAGTAATCGACTAGGCTATTGTGTTTGCTCTAAATAATTCGAACAGCGAAATTGGACTTTCTCATGAATAAAGTGCTGATCGTGGATGATCATCCCGTCATTCGTCTTGCTGTGCGCATGCTAATGGAGCGTCATGGTTATGAGGTCGTTGCCGAGACTGATAACGGTGTCGATGCGTTGCAACTTGCACGGGAACATATGCCGGATATTGTGATACTGGATATCGGAATCCCCAAGCTCGACGGCTTGGAAGTTATTTGTCGGCTGGCTTCGACCAAGCAAGCCGTCTCGTTCAAGGTGCTGGTGCTGACGTCCCAGGCGCCTGGCCATTTTTCCATGCGCTGCATGCAGGCGGGTGCCGCCGGCTATGTGTGCAAGCAGCAGGATCTGACAGAGTTGCTCAGTGCTATCAAGGCGGTGCTTTCCGGCTATAGCTATTTCCCGAACCAGGCGCTCAACTCAGTGCGGTCAACCATGGGCAATGCCAGTGAAGCCGACATGGTCGAACGCTTATCGGGGCGGGAGATGATGGTGCTGCAGCAACTGGCCCGTGGCAAAACCAACAAGGAGATTGCCGATGGCATGTTCCTCAGCAACAAAACCGTCAGTACCTACAAGACGCGCTTGCTGCTCAAGCTCAATGCCAGGTCCCTCGTGGACCTGATCGAACTGGCCCAGCGCAACGGCTTGGTCTAGGAGGATATTGCACCCCTTGAATACCCGTGTAACCGGCAGAAAAAAGCCTCCGTCAGGGAGGCTTCCGGCCGTCAACGGCTCGATCAGAGATCGAAGTCGTAATCGGCCAGCTGTTTTTGCAAGCGTCGCTCTTCCAGAAGATTGTCGATAGTGCGGCGTTTGCTTAAATTGGTCTTGGCCACCTCTGCCACAGGTGCCTCTACCACATCGTCATCCGACTCAACGAGGTCGTCTTCCACTTCCAGTTGTTCGTTGCCAGCGCTCATAAGGTCAACTCCAGGCTAAGACTGCCGTTGGGGCTCCTTATAGCGATAATCTGCGAACGGGTAAAAAAGATTTTTTCAATCGTCTGATCACAAAAACCAATGATCGCTCAATCGTCGGAGGTCTTGTCCTTGTATTCGCACAAGTCTTCGATACGGCAGCTGCCGCAGCGCGGCTTGCGGGCCTGGCAAACGTAGCGTCCGTGCAGGATCAGCCAATGGTGGGAGTCGAGCAAATAGGGCTTGGGCACGAACTTCATCAATTGCTTTTCCACCTCAACCACATTTTTGCCCCGCGCAATGCCGGTTCGATTGCTGACGCGGAAAATGTGCGTGTCCACCGCCATGGTCAACTGCCGAAACGCCGTATTGAGCACCACGTTTGCCGTTTTGCGGCCCACGCCAGGCAAGGCTTCGAGGGCTTCGCGGGTTTGTGGTACCTCGCCTGCATGCAGCTCCAGCAGCAGGCGGCACGTTTCGATCACATTCTTGGCCTTGCTGTTATACAGGCCGATGGTCTTGATGTATTCGGACAAGCCTTCCACACCCAGAGCGTAGATCGCGGCGGGTGTATTGGCCACGGGGTACAACTTCGCCGTGGCCTTGTTAACGCCAACGTCCGTGGATTGAGCCGAAAGGATCACCGCAATCAGTAATTCGAACGGTGAGGAGTAGGCCAGTTCGGTTTTCGGTTCCGGATTGTCTTCGTGAAACCTGCGGAAGATTTCCAGGCGTTTTGCGGCATTCATAGGGACAGACGTTTCCTTGCAGGCGGTCGGCGTGATGTCAGTAATACACAGCGCAGTGGGTCAGCCGTTGGCCTCGGCATCTTGCAGCGTTTGCTCGGCGTCATTCAATGCAGCTTTCAAGGTTGCCAATTGATGCTCGTCAGCATGGTGATCCTGAGCCTTTTTCAACGCTGCACGGCGCATGGCCAGCTGGATTTTTGCGCGCTTGAACTCGGCGCTTTTAGTGGCCGTCTTCGGTGGCTGCGGTGAGGTGTTGGCCTCCAGTGCGGCAAGCGCCTGCTCGGATGCCTCGAACTGTCGCTGCAGCATAATCAATTGCGATTGTTGCTCAAAGGTCGGCGGATGCCCAAACGCTTTCAAGGATTTGTGCAACTGAGCGCGACTCATGGCGACGCTGCTTTTGGCCTGCTTGATCGCAGCGTCCTGAGCGGCCTGAGTGTTATCAACCGGTGCCACCTCCATCGGCGCTGTGCGCTTGGCTCGTGCCAGGCGTTCGGCGAGCTTGCAGGCTTCTTCACGTTGCAGGCGGGCGTTACGTTGCTCGAAGCGCCGCCGCGCCCGGTTGCGTTTGAGGTCGCGTGCACGCCGTTCATCATCGTTGCTGGCCAAGTCACCGACGATAGGCACAACGTCAGCTAGCGGACGCATCTCGATACAGTCGACAGGGCAGGGCGCAACACACAGGTCGCAACCAGTGCACTCGTCGACAATCACGGTGTGCATCAGCTTGGCGGCCCCCACAATGGCGTCCACCGGGCAGGCCTGGATGCATTTGGTACAACCGATGCATTCGGCTTCGCGGATATAGGCGACTTGCGCAGGCGCATCTCCACGGCTGGTGTCCAGCTCCAGTACCGGCAGGCGCAGCAGTTGCGCGAGCTCCTCAATGGTTTCCTGCCCACCGGGCGGGCACTTGTTGATGGCTTCGCCTCTAGCGATGCCTTCTGCGTAGGGCTTGCAACCCGGGTGCCCGCACTTGCCGCATTGAGTCTGCGGCAGCAGCGCGTCGATACGTTGGATGAGGTTCATGCTGTGATCATAGCGTTGACGCCCGGCCCAGGGAGGAGGGCAAGCTGAGAAGCCCCGCCGTTAGCAACAGCGGGGCATTTGCAGAAGTTACTTGATGCGTTGACCCGGCTTGGCGCCGCTGTCCGGGCTCAGCAGGTAGATTTCTTCGCCGCCGGGGCCAGCCGCCATCACCATGCCTTCGGAAATGCCAAACTTCATTTTCCGTGGCTTGAGGTTGGCGATCATCATGGTCAGGCGACCATCGAGCTTGGACGGGTCCGGGTACGCGCTCTTGATGCCGGAGAACACGTTGCGCTGTTCGTCACCGATATCCAGGGTCAGGCGCAGCAGCTTGTCGGCGCCTTCCACGGCTTCGGCCTTGATGATCAGCGCCACGCGCAGGTCCACGGCGGCAAAGGCGTCGAAATCGATTTCCGGGGAAATCGGGTCCTTGGCCAGCTCGCCATTGCCCGCCGGCGCGGATTGGCCGGTATCGGTCTGGCTGGCCACCAGGTCTTCTTTCGAAGCGTCGGTCATGGCCTGGACTTTCACCGGGTCAATCCGGGTCATCAAGGGCTTGAACGCGTTCAACTGATGATTACCGAGCAAGGTGGTGTGATCGTTCCAGCTCAACGGCGCCACGTTGAGGAACGCCTCGGCATCAGCGGCCAGCAATGGCAGCACCGGCTTGAGGAAGATCACCAACTGACGGAACAGGTTGACCCCGGTGGCGCAGATCGCCTGAACCTCAGCTTCCTTGCCTTCCTGCTTGTTCAGCGACCATGGCGCCTTGTCGGCGATCCAGGCGTTGGCGCGGTCGGCCAGGCCCATGATCTCGCGCATGGCGCGGGCAAAGTCGCGGGCTTCATAAGCGTCGGCGATGCTCGGCGCGGCGGCCAGGAACGCGTCGGTCAGTTCCGGTGCGGCGTTCTCGGCTACCAGTACACCGGCGTTGCCCTTGTGGATGAACCCGGCGCAACGGCTAGCGATGTTGACGACTTTACCCACCAGGTCCGAGTTGACCTTCTGTACGAAGTCTTCCAGGTTCAGGTCCAGGTCGTCGACGCCACGGCCCAGCTTGGATGCGTAGTAATAGCGCAGGTATTCCGGCGACAGATGGTCCAGGTAGGTGCGCGCCTTGATAAAGGTGCCACGGGACTTGGACATTTTCTGGCCGTTGACCGTCAGGTAGCCGTGCACGGCGATGCCGGTCGGCTTGCGGTAGCCCGAGCCTTCAAGCATTGCCGGCCAGAACAGCGCGTGGAAGTTGACGATGTCCTTGCCGATGAAGTGGTACAGCTCGGCGGTGGAGTCCTTGCCCCAGAACGCGTCGAAGTCCAACTCCGGGGTGCGATCGCACAGGTTCTTGAAGCTCGCCATGTAGCCGATCGGCGCGTCCAGCCATACATAGAAATACTTGCCTGGCTCGCCCGGAATCTCGAAGCCGAAGTACGGCGCGTCGCGGGAGATGTCCCACTGCTGCAGGCCACTGTCGAGCCATTCGGAGAGTTTGTTGGCCACGGCGTCCTGCAAGGTGCCGCTGCGCGTCCAGGTTTGCAGCATTTGCTGGAAATCCGGGAGCTTGAAGAAGAAGTGCTGCGAGTCCTTGAGCACCGGAGTGGCGCCGGAGATCGCTGACTTGGGATCCTTCAAGTCGGTCGGTGCGTAGGTCGCGCCGCATTTTTCGCAGTTGTCGCCGTACTGGTCTTCGGTGCCGCATTTCGGGCAGGTGCCCTTGATGAAACGGTCGGCCAGGAACATTTTCTTTTCCGGGTCGAAATACTGGGTCACCGAACGTTGGTCGATGTGCCCAGCTTCCTTCAACCGCAGGTAGATCTGGCTCGACAGCTCGCGGTTTTCGTCGGAGTGGGTCGAGTGAAAATTGTCGAAGTCCACCAGGAACTCGGCAAAGTCGGCGCTGTGTTCAGCCTGCACATTGGCGATCAGCTGTTCCGGGGTGATGCCTTCCTTTTCGGCGCGCAACATGATGGCCGAACCGTGGGCGTCGTCCGCGCAGACATAAATGCATTGATTGCCGCGATGCTTCTGGAAGCGCACCCACATATCGGTCTGGATGTACTCAAGCATATGGCCAAGATGGATCGAACCATTGGCATAGGGCAGGGCGCTGGTGACGAGGATCTTGCGTGGCTCGGACATGGGGCTCGGCTACTTGATGAAACGGAGGTCGGCCACTATAAAGCGCCGGGAAATTTATTTCACCCCGTGACGCTGTTTCAGAATCTTCCGTACCTTCGAAAGCATGCCGTTCGGCGGCTGGAACGGTTAGGATAGCCGCCTGTTTCAGTCAGTCTTTTTTCGGGAGTAGCCCATGAGCGCCGTCAATCGCGCAGCGGTGGAAGCCGTTCTTCGCCAGTACACCGACCCTTATTTGAACCAGGACCCGGTCAGTGCCGGCTGTGTACGTGCCATCGAGGTCCAGGGCGACCAGGTGTCGGTGCAGTTGCAGTTGGGTTATGCCGCGGGTTTGTTCAAAAGCGGTTGGGCGCAGATGTTGCAAATGGCCATCGAGGGCCTGGACGGCGTGGGTTCGGCCAAGGTCGACATTCAATGCGTGATCGCGCCGCACAAGGCCCAGGCGCAGATCCCTGGCCTGGCCAACGTCAAGAACGTGGTGGCGGTGGCGTCCGGCAAGGGCGGCGTGGGTAAATCGACCACGGCGGCCAACCTGGCCTTGGCCCTGGCCCGGGAAGGTGCGCGCGTGGGCATTCTGGATGCCGACATCTATGGGCCGAGCCAGGGCGTGATGTTCGGCATCGCCGAAGGCACACGGCCGAAGGTCAAGGATCAGAAATGGTTTGTACCGATCGAGTCCCTGGGTGTGGAAGTGATGTCCATGGCGTTTCTCACCGACGACAACACGCCGATGGTCTGGCGCGGGCCAATGGTCTCCGGTGCGTTGCTGCAACTGGTCACACAAACAGCTTGGGGCGACCTCGACTACCTGGTGATCGACATGCCGCCAGGCACCGGCGACATCCAGTTGACCCTTGCGCAGAAAGTCCCGGTGGCCGGTGCAGTGATTGTCACCACGCCTCAGGACCTGGCGCTGCTCGATGCCAGGAAAGGTGTGGAGATGTTCCGCAAGGTCAACATCCCGGTGCTGGGCGTTGTGGAAAACATGGCGGTGCACATCTGTTCCAACTGCGGGCATGCCGAGCATTTGTTCGGTGAAGGTGGGGGAGAGAAGCTGGCTACTCAGTATGGCGTCGAACTGCTGGCATCGCTGCCATTGGCGATGGAGATTCGCGAGCAGGCCGATGGTGGCAAACCTACCGTCGCGGCAGAGGCCGATGGGCAGATCGCGATGATCTATCAGGAATTGGCCCGTCACGTCGGTGCGCGGATTGTTTTGCAGGAAGCGACGGCGCCGGCAATGCCGACCATTACCGTGAGCGACGATTGATTAGGCTTTAACGGTTACGCGAAAAGTCTGACGATCCGTGGTGCTCTCAGGTTTTTCGCGAGCGAGCTCGCTCCTACAGGTGGGGCGCCAAAAGGACTTGTTGCTACTTTGCGCAATGCACGTGTAAGCATTCGCTTACTTTTTCGTAAGTGTTTGGTTTTTTTAGCGGTTGCGTACGTCTTGAATCGACGAAGCTATTATCTATCTTTTTGAAAAATAACGATTATTTTCATGCTGGCGAGCGGCAAAGTTTGTCAGCCCGCCGTGGGGATCGCGTTGAACTTCCCTTGGAACGCTCTAACATCAGCCCTGTGTCCACGGATTGGCACAGCCATCAAGGAACGATGGTTTGAAGGAACGTCGCAGGATGCGATTCATCAGGATGATGAAAAGGAATACAGGGACTAGGGAAAAAATGTGGGCGGGTCATACCGCCCCTTTTTTTGCCTGTAGAAAAGTGAACGCAGCACCCGAACGCAAAAAAGGCCCTCAAGGGCCTTTTTTTGTTGGGCAGTGGCGCTTTAGCGCTCTAGTTGCTCAATCTTGTTGGGCTTGCCATCCCATTCGGCGGCGTCCGGCATCGGATCTTTGCGCTCAGTGATGTTTGGCCAGATGTCTGCCAACTCGACGTTCAACTGAATGAATTGCTCCATGCCCGCAGGCACTTCGTCCTCGGAGAAAATCGCGACGGCCGGGCATTCTGGTTCACACAGGGCGCAGTCGATGCACTCATCCGGGTGGATAACCAGGAAATTCGGGCCTTCGTAGAAGCAGTCCACCGGACAGACTTCTACGCAGTCGGTGTACTTGCACTTGATGCAGTTGTCGGTGACGACGAAGGTCATTTCTAATTTTCTCCTCAGGCGGCGGCAGCGAAACCCCTTGTGGTGGGGTTCGCGAGGTTTGAGAGCGATAGTCTGCGGACCAGGCTAAAAGCCCGCAGCATCCCAAACCGCGCGAGATTCTATCAGCTTGCAAGCGTCTGCGTTATATCCGAGTCTTCAGTGCATATAACATTTCGAGCGCTTTACGCGGCGTCAAGTCATCCAGGTCAAGCTTTGCCAACTCATCCAGCACCGGATGGGGCAGGCTGGCGAACATATCGCTCTGATGCGGCGCGGCGGGTTTCTTGCTGGCTTTGGCCGGGCTGGCGACCACCGTTTCATGGGGTAGGGCCGTGGTTTCCAAGCGGCTGAGGTGTTCACGGGCGCGAGTAATCACCTCGCTCGGCACACCGGCCAACTGCGCCACGGCCAGGCCGTAGCTCTGGCTCGCCGGCCCTGGCAGCACATGGTGCAGGAACACGATGCGCTCGTTGTGCTCGGTGGCATTGAGATGCACGTTGGCCACCAGCGGCTCGCTTTCCGGCAACACCGTCAGCTCGAAGTAGTGCGTGGCGAACAGCGTGTACGCACGCAAATGCGCCAAACGTTCAGCCGCCGCCCAGGCCAGGGACAGGCCGTCGAACGTGCTGGTGCCGCGGCCCACCTCGTCCATCAGCACCAGGCTGCGTTCGGTGGCGTTGTGCAGAATGTTGGCGGTTTCGCTCATTTCCACCATAAAGGTCGAACGGCCACCGGCCAGGTCATCGCTGGAGCCGATCCGTGTGAAAATGCGGTCCACCAGGGACAACTCGCAACTGGCCGCCGGTACGAAGCTGCCGATATGCGCCAACAACACGATCAACGCGGTCTGGCGCATGTAGGTGGATTTACCGCCCATGTTCGGACCGGTGATTACCAACATGCGGGTATCGTCGTCCAGCGACAGGTCGTTGGCGACGAACGGCGTGGTCAGCACCTGCTCCACCACCGGGTGACGGCCTTGCACGATGCGCATGCACGGTTCGCTGACAAACCTTGGGCAGTTGAGGTCCAGGTTCAGCGCCCGTTCGGCGAGGTTGCTCAACACATCCAGCTCCGCCAGGGCGGCGGCGGTGTCTTGCAACGGCGCCAGGCGGCTGATCAAGTCCTCGAGCAAGGCTTCGTAGAGCATTTTTTCCCGCGCCAGGGCGCGGCTTTTGGCTGACAGCGCCTTATCTTCGAACGCTTTGAGCTCAGGGGTGATAAAACGCTCGGCGCCTTTGAGGGTCTGGCGACGTTGATAGTCGATAGGCGCCGACTCCGCCTGCTTGCTCGGCAACTCGATAAAATAGCCATGCACGCGGTTGTAGCCGACCTTCAGGTTAGCCAGGCCCGTACGGGCTTTTTCGCGAGCTTCCAGGTCGATCAGGAACTGTCCGGCGTTTTCGCTCAGGGATTGCAGCTCATCCAGCTCGCTGTCGTAGCCGGTTTTCAATACGCCGCCGTCACGAATGATCGCTGGCGGGTTGTCGATGATGGCCTTTTCCAGCAGCGCTGCGAGGTCTGGATAAGTACCGGCCGTCACGGCCAGCTGTTGCAGGTGCGGCGTGTCCAGTTCGGTCATCGCCACTTGCAACTGCGGCAGGGCGCTCAAGGCATCGCGCAGGCGCGCCAGGTCACGGGGCCGTGCATTGCGCAAACCGATCCGTGCCAGGATACGTTCGATATCGCCGATTTCTTTCAGTTGCGGCTGCAGCTTTTCAAAGCGATAGCCGTCGAGCAGGCAAGTAATAGAAGACTGGCGTGCTTGCAGCACGGTCAAGTCCCGCAGCGGACGGTTCAGCCAACGGGTCAGCAAACGGCTGCCCATGGCGGTCTGGCAACGGTCTACCACCGATTGCAGGGTGTTATCGCGGCCACCGGCCAGGTTGGTGTCCAGTTCCAGGTTGCGACGGCTGGCGCCATCAAGCACCACGGTATCGTCCAGACGCTCATGGCGCAGGCTGCGCAAGTGCGGCAGGGCGGTACGCTGGGTTTCCTTGGCGTAGCTGAGCAGGCAGCCGGCAGCGCCGATAGCCAGGGTCAGGGTTTCGCAACCAAAGCCTTTAAGGTCCTGCACCGAGAACTGCTGGCACAGACTTTTCAGTGCCGAATCACGTTCAAAATCCCACGGTGCACGACGTTTGGTTCCCCGACGCTTCTCGGCGGGCAAGTCCTTGGGCCAATCATCCGGGATCAACAATTCCACCGGATTGATACGCTCCAGCTCCGCCAGCAGGTTTTCCCAACCCTTGATCTCCAGCACGCTGAAGTTGCCGCTGGTGATATCCAGCACCGACAGGCCGAACAAACGCTCATCGCCCAACACCGCAGCGATCAGGTTGTCGCGACGCTCATCCAGCAACGCCTCATCACTCACCGTGCCTGGGGTGATGATGCGCACCACCTGGCGTTCCACCGGCCCTTTGCTGGTGGCCGGGTCACCGATCTGCTCACAGATCACCACCGACTCGCCCAGCTTGACCAGCTTGACCAAGTAGCCTTCCAACGAGTGATAAGGAATCCCACACATCGGAATCGACTGCCCCGCCGACTGCCCACGAGCGGTCAGGGTGATGTCCAGCAGCTTGGCGGCCTTCTTCGCGTCTTCGTAGAAGATCTCGTAGAAGTCGCCCATGCGATAGAACATCAACTGATCAGGGTGCTGGTTTTTCAGGCGCCAGTACTGCTGCATCATCGGGGTGTGGGAGGACAGGTCTGAAGTGTTTTTACTCATTGGGTAGTAGGCAAATTCGTTGAAAGTGATGGGGCAAAGGGGGCGCTTGGCCCAGCATTTTTTGCGATGGCGGCAAGGTTAACACGCGAGGTCGGGGGTTCGCAGGTCGCAAACGGATAGGTAAAAAGCAAAAGCGGTGCCGCCCCGATATCCACCACTAAAGGAGCGGCGCCGCCACAGGTTAGCGGTTGCCCGCCTTTTCTATTTTCGCGGCTTACTGGGTATTAACCGGCGAATCCAACACCTTCACCCCATCATCAACCACCGCCTTGACCATTTCCTGCAAGTCATGCGAAGCCCAGGCGTAACGGTCCGTCTCCTTGGTCATCGCCGCATCTTCTGCGAGCAGCTTGGCGACGTGGAGAAGATTGGAGGTGTGGTGCAAGGCGTTTTGCAAGGAAACACCGCTGTTAACGCGTGAACCTGCTCTGGCTTTTCAGAAAGTTGTGTTTATGAAGAATTGTTTAAGTTGCGCTCGCAGGTCGTGCCTTCGCGAGATTCTTCCTGGGGCGAGCGTTTTTGAGCGGGTGAATATAATTTCGAATAATCAGGGTTTTAGAAAAAACATCCGCACTAAAACAGAATCGTTGATGTGATTTTTATTAGCTTCCTATCATTTTTTTCTGGCTCTCTATTCCAAAAAGGTCTTTTGTCGAAAAATTCGGAGCATGTTTTATTGCTCACAGATGTAACAAATTGTTTCATTTTTTTGCCGTTTTTCGGTATCGACAAGGGGGCTTTCTGTCGGCGAACAGGTGAGTTCCGTTCGTTGCGACGCAGTGGGTTAAGCCTGGGACATTGATGATTTTGCGTGTGTCTATTCGGCGCACTGCAAACAAGGGATTTGACAATTATCGAGGCTTGAACCCATGAATCATGTGATCAACTCCATACTGGAAAATGCATCAACTCGCCCCTCAATCGGCCATACCAACCCCGCGCTACTGCATGACGTCCTATGGCGAGCCCTGGAGCACGTACTCAAGGCCAACACGGATGATGCTTCCCACACGCCGCATGCCCGTGCCTGTCTCAGGATCTATGCTGAAATCGATACGCTGTCGTATCTGGACAAGGGTGATTCGAAATTGGCCGCAGCTCTGGGCAAGGCGTTCTTCGAATCGCGCTCCAGCAAAGACGTCGAGGCATTCTGGAAGTTGTTACTGATCAAGCAACTGCTGTTCGAATTGTCGGTCAGGGGTGTGGCGACCCAGATTGCTTCGCAAGCCAGTCTGCCTCGTCAGTTGCTCACGCTCGATCCGCAGTTGATTGCAGCGCCTGCGGGCGTGAATATCAGCCTGGGAGTGCTGTGCAAAGAAACCGACCAGCTCAAGCATTCCGTTGTGCTGGTCTTGCAGAAACTGGCACAGCACGTCGAGGATCGTGGCCTGAAAAAGCCTCAAGTCACTGCGCAGCTTCTGCTGGAGTTGTACAACGCCGTGTGGTCGGGCAGTAATGGCACCGATATCGAGTCACAGATTTTTTACGCCGACAGTGTGTATGACGCGTTGCCCGACGTGCATCACGCCCTGGGCCTGGCGCCGCAGGAAAAATGGCTGACTTTGTTCACCTGGTTATACGGCGACAAGGATGGCCGCCCCTATGACACCAACCAGCACACCGAAACCCTGGTGGTGGCGCTGGAAACGGCGCTGCGCAATCGCTACATCGCTGATATCGACAGTCTGATCAAGGACGGCGGCGCACGGCATCGCCTTGAAGAGATTCGTGCTCGCGTGGGCAAGGATCATCCCGAGCATTTCAAGCGTCCCGCCGAACTGATCGACGCACTGGGCAGCATCCGTTTTACCCAGCCCGCCGCCATCGACCGTCTGCTGCTGCGGGTGCATGCGTTTGGCTTTCACTATCTGGATATCGAGTTTCGTGAAAACGCCGAGATGTTCAGCTGCGTGGTCGATGAGATCCTTTCCAGTCAGTGGCTGGAAACCATCGGCCTGGGCCAGGGCCGGCACTATCACGAGCTGGATGAGCGTGCGCGTCAGGCCGCCCTTGAGGTCGCGCTGGAGGGCGGGACGGCCCGGACGCCCGCTGCCCTGTGGCAGGAGTATTTGCAACGCACCACGCCGATTTACACCCGGAAAGTCGAGCAATATGCCGGCCAGGATTACATTGCACTGATGGAGCAGGATCCGAGCTATATCCGCATGCACGATGCGCGCAACGCGGTGGAACGGTTTGAAATGATCGACCGTTATCGCGACCGGATGAAAATCCACGGGATCGCCGAGTACACCTCGGCCCTCAGCGCGCTGGAGGTGCTGTTCCTGATGAAAGCGGCCCAGGTACGGGACGGGATTGACATCGCTCTGCAACCTGAAGACCTGGCAGGTGCCGAGCGCACGCTGGCCACGGTGCATGAGGTGTACGAAAACCCGGTGTACCGCAAGCACCTGGCAACGCGCGGCAACCGCCAATACATCACGTTTGGCCCCAGCGACACGGGCAAGCAAGGCGGCAAGGCCATGCACAAGCTGAACATGGCGATTGCCAACCAGCACAAGTTGATCGCGGCCCGTTATGGCATCGAGGTGGTCGTCCACGTCATCATGGGCGGGGAACACGCGCGGTGTAATGGGGTGATCGCCGAGACCTTGCAGGAGTTCGGCGCGCTGGAGGGCCCGGAAACCCGCTTCATGCTGGCCGGCTGCGCGGAGATGCGCGCTCATCTGCTGACCCGCAACCAATCCGTCAACTTTCTCAGCCAGTTGTACCGTATGCACGCCGATCCCAAGCCGCAGCCGTCCGAGGAGGTCATTGCCGGCAGGGTTCAACGTTGGGGGGGCGTGGTGCGCCGCTACCAGGCGACGTTCTTCGAGCATCCGGCGCTGCCTTCCCTGTTGCGGGACCTGGCGCGATTCGATGTGGTCAGGGCCACCGCCAAAGGCACCCGGCCGCCTTCTCGTATCTTCAACATCAAGGTGTTCGAGTCGCGTCCCGATGCCATTCGTGCGATTCCCTGGACCCGCGCCTTGCTGGCCGGTGGATTGCACAGCGAACTGATCGGCGTCGGGCAGTTTGCGCAAGAGCCGGCAACTTACTTGTCCAAGGCCTTCAACGAGGATGAAAGCTTTCACACCTACGTCAAAGGCATGGCCTACGCCATTGCGCGAACCGACCTCAAATGCGCCTGGCTGACCCTGACCGGCAGCATCCCGGAAAAGGCCCACATCCAGATGCTGGCGCAAGCCTTGAAGACCGAAGCCGTCGGTACCGCTGAACAGCTGCTGGCCAGCCTGCACCTGGAAGTGATTGAAGGTAAGCGCTTCGTGTACAAAGCCACCAACGGCACCGAGCCGGCGGATCCATGGAAAATCAAGGAAGGCAGCTTGCTCAACCTATGGCCCAGCCTCAGGGCCGAGGTCTATCTCAAGGAAAAGAACTTGCGAATCTATCGCTTGTTTCTGATCTACGCCAAAAGCAATCCCGCGTTCATCCAGTCGTCATCGCTGAATGATTTCTACAGCGGGTTCCTCGCGGCCGTGAGTACCGATGCAGGCTTGGTCGATCCCGCAAGCGCCCACCATTTCACCTGGTGATTAACCCCGATGCCCAGGGCAACCTGGGTATCGGCAAGCGCTACCCTCCAAGAGGATCAACTGTATGGCATTTACCACCTTGATACTGGATGCCCCCGGGCCGCCGTTACTGTTTGAGGAAGTCGATCGCTTTCTTGAACTGGGCCTGGGCGTCACCCTCAACCTGCATTATTTCGCGGACAAAGAGCGCATCCGGCAGCACTACGGCACGCGCATTCACTATGCCGAGATCAACTGCCATGACGAGCCTGGCTTTATTGCCGCCGTGAGTCAGGCCGGGGGGTACAGCGTGTTCAAGACGCGCCTGAACATCCCGTTGGGCGCTGGCCTGATCCGCGCTGCCACCTCGCCGGCGTTGGCCACGCCACTGCGCGCCATTGCCCAGGCTGGCACAGGGATCAATCATATTGATCGGCTGGCGTGCGAGCAGTGTGGCGTGGCGATCCTCAACACACCGGGCTCCAACGCGACCGCTGTTGCCGAATACGTCGTGGCCCAGGCGCTGTTTCTGTCGCGCGACCTGGATGACTACAACGCTGAAACGCACAACGGCCATTGGGCAAAAGGCTCCTTGGCACCTGCCTGCGAATACGCCGAACTGACGCTTGGGCTGGTGGGCACCGGCAGCATTGCCCGGCAGGTGGCGCGCAAGGCTGCGGCGCTGGGCATCAAGGTGATCGCCACCGGGTCCGAACGTTTTACCGAACCGGTGGCGCACAGCCTTGGGCTTGAACGGCGGGCAGGTCTTGAACAGTTACTGGCCGAGGCGAACATCGTCTCGATCCACGTACCGCTCACCCCGCAGACCCGAGGCTTGTTCGGCACCGCTGAGTTCCAGCAGATGCGCCAGGGATCAATCCTCATCAATACCGCGCGCGGCGGGATCGTCGACGAACACCGGTTGGCCGCTTTCATGCGCCAGTTTCCCAGGCATATCAAAGCCGTCGCCATCGATACCTTTGCCCTTGAAAAAGACCGCTTCGACTCGCCATTGACCGCTATTGCCAATGCGCAATTGACGCCGCACATCGCTGGCAATACCACAACGGCAATCCGGACGGCGTCACGCCAGATCGTCGACAAGATCCACGCATTCAGTGCCGACGCCACCGCGCGTTAACCCACAGGACACAAGGAAGGCCACATCATGCAAACCTCTATTGTTACCCGCCTCGACGCCCTGAGTTGCACCGACCTCAGCGATGCGATGGACCGCCTGAAAATCGTTTGCCAGTGCACCGACATCATGCCTCTGGACCGGTCGTTCAACCTCACAGGCAAAGCCTGGACCCTGCGCTACGGCCCTATTGGCCTGGACGGCGGCTCGGTGGGTGACTACATCGACGACCTTGAGGCTGGCCAGGTGGTAGTGATCGACAACCAGGCGCGGCTCGACACCACCGTGTGGGGCGATTTGCTGACCTCTACCGCCGCCCGTAAGCAGTTGGCCGGGACGGTGATTGACGGTATCTGCCGCGATGTCGACCGTGCGTTGGAGCTTAACTACCCGATCTTTTCCCGGGGGAACTGGATGCGCACTGGCAAGGATCGCGTGCGTGTCGAAGCGATCCAGGCGCCCGTTACGCTGGGTGGCGTGCGGGTACAACCCGATGATTGGTTGCGCGGCGACGGTGACGGCCTGGTGGTGATTCCGGCCGGCTCACTGAGCGAAGTGCTGGAGGTGGCCGAAGAAATCCACCAGGCCGAAGAACATATTCGTGCGGCTATCGAGGCGGGCGTTCCTTTACGCAAAGCTCGCGCCGATTACGGCTACCACGCCTTGCAGACTCCGCGCCGCTAACTGGCCGACGACAGAAGCCGCCGCGGGTGCGGCTTCAGTTGATGCTGGTCGGGGTGGTCAATAGCACCTACCCGGTTAAGCGGGACCGGGTCTTGCGCAATACAGACGTGGCGGAAATCCGAGGTGTTGGCCGCAAGATGAAACTCCACCTCGGTGCGATTTTTGCAGCCGGTCGCTGCTGGATAAGGTCAAAAAAAACTAAAAAACCGATCAGTGCCTTGAAGATGATTAACTGACTTTTGCGTGCTCACACCTCAATGCCGGATAGAGAGAAGTCAGGGTATGAGTACGACCAGACTATTTGGATTTACGCCCACTAGCCGGAAACAACCCTCTGATCACCCCAAGAAACGCCGCAAACAAGTTGATTGAAGTCGCCGTAGTGATGGCAATCAACACATTGTCCGAGAACGGTGCTTTACCCGAGTAATACGTCGACCAGCCATTCCACACCAGCAGGACCCCCCAGAAGATCACCCCGCACGCAGCGAACCAAAACGCACGCCCCGCATATTTCTTGCGCAGTTGCCTTTCAGCCTTCTGGTCTTTTAGGTTCTGGTTTCTTTCATCGTCGGTGCCTATGGCTTGCTCGCCACCGGCTTGGGTGTCCTGGTCAGGCCCTGCCGCGGGGGGCAGGGTGAGTTCCAGGTTGTCGAGTTCTTCACTCACGGATGCGGCTCTTTGGGTGAATGAGTGTTGCCATGTCTTCCCAGTCGATGGCGGAACCGTCGGCACCCTTGAGGGCCCAGGCTGTGCCGTCCTCGTGGGACAGGTTGGACAGTTGGGTGCCGGACCATTTGCCGTATTTGTTAATGATCCGGTCAATCAAACGATGGGTGTAGGTATCGCTCTCGGGAACCCTCGGTGTCACGAAGACAATGTCTTCGGCGTCGGGCTTCAGGTTGCTGAGCAGCGCGGTCACCGGGCGATTACCGTAGGATTTCAACTCATGGTAAAGCGACGGGATGACCGGGCCATATTGCCAGCGGGCGAAGTGGTCATCCATCAGGGGCTGGTCCCGTTCGCGCAAATGCCAGGACTGTGTATAGAACAGCAGTTTCTGCAGCTTCATCGGGGTCAGGCCCGAAACCTTGCCTTCCTTCGCGCGTTCAATGAAGGCGTTAGCAACAGCTAGCGCTGAATAAGCCATGAGCACCTCCGTCGTTGCTGGCTACGTTGTCAAAGAGTTTTATACATAGGCCTTGAGTTGTCGACATGCAAGGTGTTGATCGGCAGCAATACCAAGCTGGCAGAATAGTAGAATGCAGATAGCTGGGTGTATATACAGTATTTTGATTCGAATTAATTGAAAGTTGGATGTTTAATGCATAAATATGCAAATTAGCATTTGCCAACCTCAGAAACTCCCGTCACTATCCGCGTTATGCAAAAACGCAACGTTTCTATCGTCTTAAGAGAACTGCTGGATCGCGACCGGATCTCCCCCACGGAGCTCCACCGGCGCACCGGCGTGCCTCAATCCACACTGTCCCGGATCCTCAGCGGCAAGATCGTTGATCCGTCGGATAAACACATCTCGCGCATCGCCGAGTATTTTCGCGTCAGCACTGATTACCTGCGCGGGCGCGCAGCAGTGGGCGTTGTGCGCGATGACGGGCGCGACCCGATGCATTCGGAACTCAAGGACATAAGCCTGTGGGACGACGACACCCCCGTTAATGATGATGAGGTGTCGATCCCCTTTCTGCGCGAGGTTGAATTGGCTGCTGGATCAGGAAGATTCGTCATCGAGGAAAGCGAGAAAGCCAGCCTGCGGTTCGGCAAGCGCAGCCTGCGGCATAATGGTGTGCAGTTCGACCAGGCCAAATGCGTGACGGTACGTGGCAACAGTATGTTGCCGGTATTGCGCGACGGCGCCACGGTAGGGGTGAATGCCGGCAAGAGCGGCATTGGCGATATCGTGGATGGCGACCTGTATGCCATCAATCACAACGGCCAGTTGCGGGTTAAACAGCTCTACCGCCTGCCTTCCGGTATTCGCCTGCGCAGCTTCAACCGTGATGAACACCCCGATGAGGACTACAGCTTTCAGGATATCCAGGATGAGCAGATCAGCATCCTCGGTCATGTTTTCTGGTGGGGCATGTACGCCCGCTAACCTCCACGCGTAAGAAGAAACCCGCCCATGTGCGGGTTTTTTTTCGTCCGTAGAAAACCGGCAAAACCCAAGCCCGCCAGGCTTCGAATGCATCCGTGCATTCCTATAGCAAAAATAAATGCATTTGTGCATTGACTGTATATGCATACATGCATATTCTTCATCTCAAGCCAGCCAACAAGGCCTGGTGGAGGCGGCAAGGATGCTGCCAAGGAAGACAAGGAAGGCACGCAACATCGGCAAGGACGCCATCGAAGCGATGGCAGGGAGGCCAGGCAACACCGGCAAGGATGCCGACGCTCTTTAGTTTCAACGCTTCAACAACAGGCAGCGATGAACCGGCCTTAACGGTTCAGAGGGTTGGCAACTGACCCGGGTGTGCAGCGTAAAGCACCAAAAGCAGTTATCCGGCAGACAGGGATCGTGGTCGGAAAAACATCGAGGAAAGGACCGTACCGCGCCAGTAGCGCCGAAAGTCCGAGGACATCATTACTGAAAAGCCCGGGCGACCGGGCTTTTTGGAATGCCTACCTACTCAAGCATTTGTAAATGAAATACGGACTATTTATTGCTCAGCCAGGAGGCGTGACATGACAAGTGAACAGCAAGCGTTAGCGGAGATGCCTATCTGGCTGGTCATCGTACTGGCAGTGATCGGCGGTGTATCCGGCGAGATGTGGCGGGCCGACAAGGAGGGCGCCCGCGGTTGGTCGTTGATCCGCCGCCTGGCCCTGCGTTCCGGGGCGTGCATGGTCTGCGGGGTTTCGGCCCTGATGCTGTGCTACGCCGCGGGGATGTCGATCTGGACCGCCGGCGCCATCGGTTGCCTGACCGCCATGGCCGGTGCCGACGTGGCGATCGGCCTTTACGAGCGGTGGGCGGCCAAGCGCATCGGGATCAACCAAGGCTCCCGCCAGGACCCGCAGTAATTGTTGCAAGGACGCTACTAAAATGACGCTTATCGAAAAGCCATCGCAACTGCCCCAGGCCATTGGCGCGGCGCTGCATGCAGCCCTCCCGGGCCTCAAGGTGGGGAGCCACCAGGACTTCCAGGGCGACGCTGAAAAAAACGGCGTAATGGTTACGGTCGAAGGTAATGGCCCTGGCATTCGCTCTCGCGAGGGGCGCAAAGCCCACGTCTTGGCCATTTCACTCAGGGCCATGGTTGCTCCCGGTGCATTGGCGTTCGATGCCTGCGACCTGGCCAGCCAACTGATGGACCTGGTGCTGGATAACCGATGGAACCTGCCCCCGGCACAGTGCGATTTGCCGGCGAATATCGTCGCTGCGCCCGCTTTGCGCACTTCCGTAGAAACGGACTACGACACCTGGACGGTTTCCTTCACGCAAACCCTCTATCTGGGGCCGGCGTTACTCGACGATCCCACAGGCCAACCGCTATTTGCCTGCACCTGGGACGTCTCCAACATCGACGACCCAACCCAATACCAGCCACTGGCGGAGTAGCCCATGTTCGACGCGCTGTTACGCATGCAATTGGGGCCGATCGTCGAACGCCTGGCAGAGATGGAGAGCCAGCTCGAAGACCTTTACCGCCGCGCTGAAAGCTTCTGCCGGATCGGCATTTGCCAGCAGGTCGACGCGGCCAGCAACACCTGCAAGGTCAGCCACGGTGATTTGCTGACCCCGGCGATCCGCTTTTTCAACCCCAGTGCAGGTGCCCAAACCGAAACCCGTATCCCCACGGTGGGTGAACAATGCCTGCTGCTCAACTACGGCGGGGGAGAAGGCGGTGTGCAATCCGTGGCTTTGTTTGGCCTCAACAGTGATCGTTTTCCGCCAGTCTCCAGCGTTGCGACGTTGACCCGGCGCCGGCATCAAGACGGTACCCAAAGCGACTACGACGATGCCAGCCATACCTTCAATTGGGTCAACGGCCCCACCACCTTCAGCGGTTCCCGCGAGCAGGTTGACGTCAAAGTCGGCGCCGCCAGCCTGACCCTCAGCGCCCAGGGCATCACCCTGCAAGTCGGCGGCACCAGCCTGTTGCTGGACGCCGGCGGCGCGCACTTCAGCGGCCCGGTGGTGGACCATCAAGGACGCGTCATCAGCCCCCGATAAGGATATCCCATGCTCGGAATCGATAGGAACACCGGGGCAGCCGTCGATGATTGGCTGCAATTTGTGCAGCGCGCCACCCGGGCGCTGACCACCCCAGTGGGTACTCGGCAAAAACGCCCATTGTATGGCTCGCTGATCCCGCAATTGCTCGGCCAGAACCTCGGTGACGACCTCTTGATCCTCGCCCAGAGCCACGCCGCGCAAGCCTTCTACAACACCCACAACGGTATCGGCGACTTCGACCCCCAGGTCATTGTCGCCACCCGCCAAGGCGCCGGCCTGCTGCTGCGGTTTGCCGGGACCTGGAAAAACCGCCAACAATCCTTCGAGGTCGTGACATGAGTATGCTGATCCCCGGCCAGAACCAACTGGCGGAACCGGCCATCATTAAGGTCGATGAGTTCGAACCGTTGCTGGCCGAATTCAAAGCGTTTGTCATCGACTACGTCGCCACTCGCGCGCCGCAAAGCGCAGCCAAACTCCAGGCCAGCCTCGACAACGAAAGCGAACTGCTGACCCTGGCCCTTGAAGCTTTTTGCGTGCGCCTGCAAACCCACGAACGCAAATACAACGCCCGCATCAAACAGATGCTGGCGTGGTGGGCCACCGGTAGCAACCTGGATGCACGCCTGGCCGATATGGGCCTGGAACGCCAAATGCTCGACCCTGGCGACCCGGCCGCGTTCCCGCCGGTGCCACCCACCTTGGAAAGCGACGACGACGCCCGCCTGCGCTACTACCTGGCACCCCACGCCCCAGCGGCGGGCTCGCGCATGCAGTATCGCCGCGAAGTGTTCACCTTGGGCGAGCGCCCAGCAGTGAAAGTACAAAGCGCGACGCCCGGTGTGGTCACGGTCACCTACACCTTCGACCCCGACGGCTACGCGGCCCAGGTCAAGGACGGCAACGCCCGTCGCACCGCACCGGGGGAAGTCATGGTCACCGTGCTTTCCAGGGAGGGCGACGGCACGCCATCTGTCGACTTGCTTGACGGTGTACGTCGACATTTCGCACGGCCGGATGTACGGCCCGAAACCGACCTGGTCAGCGTCCAGGGGGCGCAGATTCAACCCTACAAAATTCGCGTGGTGGCCAAGATCAACGCCGGCCCGGACTCGGGCTTGACCCAAGTGGCAGCGCAGAAACTGCTGCAAGACTACGCAGAGTCCTGCCATCGCCTGGAAGGGCGGGTCGACCCCAGCTGGATCGACTACGCCATCCACAGTGCCGGGGCCGCGCAACTGCACATCCTCGAACCGCTGGCGCCGATTGTCAGCACGGCGTTCCAGGCCCCGTATTGCACGGGCGTCGAGGTGGAGGTGCGCACACTATGAGTGAACCCAAAGCAAGTTTGCTGCCGGCCAACAGCTCACCGCTGGAAAAGGCCCTGGACCTGGGCTTCGGCACATTGCTTGAGCGCGTCACCCCGCCGTTTCCGGCGCTGATGAACCCGCTGTATACCCCTAGCGAATTCCTGCCTTACCTGGCCGCCGACCGTGGCGTCAGCGAATGGGATGCCGAGGCCAGCGAAGCGGAAAAACGCCTGACCGTGGCCTTGTCCTGGCAGATCCAGCGCCAGGCCGGCACACCCAAGGCACTGAGCCATGCGGTGGAGTCATTGGGCTTCACGCCGAATATCAGCGCTTGGTATCAGCAGCGCCCCTTGGGCGTGCCTTACACCTTCGACGTGCAGGCGATCATCGGGCGCAGTTGGTCCAGCGGCGACCACAACCGGCTGATCCGACGTATCAACGCGGCGAAAAGTGAACGCGATCAGGCGACGATTACCATCGTGCATGAAACCGAAGGCCAGCTCGCGCTCACGCAAGTGCTCGACGCGCCTTTAAGCGACGGCGAGTTCTACCTGAACGGCGCATTGCCGGACCTGGCGCTGGTGGCTCGCCTAAACAGTGCCGGGGTTGCCCAGCACTACACCATTAACGATTACGACCTCAGGGCGCAGCCATGACAGATGAAATCACGCGCCTGGTGCGCTTCACCTCCAAAGGTTTGGATGAAGTGCTGCAGGCAAAGAACCAGGGCCTCAAAGGCGAAATCACCCACATCGGCGCCGGCACCGCCCGCTACAACCCCGACGGCAGCGAAGTGGCCTTGCGTGACGAGCGCCAACGGGTGGCCATCGTCGATTACGAAGACCTGGGCGAGCGCCAACTCAGGATGGCCGCGCTGTTCGATGGCGACGGTGAGTATGAGATTGGCGAGTTCGGGTTTTACCTCGCCAGTGGCACCTTGCTGGCGGTGTATTCCGTGGCGGGGAAGTTGCTGACGTATAAAGCGGCGGCGGCGCGGGTGCTGCAGAAGTTTACGCTGGATGTTTCGCCGTTGCCGGCGGATAGCGTGACGATTGTGGTGGGGAGTGAGAACTTGAATCTGTTGTTGGCGGAGGAGATCGCGATTATGGCGGCGGCTTCGGTTGGCAATATGTCCCGCCACGTTGATTTGATGTTTCGGGTTATGCATCTCGAAGCGAAGTAGTAGCACTGACAAAAGTGCTGGAAAGATTAACTGACAGGGAGTTGATGATGGGACTTGAAACGACTATCACAAAAGTTGTGGATGCATGTAACAAGCTTACGGAGACGGTTACTAACCAAATTGGGAAGATTGATGCGCGGGTAGAGGCGGCTTCAAGTCAGTTTACTGCTTGGCGTAATAGTGTGCAGGCGAAGGATATTAATGGTCGTGCGCTTTATAAACAGGATATAGACCTCACTGGGTTGTCTACCGACGTGTTTTATCCTGTTTGGTGGACTATGCCCGGTAACGAGGCGGGTGAAACAGAGATTACCGTTTCGCGGGTATATTATCGAGACAGTGACAAAGCACCCTTCGGTGAGGGGGTTTATCACATCGCTGGCTTGAACTTGCAACTCGAGGGTGTCGGGTATATATGGAACGGTGACGCTAACTTCCTGGCTATCAAGCGCATCTCCCAGACTTACCGTGAAACGGTAAGAGGTGTTTCGTTTGGCATGGTTTGTACAGCACGTGCCGTTACTGGGCTCAAACCCATGTACTTGGGTTTGGTCGCTGGACAGCTAACGAATGCTCCACAGTTTTCTGGGATGTACCTGAGGGGCGGGCTGAGCTATACCATCACCAAAACATTTGATTACCCTGTTAATTACAGTAAGTTAGACACTGAAGTGATTATGAAGGATGACGTTAACGCCGATTGGGAAGTTCGTTGGGCGGTGAAACCTTATTCCTTGGCTCAGGCAGAGGTTGCGCTCGGTAAAACTCTCGAAGAGAAGCGCTTGGCTTATTCCCACGATAACGACATTCGCTATACCGCCAAGGTTTAAGGACTGATCAAATGACTTTGTTTATCGAAAAGTTGGTAACCCCTGCGGGTGACTCGTTGATCAACGTACCCGCCAGCGCGCAGACCCTCAAAGGTCTGGGCTTTAGCGATGAGGCCGCCCAGGCGCTGATCGAGAACGCCACGTCCGCAGCCGCGCTCGCTAGCACTATTGCTGCCCGCCGCTCTGCCTACGTCAGCGAAGCTGACCCGATGTACCTCGAATGGCAATTCGACGGTACGGCTGAAAAGGAAAAAGAATGGCGAGCCAAAGTAGCCGAAATCAAGGCGCGCTTCCCCTTGCCAGAAGATAAGTAAACCCACCGCGAAAGCGGTTTTTTTTCGCCTCCCCAAAGCCCCCCCTCGCAGGGGCTTTTGCATTTCCCATCCGGAGATTTCCACCCATGCCCACCCGCCAAACCTACACCGTCCTCATCCCATTCCCCATCGGCAACGGCCATTGGTCTACCGCCGGTGAGGAGCTGGAACTGCTCGACGTCGAAGCATCCGCCCTGCGCACCGCTGGCCGTCTGGAACTGACCAGCGTCCTCAACTCCACCCCGAAGAAGGCTGAATAACCATGGCAGAAGTCCTGAACTTCGAGCACAACGGCATCACTGTGAATGCCACTGAATCCCCCGAGGCCATGGGTGGCCTTGGCGATAACGTCATTGGCCTAGTCGGCACTGCGCCGAATGCCCATGCGTCGATCCCGAAAAACGCCCCGTTTCGCATCAACAGCTTCACCGCCCAGGCGCTCCTGGACCCTACCGGCACTGAGTCGGGCACCTTGTTCCAGGCGGTGTACCAGATCCTCAAAGTGGTCAAGGTGCCGGTCTATGTCGTGATCGTCGAAGAGGGCGCCACCCCGGCCGATACGATCAACAATGTGATCGGCGGCAACGACCCGGTCACCGGTCGCAAACTGGGCCTGGCTGCCTTGAGCAGCGTCCCTGAAGACCTGACCATCATCGGCGCTCCAGGCTTTACCAGCACCAAGGCCGTGGCCGGTGAGTTCGCCTCCTTCGGCAAGCGCATCAAGGCCCGTGTGGTGCTGGATGGCAAGGACGCGTCCGTTGCCGACCAAGTGACCTACAGCGGCGAACTGGGCGGGGCCGACCTGGGCTTCGACCGTTGCCTGCTGGTGCACAACATGCCGTCGGTGTACTCCAAGGCCGCGAAGAAAAACGTGTTCCTGTCGCCATCCTCGCTGGCCATCGCCGCGCTGGCCAAGGTCAAGCAGTGGGAAAGCCCGGGCAACCAGGTGACCTTCGCCGAGGACGTTTCCCGCGTGGTCGAGTACAACATCCTCGACACCTCCACCGAAGGCGACTTGCTCAACCGCTACGGCGTGAGCTACTACGCCCGCACCATCCTCGGCGGCTTCTCGCTGTTGGGCAACCGCTCCATCACCGGCAAGTTCATCAGCTACGTCGGCCTGGAAGATGCCATCAGCCGCAAGCTGGTCAAGGCCGGCCAGAAAGCCATGGCCAAGAACCTCACCAAGTCCTTCATGGACCAGGAGGTCAAGCGCATCAACGACTGGCTGCAAACCCTGGTGGCCGACGAAACCATTCCCGGCGGCAGCGTGTACCTGCACCCGGAGCTGAACAGCGTCGAGAAGTACAAGAACGGCACCTGGTTCATCGTCATCGACTACGGCCGCTACGCGCCGAACGAACACATGGTTTATCAACTCAACGCCCGCGATGAAATCATCGAGCAGTTCCTGGAGGACGTTCTCTAATGTTTACCAACCGAGTCAGACAGGCCATTGCGGCCACCCTTCAAGGCCTGCCGTTGTCCGCAACCGTAGAAGAGTTCACCCCGCCGAAGATCGAGTTCGACATGGAGCTTATGTCCGGCGGGCGCTTTATTGCCGAGGAAATGGCCAAGAGCGGCAAGGTGCTCAACGCCAAGCTGGTGCTGCAAGGTGCCGGCCCGGAAATCATGCTGGCCCTGGGCGTGCGCATGGGCGACGACATTTTGCTGAACGTGCGTGAAGCCGGCCAGGATCAGGATGGCAAAACCTACTTCACCTACCACACCGTCGGCGGCAAGCTCAAATCCCTGGAGGAGGCGAAGCTGAAGATGGGAGACAAGGCCACCACCACACTGGAACTGTCCTGCCGTACCTACAACCGTCTGGAAAATGGCGTTTCGGTGATCGACATCGACGTGCGCACCCAGAAGTTCGTACTTAACGGTGTCGACATTCTTGGCGATGCGCGCCGCGCCGTACTGATGCCTTAAAGGCCAGCGCAATCTGAAGCGAGCACGGTCAAGGTGGGAGCTGGCTTGCCTGCGATGTAGGCGACTCGGTATCCCTGGTGTATCGAGTGGATGCCATCGCAGGCAAGCCAGCTCCCACAGAGGTCGTGCTCAGGTTTAGATTTTTTGCACTTTTCAACACCGCTCAACAAGGAATTCCCCATGGCCTGGATGCCACCGTTGCACATCCTGCTGTCCCCGATCACCGCCGACACCGGTGCAATGATCGAGCAGGTTCAACTCAAGCCGTTGTTCTACGCCGCGCAGAAAGACGCGCTGGCCCGGGCCGGTGATGACGAGGACGACCAGTTCTTCGAACTGGCGAAACTCGCCACCGGCCTGTCGGAAAAAGAGCTCGACCAACTCAAGCGCCCGGACTACGTGAGCATTGCGCAGTACGTACACGAAATGTCGACACGCCCGGCCTCGTTCTTCCTGAAAGAACAGGACGTGACGACCCACGACCAGCCTGTCCACCTGCTATTACCCCTGGACGCCGCCGGCCGAAACCTGTCGGAACTGCCCCTGGAAATGCCCGCCCTGCGCGCTACCAAGGTGATGAAAAAGCTAGCCACTAACAAAGAGCGTGCCGAGTTCATCACCGCCCATTGTACCGGCCTGATGATTCCCGATCTTGCCGGCCTGACCGTGCCCGACTGGACCGAGCTGCAGGAGCGCATCGACGATTTTTTAAACAAACCGGCGGACTTCTTTCGGAGCGCGACATCGAAGTGATTCTCGATGTAGTGCCGCTGGTTTACTCGGTGAACGAAGCGGAAATCCTCGATTGGGAAGCCGGCAAAGCATTGCGCCGCTACGACATCGCAATCAGTCGTCTTGGCGTCAAACAGGAGTAGAGCGCAATGGCAGATAGTAATCATGGAGCAGGGTCAGCCATTGCCAAGGACGGCGTGATGACTCAGGGCGCCCTTCAGATGACAGGAATGCAGGCCAGTCTCAAACCTATCACCCAAGCGCTGCCGAGCCCGCTTGAGGTGGCCCCGGGGAGTGCGGCGAGTTTGGCGCTGGCATTGGCCGATGCCAGCTTGCAGATCAAGCATCTGGCGGACGGGCAGGTACGGTTGGTCGATACGCTGGAGCTGTTCAACGTCTCGTTGCTCAAGGTGATGGACGCCCGGCAAGCTCAAACTGCCGGGAACGCAGAGGGTACGAAGACCGTCGCGGCTACAGACAAGCGCACACCCTCGCAGGCGCTGGACGCCGCGATGACCGATATTGATCAACTGTTGATGTTTGCCCGGCATGAGCGCAAGGCATTGCGTGAAGCCAACCTTGCCATGGCGTCCGAGCCGGTGGTGGCTGCCAGTGGTGCCAGTGCCGTCGACCTCGCGAAGGTCGAGTATGCCGCCGCCCGTTCCGGTATCGGCAGTGATCGCAAGGACGCTTCGGGCAATATCGACCCCGTTGGGCGCCGGGCAGACCTGCAGCAGTTCGCTCGCGACGCTGCGATCCTGGCGACGGCGTTCAAGATCGACGTCAAAAATGCCGGCGAAATCATGGGCGGCTGGCGCGAGTCAATGCACCTTGATCGCGCACAAGCCTTGGACCTTGCCGACGCAACAAACGTGCTGGGCACCCAGGTATCGCTCAAGGCCGAATCGGCGGATATCGGCGCTGTTGTGCAACTCCAGGGCGCTGCCGCGAAGGCTGCGGGCATGAGTCCCGAACAGGCTGCAGCGCTTTCGGCGGCGTTGTTGAGCGCAGGTAACAACAAGGCTGTTGCTGGTGCCGGGCTGGAAAAAATCAGCACCGTCCTGGCTAAAGGCGACAACGCCTCTGCAGGGCAACGCAGTGCCTGGGCAGAGCTCAAGCTTGATCCAAAAGTACTCGCGGCGGGCATGAAACAGGACGCCCCACAGGCCGTGCTTACGGTGCTGGAGGCGCTCAAGTCGCAACCTGCCGAAAGGCAGGCGGTGCTGGCGACGCAGTTGTTCGACGGCAACCAGACGATTCTGAGCCTGGTACCGGTGATCGACAACGTGAAACAGGCCTTTTCGCTGGTCGCAGAAAAATCCACCTACGCCACTTCGACGCTGGGCGACCAAGGTTCGGTGCTGCGTTCGGCCGCGGTTCGTGCGGACTCTACTTACGCGCGTCGGCAAGCCTACGAGGCCAGTACCACACGCTTGAGCACCGCCTCTGATACAGCGCTGGCCCCCGTTGTGGATGCCTCGCTGACCGTAATGAAAGGCCTGGTCAGTGGCGTGGCTTGGCTCGCGGAAGGCCTGCCCAAGGCTGCCGCTGCCGTCGCCCTGGCGGGGGCGGTGCTGATCCCGGTGGTTTCTGGTGTTTTCGGTGCCGTGAAGGACAAGATTTTCGAAAAGGTCGCAGGGAAAGTGCTCGGAGAGGGGCCGGCAGCAGGGAATAAAACCACACCGCCGGACAGCCAGCGCAAAGCCCCGAGCAATGACAAGCACAGCGGTAATCGCCCGTCTGCTTCCGGCCCTGGCATCTCTGGCAAAGCGGCGAAGGTGAGCAAGCTGGCCAAAGGGGTCCCCCTGGGTTTGGTGGTGGCCCAGGCCGGTGTCGAGATGACGAAAGGCGCGATGACCGGAAACCTGGGTCAAGCGGTTGGCACTAGCGTGGGCTCTATCGGCGGCGGTGTTGCCGGCGGTGTCGTCGGTGATGTGGCTGGGATGGCGATAGGCCGAGCGGTCGGCACGCTGGCGGGAGCCGTTATCGGTTCGGTCGTTCCGGGTGCCGGCACAGTGTTGGGCGGTGTGATGGGCGGCGTCGCCGGGGGCGCAATCGGTAAGGTAGTCGGTGGTGCCGTGGGCACTTTCGTGGGCAGTGACGTCGGTGCGTGGCTGGCTGAAAAAGTGATGGGGGCGGGCGATCGCCTGCCATCCCCCACAGAGGTCAGCAAAAACCTCAACGCCCCTCAAGCCGACAACCGCCAAATCAACTTCGCCCCGCAAATCACCATCACCGCGCCTGAGCAAGCCAGCCATCAACAACTGGCGGCGCTCGTGGTGCAACAGATCGAAGCGCAATTTACCCCGCTGTCGATGGACAACCTGCTGGCGACCCGACGCGGCGCAGCACTCACCGATGGAGCTGTGTGATGCGACAACAGATGGTCTTGGGTACTTTTATTTTCGGGCTGTCCCGTGGGTTCGCCTACGACACGCTTGATCGTGGTAGCAGCGGGGGCTGGGTCAGTCTCGACATCATTGCCGGCAAACCTAAATCCAGCCAGGTCGGCCAGGGGCTCGAAACCCTGGCATTGGGCGGCAAGGCTGCGCGTGCCAATGGCATGGCGCGCCTGGATGAGTTGCGCACCCTGCAGGCCCTGCGTGCGCCGTTGCCTTTGGTGGACGGGTTAGGGCGTAACTGGGGGCTATGGACCATCCAGTCGATCAGTGAAAAACAAGCCAGCGTGATCGACGACGGGACGGCCATGGTGATCAATTGGACATTGTTACTGGAGGAGTTCGTCAATGCGTAGGGTTCGAAGTATTGCCGGCGACTCGGTGAACCTGTTGCTCTACCGTGAACTGGGGCGCAGTGATGATGCCGCAGAAGAAGCGTTGTGGCGCTTGAACCCGGAGTTGGCCGAACAGGGCGCGGTACTGCCGGCGGGCGTCAGCGTGCTGGTGCCCGAATTGGACGCGCAACCAGTTGCGAGCCGGCCGGTTTCCGCCTGGGATTAAGGAGCCATCATGGCACTCGGATTTACACCTGTAGTGGAGCTATACGGAGCCAATGCCGCGTTATTCAACGAGCGGCTCTTGGAGTGGGAGCATACCGACGCAGCGGGGTTTGTATCTGATCAACTGAAGCTGACTCTCGATATCGAGGGGCTTGAAGGGCTGCCCGATCTGGGCGGCAAAATTGGCCTGCGTATTGGGTACCTGGAATCGGGCCTGGTGGATAAGGGCGTGTTCAAGATCACCCAGCGCACGCCCTCGATGTTCCCATTGCGACTGGTGCTGGTGGCCACGGCGGCACCGTTCGACGAGCACGAATTCAAACAGCGCCGCACCGCCAGCCATGGGCCGATAACCCTGGGTGCGCTGTTTCGCCAACTGACCACCCGATACGGTTTTTCACCGCGTGTGGCGCCCGAACTCGACGGTGAGCCGATCGCGCACATCGATCAGACCAATGAAAGCGACATGGCCTTTCTGACGCGCCTGGCCAAGCGCTTCGATGCGGTGGCCAAGCCTGTCGATGAGCTGTATGTACTGGGGCGCAAAGGCCAGATCAAGACGCTGTCGGGCAAGGCATTGCCGGATGTACGGTTGTCGATCACCCACGACAATCGTCCAGGTGACCGCGCGTTCATCAGCGCCAGTTTCACCGAAACCAGCCGTGCCAAATACAACGGTGCGCAAACGTCATGGTGGGACGCGGCAGCCGGAAAACAGCGTGTCGTCAAGGTGGGCATCGCACCCTTCAAAGTGGTGACACAGCGATACCAGAGCGAGGACGAAGCACGCTCGGCGGCGCAGGGAGAGATGCGGCGGGTGGGGCGCGAAGGGTTGCAGATCGATGTGGTCTGCCCTGGTAATCCTTCGTTGGCTGCTGAAGGCCTGTTGCTGCTGGATGAGTCGTGGCCGGGGTTCATGCAAGGGCGCTGGTCGATTAAAACGGTGAAATCCAAGGGCGAGCGAAAAGGTGGCTATCGGAGTACGGTCCAGGCCAGCGGTTTGTCGGTGTAGATCCTTCCTTAGAGTAAAACCCATGGTAATCACACATGCTCAGCTTCTGGGTGTCATGCCTGGAGCCCGCCTTCGCGCGGGCATTTTTTTAACCTTTCTAAATGCGGCCTTTGCGGGGCATCAGATCAATACGGCCCGTCGCGTCGCCGCCTTCCTCGCCCAAACCGGCCACGAGTCTGCCCAGTTGCAGTACGTGCGCGAATTGGGCAGTGATCAATACTTGAGCAAATATGACACCGGCAGCTTGGCCGCGCGGCTGGGCAACACCCCTGAGGCGGACGGTGATGGGCAAATATATCGGGGCAGGGGGCTGATCCAGATCACCGGGCGCCGTAATTACATGGCGTGCAGCCAAGCACTGTTCGGCGATGATCGCCTGCTGCTCCAGCCGCAACTGCTGGAACAACCGCAATGGGCCTGCGAGTCCGCCGCCTGGTTCTGGCAAAGCAACGGCCTTAACGAACTCGCCGACAACGATCAGTTCACCACCATCACCCGTCGGATCAACGGCGGCCTCAATGGCCTGGACGACCGTTTACAGTTGTGGGCGCGGGCGAAGGCGGTGCTCTGCGTTTCTTAGGTGCGTTTCGCCTGATCGGTGCGCGCCTGCTCATGACGCATGTGTGGCAGGTGCAGGCCGTCGCGCATTAGCGTCTTGATGCACTCTGTACCTTGCAAGGTCGATGGGCTCCTGTAGGGTAGACAAACCCCCGCCCATTCCTGGAGACGACCGTGAAGGAAATCACTCAACTGGCTGCCGAACTGGGTCGCCGTTTGCAGGTGCTCAGTGCCCACGTCACCACTGCCGAGTCCTGTACCGGCGGCGGCATTGCCGAAGCCATCACGCGGATCCCGGGCAGTTCGGCCTGGTTCGAGGCGGGCTATGTCACTTATTCCAACCGACAGAAGACCCGGCAGTTGAATGTGCCGGAAAAACTGTTCGCCAAAGTCGGGGCCGTCAGCCAGGAAGTGGTGGAGGCGATGGCCCGCGGTGCGCAGGAAAAAAGCCTGGCACGGTTTGCCGTGGCGGTCAGCGGTGTCGCTGGCCCGGATGGCGGTTCGCCGGACAAGCCGGTGGGCACCGTTTGGCTGGCTTTTGCCGTGGGCGAAGAGGTGACCGCCGAGCTTGCGCACTTCCCCGGCAACCGCGACGAGGTCCGCCGACAAACGGTAAAAGCCGCGCTGGAGGGCTTGTTGCGACGAGCTGCAGCAGAAATAGACAATCAGGGGTAGGCGATCTCGGATCTTTGTGGAACAATACTGTCTACTTATACAGGTGTTGGCCGTCAGGCCTTATTGATTACGTGAGGACTTTAATGGACGACAACAAGAAGAAAGCCTTGGCTGCGGCCCTGGGTCAGATCGAACGTCAATTCGGCAAGGGTGCCGTAATGCGTATGGGCGATCACGACCGTCAGGCGATCCCGGCTATTTCCACTGGCTCTCTGGGTCTGGACATCGCGCTCGGCATTGGCGGCCTGCCAAAAGGCCGTATCGTTGAAATCTACGGTCCTGAATCTTCCGGTAAAACCACCCTGACCCTGTCGGTGATTGCCCAGGCGCAAAAGATGGGCGCCACCTGCGCGTTCGTCGACGCCGAGCACGCCCTGGATCCTGAATACGCCGGCAAGCTGGGCGTCAACGTTGATGACCTGCTGGTTTCCCAGCCGGACACCGGCGAGCAAGCCCTGGAAATCACCGACATGCTGGTGCGCTCCAACGCCATCGACGTGATCGTGGTCGACTCCGTGGCGGCCCTGGTGCCCAAGGCTGAAATCGAAGGCGAAATGGGCGACATGCACGTGGGCCTGCAAGCCCGCCTGATGTCCCAGGCGCTGCGTAAAATCACCGGTAACATCAAGAACGCCAACTGCCTGGTGATCTTCATCAACCAGATCCGTATGAAGATCGGCGTGATGTTCGGCAGCCCGGAAACCACCACCGGTGGTAACGCGCTGAAGTTCTACGCTTCGGTCCGTCTGGATATCCGTCGTACGGGCGCGGTGAAGGAAGGTGACGAGGTTGTCGGTAGCGAAACCCGCGTCAAGGTCGTGAAGAACAAAGTGGCCCCGCCATTCCGTCAGGCTGAGTTCCAGATTCTCTACGGCAAGGGTATCTACCTGAACGGCGAGATGATCGACCTGGGCGTACTGCACGGTTTCGTCGAGAAGTCCGGTGCCTGGTATGCCTACAACGGCAGCAAGATCGGTCAGGGCAAGGCCAACTCGGCCAAGTTCCTGGCAGACAATCCGGATATCGCTGCCACGCTTGAGAAGCAGATCCGCGACAAGCTGCTGACCGCAGCGCCGGACGTGAAAGCGGCTGCCAACCGCGAGCCGGTAGATGAAATGGAAGAAGCCGATACTGACGTCTGAAGCAAACGATGACTGTTGTACTGGATACACTCGTCGCCGTTCGGCGCACTGCAATGGACCTGCTCGCTCGCCGCGAGCATGGTCGAGTCGAGCTGACACGTAAGTTGCGTCAGCGCGGCGCAGAGCCTGAGATGATCGAAACAGTCCTCGACCGGTTGACGGAAGAAGGGCTGTTGTCGGAAGCCCGTTACCTTGAAAGCTTTGTGTCTTACCGCGCACGTTCCGGTTACGGCCCTGCGCGGATTCGCGAGGAGTTAAGCCAGCGCGGACTGCAACGTGCCGATATTGACCTTGCGCTACGTGAGTGCGGTATCAGTTGGCAGTCGCAGTTGGAGGAAACCTGGCGTCGCAAGTTTGCTGGGCATCTTCCTATTGATGCCAAGGAGCGTGCGAAGCAAGGTCGCTTCTTGAGTTATCGCGGGTTTTCGATGGACATGATCAGCCGCTTATTGAGCGGTCGGGATATGGACGACTGAGCAAAAAACAAAAGGCCCACTATGAAAATAGTGGGCCTTTTTTTTTGCCTGCAAAAAATTACGCTGTTTCTGGTGTCATCCGTTGCTGTGCCTTGCCCTGGGCCTGTGCCCAGTTCTCCGGCAGGTTGATGTAATCCACCAACTCCCGCAATCGCCCCTGATCGCGACCGTTGAAATTGAACACCAAACGCGTCAAATGGCTGAACCTCGGTTCGTCATGGTCTTCGCCCGTATAGGCGAGTTGCTGGAATTCGCCACTGAGCCGCAGGCTGGCAAACGCTTGCTGCATATGGGCGAGGGCGCGCTCACTCAGGGGATGATTCATGCGCACCACAAACTCACGCTTAAGCCAGCGCGTGGAGTGGAAGTTGGCGTAGAACTGGTTGATTTCGTCTACGGCCTCTTCGGCGCTGTAGACCAGGCGGACCAGTTTGAGGTCGGTGGGCAGGATATAGCGATTGGCTTCCAACTGACTGCGGATGAAATCCAGGGCGCCTTGCCAGAACCCACCACCCGGCGCATCCAGTAGCACTACCGGCACCAGCGGGCTCTTGCCGGTCTGGATCAGGGTCAGCACTTCCAGTGCCTCGTCGAGGGTGCCGAAGCCGCCAGGGCACAACACCAGCGCGTCGGCTTCTTTGACGAAGAACAGCTTACGGGTAAAGAAGAAGTGGAATGACAGCAGGTTGTCGGTGCCATCAATGGTTGGGTTGGCATGCTGTTCAAAGGGCAGGGTGATATTGAACCCCAGGCTGTGCTCCAGGCCCGCGCCTTCGTGGGCTGCGGCCATGATGCCGCCACCGCCACCGGTGATGACCATCAGGTCGGAACGTGCCAACGCCGCACCCACCTCTCGGGCCAGCGCATACAGTGGGCTTTCCACTGGCGTACGCGCCGAGCCAAATACCGTGACTTTGCGCCGGCCCTTGAATTGTTCGAGCACCCGAAAAGCATGGTCCAGTTCACGGATGGCACGCAGGGTGATCTTGGCGTTCCAGCGATCACGGTCGTCCTGGGCCATGCGCAGGACGGTGAGGATCATGTCTCGATAAAGAGGGATATTCGGGCTGTTGGGGGCGATCAACTGAATTTGTGCGTCGACCTGCTGAGTGAGGTCGGTCCCGTTTTCTTCAAAATGACGAAGCAGCAAATCATTCGATTCATAAGGCATTCAATTTCTCCTTCTTTACAGGGCCTGGGTAGTCGACGAGAACGTCGCCTGGGCCACGACACTGCTTGTGTCGCGGCATGCCGCAGGAGGGCAGGCCTTTTTTGCCCTGAAATATGACAGAACAGCATTAAAAACTGTGGTGGGCGGGCATCTGGGATGAACTGATCATGGGCCGAAAAACCCTTGGCTGGCAACCGCTTATTGGGAGTTCATTACGCAGTTTAGTCGTTGGTGGCAAACGCAGAGAAAGCGTGCGCGCCGCTGGGAAGCAGCGCGGGAGGGTCAAGCAGAGGTTACTTTTTCTTTTTCGCCGGAGCCGGGCAATCGGCCTCTGCGAACTTGACGGAAGCCACCGGGCGATTGGTCTTGTTCTCGGTGATTTCGTAGCGCATCACTGCGCCCTTGGCCATCAGCTCGCGGTAGCCCGGGTTGGTGCACACACTGCGACCCAGCTGGAAATACACAGCCTTGGGGTTGGCGCGCATCTGTTCGGCACGGTCAGGCAGCACGCTGAGGTGATCGATCAGTTGCATCCCTTCAACGGTGTAGGCGACTTCCAGGGTTTTTTCGTCGATTTCCCGGGGCAGGTCCTTGTTGCTTTCGGCCGCGACGCTTTGCAGCTTCTTGTTCATTTGAGCCTCCAGCAGCGAGGCCGCGTGGGCGCCCATAGGCAAGACCAGCGCAAGGGCGACGGATGGGGCAACAAGGCGCAGCATGGAACGCAGCATGAAACTCTCCTGATTCGGTTACTGGTGCATAGACCAGCCACTGGGCTGTGCGTTCAGTGGCGCGCAATTATAGGTGAGCCCTTGCCACTACAGCCAGGCGTATCGCTGGTAAACTGCGGGACTTCTGTTTTTCACGAGTTTGTTCCGTGTCGATTTCTTCTACTTCGCCGCGTGCCCGATGAGTCACGCCGTCTCCCGTTTGCGTACCCAGCGTCTGGCGCGTGCCGTCAGGCCGTTTCTCAATCGGGGTTCCCGTGCTGAGCGCTGTCCCGGCTGTCGGGTCATTCCTGAGTACTGCCTGTGTGCCTGGCGGCCTCAGGTAGAAGCCAAGTCCGCCATGTGCCTGTTGATGCATGACGTTGAACCGATGAAGCCCAGTAACACGGGCTGGCTGATCGCCGATGTCATACACGACACCACCGCGTTTGCCTGGTCGCGTACCGAAGTCGACCCCGAGTTGCTCAGGTTGCTGGCCGACCCGCAGTGGCAACCCTACATCGTATTTCCCGGTGAATTCGTGGCGCCGCAACGGGTGGTCAGTGAAGTGCGCGTGGAGGAGGGCAAGCGCCCACTGTTCATCCTGTTGGACGGCACCTGGAGCGAAGCGCGCAAGATGTTTCGCAAAAGTCCCTATCTGGAACATTTACCGGTGCTGAGCCTGGCGCCCGAACAGTTGTCACGCTACAAACTACGGCGCTCCAAGCGCGATGACCATTTCTGCACCGCCGAGGTGGCGGCGCTGTGCCTGGAGCTGGCCGATGACCTGGCCGCCAGCGAAGTGCTGGATGCCTACCTTGATGTGTTCAGCACCCATTACCTGGCTGCCAAATTCCAACTGTCATTGGATGCGGAGGACACCGTGCATACCCGCCTTGCACCCTACATCCCGGCGGGATAACCAGACGACGTTTGCATGATGGCACTGTAAGCCCGCAACCCGCTAAAATCCCCACGGGCGTAGTGCTTGACCCTCCAGGCTACGCTGGGCATGCTGTGCGCCGATTGGGTGCAACCGTGAATTATCGACGTCGTTTCATGTGTTTTTGACGTTGAACGGGCCCTGTGGCGATCGCTGCCTGGCCGTCGCCTCGTGTATTGGTGAACCCTGAACCCATCAGGGCTCCCATAAAAAACAGGATCATTTAACCAATGGCCACATACGAAATCCTGATTGCCGATGACCACCCGCTGTTTCGCAGCGCACTGCATCAGGCCGTAACCCTGGGCCTTGGCCCCGATGTACGTCTGGTCGAAGTGGCCAGCATTGCCGAACTGGAAGCCCGCCTGACTGAAAAATCCGACTGGGATCTGGTGTTGCTCGACCTGAACATGCCGGGCGCGTACGGTTTCTCCGGGCTGGTGCTGCTGCGCGGCCAATACCCGCAGATCCCCGTGGTGATGGTGTCGGCCCAGGAAGAAGCCGACGTGGTGGTGCGCTCCAAAGAGTTTGGCGCCAGCGGCTTCATTCCCAAGTCCAGCGCGATGGAAGATATCCAGAAAGCCGTGCGCACGGTGTTGGACGGCGATGTGTCCTGGCCACCCCAGGCGTTTGAAGAAATCAATGTGTCCGATGAAGCCAAGGCCGCCCGCGATGGCCTGGCCAGCTTGACGCCCCAGCAGTTCCGGGTATTGACCATGGTCTGCGAAGGGTTGTTGAACAAGCAGATTGCTTACGAATTGAGTGTGTCGGAAGCGACCATCAAGGCCCACGTTACGGCGATTTTCCGTAAGTTGGGCGTGCGTACGCGCACTCAGGCGGCGTTGCTTTTGCAGCAACTCGAGTCCATCTCGCAACATTAAGTTACAGCCGCTTCACGCTTTTTTGACTTTGCGTGATCTAGCTTCCCCACTTCTTTGGTTCAGTTGCCTACATCTATGTCGCCTTTCAAGGGTCAAACCGGTATCAAACGTATCTTCAATGCAGGGGGCTATTCCCTGGATGGCCTGCGTGCGGCTTTCACTGGCGAGGCGGCATTCCGCCAGTTGGTGTTGCTGAACGTCATCCTGATCCCCTTGAGCTTTTTCCTGCAGGTCAGCCGGGTTGAACGGGCGCTGCTGATTGCAGTGTGTTTGTTGGCGCTGATCGTCGAATTGCTCAACTCAGCGGTAGAAGCGGCCATTGACCGTATTTCCCTGGACCGCCACCCGCTGTCGAAAAACGCCAAGGACATGGGCAGCGCCGCGCAATTCGTGGCACTGACCATGATCACCCTGGTATGGGCCGTAATCCTGATCTGACGATCAAGCGATACTCGGCAGCACGATCTCGTCGCTGCGCTGCACCCCAGCGGTGAAGGCGCGGCACAGTTCGAGAAACTCGCGCATCGCCGAGGTCTGGTACTTCTGCTTGTGCCAGATGAAGTAGAACTGCCGGGCCAAGTCCAGGTCCGGGGTTTCCACCGGCACCAGGCTGCCACGGCGGAAGGCATCGCGCAGCGCCAGCCGCGAAATGCAGCCAATCCCCAAGCCCGACTCCACTGCCCGTTTGATCGCCTCGGTGTGTTCCAGCTCCAGGCGGATATTCAGCGCGCTGCGGTGATGACGCATTGCCTGATCAAAGGTCAGTCGCGTGCCCGAGCCCTGTTCCCGCAGGATCCACGCTTCGTGGGTCAACTCGTCCATGGTGGCCACCCCACGCTTGGCCAAATGATGCTGGGGCGCACAGAACACCACCAGCTCATCTTCTACCCAGGTCTGCACCTCGATATCCGGGTGGCTACAGTCGCCTTCGATTAGACCCAGGTCAATTTCGTAGTGGGCAACCTGATGCACGATATGGGCAGTGTTCTGCACATGCAGCTTTACCTGGCTCTCGGGGTGTTGCTGCATAAAGCTGCCAATCAGCAGTGTCGCCAGGTAATTGCCTATGGTCAGCGTGGCGCCGACCGCCAGGGAGCCGAAGCCTGACTTGCCGTTGAGCAGGTCTTCGATCTCCTTGGCCTGGTCCAGCAATGCCACCGCCTGGGGCAACAGCTGGTGACCGAGGGCGTTGAGGCTCAGGCGCTTACCGGCGCGGTCGAATAATTGACAGCTGGATTGACGCTCCAGCTCGGTAATCGAGGTGCTGGCGGCGGATTGAGATAAGGCCAGAAGGCCAGCAGCGCGCGAGACGCTTTCCTGCTGGGCGACGGCGACGAAAACTTGCAGTTGACGGAGAGTAAATCGCATATCGATATAACCGATAACCCTTATCTTAATAATCCAGTTAACAGATATTGTCGCCGCCATTAGAATGCTGTGCAATTGCGCATCCATACCTTTGGCGCAGACCCATTTCCAGGAGTCCCCCGTACATGAGCAACATGAACCACGAGCGTGTCCTCAGTGTTCATCACTGGAACGACACTCTGTTCAGCTTCAAGTGCACCCGCGATCCGGGCCTGCGCTTCGAGAACGGTCAGTTCGTGATGATCGGCCTGCAACAGCCCAACGGCCGCCCGCTCATGCGCGCTTACTCCATTGCCAGCCCGAACTGGGAAGAGCATCTGGAGTTCTTCAGCATCAAGGTGCCCGATGGCCCGCTCACTTCCCAGTTGCAGCATCTGAAGGAAGGCGACGAGATCATCATCAGCAAAAAACCGACAGGCACCCTGGTGCTTGACGATTTGAAGCCGGGCAAGCATCTGTACCTGCTCAGCACCGGTACTGGCCTCGCTCCATTCATGAGCGTGATCCAGGACCCGGAGACCTATGAGCGTTTCGAAAAAGTCATCCTGTGCCACGGCGTGCGCTACGTCAACGAAGTCGCCTACCGCGAATTCATCACCGAGCACCTGCCGCAGAACGAGTTCTTCGGCGAGGCCCTGCGTGACAAGTTGATCTACTACCCGACCGTGACCCGCGAGCCGTTCGAAAACGAAGGTCGCCTGACCGACCTGATGCGCAGCGGCAAACTGTTCAGCGACATCGGCCTGCCACCGATCAACCCCGAGGACGACCGCGCCATGCTGTGCGGCAGCCCAAGCATGTTGGATGAGACCAGCGAAGTGTTGAACAGCTTCGGCCTGAAGGTATCGCCACGGATGCGTGAGCCGGGTGATTATTTGATCGAGCGTGCGTTCGTCGAGAAGTAATACAGAGTCAGTAACACCGGCGATCCAAAAAGTGTGGGAGCTGGCTTGCCTGCGATAGCATCACCTCGGTTCAACTGAACCACTGAGGTGTCTGCATCGCAGGCAAGCCAGCTCCCACATTTGGTTTTCGCCCTATTTAGCCGAAACCACTTCCAGCACACAAATCATCCCCGGCTCCGGGTAGTGCCAGCGCACATCCACATCCCAGAACCGCACACCGTATTCACGCTCAGGACCGGGCGTTTGGTAGGCCGGTCGCGGATCTTGCGCCAGGCACTGATCAATCAACTCCACCAACGGTTCACCAAGGCGCTGTGCATGGCCTTGCGCCTGTTGCAGTGCAGCCTTGAGCCATTGCACGCCGATCAGCGCGGGCGCATCGCTGGCGATGTCGTTGGTGGCCGCATCCACGATATCGGCATAAGGCACATACGGCTTGATATCCAACACCGGCGTGCCATCGAGCAAATCTATGCCGGAAATCCACAGGCGCCCCGGTTCCACCTTGTCCAGCTTCACCACCGACTGGCCGATGCCATTGGGACGATGGGTTGCGCGGGTGGCAAACACGCCCATGGACGTATTGCCGCCCAGGCGTGGCGGGCGCACTTTCAGGCGTGGCTTGTCTTCCAGGGCCTGATGAAACAGAAACAGCAGCCACACATGGCTGACCTGCTCCAGCCCCTGCACCGCCTCACCCTGGTCGAACGGCGCCACCAGCTCCAGCACGCCACGGGCAGCCGGTGCCAGTTGCGGTTGGCGCGGGATGGCGAACTTCTCCTTGAAACAGGAGCGTACGAAGCCGACGGGCGAGACCTGGTAACTCATGGGCTTAGGCACGGACCCGCAAGGTCAGGCCCTTGAGGAAGTTACGCAGCAGCTGATCGCCACAGGTGCGGTAGTTGGTATGACCAAACTTGCGAAACAGCGCGCTCAGCTCTGGCTTGGACACCGGGAACTCCGCCGCCTTGAGGATTGCATGCATGTCGTCTTCCTTCAGTTCGAAGGCCACGCGCAGCTTTTTCAGGATGATGTTGTTGGTCACCGGGGTTTCGATCGGCTGCGGCGGGCGGCTTTCGTCCTTGCCGCGCTTGAAAATCACCAAGCCATCGAGGAAGTGGGCCATGACTTCATCCGGGCAGAACACGAAGCCTTCTTCCTCATCTTTTTTGAGGTAGGTGAGCAGGTCTTCCTTGGTCACGTCCATGCCGCCGAGCTTGATGATCTCGACCATCTTGTTGTCGCTGATGTCGAGCATGTAGCGCACGCTGCGCAGTACGTCGTTGTGAATCATGGTGGGCAATCCTGGTATTCAACTGATGACACCGCCGGAATCAGGCGGTGTCGGGAAAAGGGAACGGCTTAAAACTTTTCTTTGCCGGACAGGTAACGCCATTGGCCCACTGGCACCTTGCCAATGGACACGCCGCCGATGCGGATGCGGCGGATGGCGATGACTTTCAGGCCAACGGCTTCGCAGAACAGCGCGATCACGCCGGGTTGCGGGTTTTTCAGCGCAAAGCGCAGGCGGTTCTCGTTCTGCCAGCTGGCTTTGACGGCAGGCAGCTCTTTGCCTTTGTAGGTCAGGCCGTGGTTCAGGCGGTTAAGGCCGTGGGCAACCATGTCGCCTTCGACTTCCACCACGTATTCCTGCTCGATCTTGGCGGCATCGGCGGTCAACTTGCGCAGAATCTTCCAGTCCTGGGTGAACACCAGCAGGCCACTGGCCTTGGCTTGCAGGTCGGCGCTGGCGCTCAGGCGCAGAAAGTGCCCCTTGAGCGGACGCTTGCCGAAGCGGTGCTCTTCAGAAAGGGTTTCGGCGCTGATCGAGGCCATGGCGGTTTCAGCATCCACGCCTGCGGGGGCGTGCAGCAGGATAGTCACCGGCTCTGGCGCGGTGGCTTTAGCTTCCGGGTCCAGCTCGACTTTCTCGTCAGTGACCTTGAACTGCGGCTCGTCGATCACTTCGCCGTCCACCGAGACCCAGCCGCCTTCGATAAACAGCTCAGCCTCCCGACGGGAGCAACCGACCAGTTCGATAAGGCGTTTGGAGAGGCGTATGGGGTCAGTCATGACAAGGGCCGTAACAAAAGGGGGCCACTATTGTACCTGCCTGGCGCCGGTTAATCCCGGCCCCATTTCAGCACATGGGCCATAACAATTACTTAACTGACACAACACGGGTTAAATGTGGGAGCTGGCTTGCCTGCGATGGCGGTATACCAGCACCGGATGGGTAGACTGACCCGACGCCTTCGCAGGCAAGCCAGCTCCCACAGTTCAGGCATTACGGGCCTGTTGCTGCTGGCGCAGACGCAGGTGCAACAACGGATAAGGCTGCCCAAGCCCATCATGGTCCGTTCGCCCGATCACCTCGAAGCCTTGCTTGAGGTAAAAACCCAGGGCCTGGGGGTTCTGTTCGTTGACGTCCAGTTCATCGGCATTCATGTGTTCGATCGCGTAACCCAGCAATTGCCGGCCCAGTCCCTGGCCACGGTGGTGCGGGTCGATAAACAGCATTTCCACTTTGCCCCCCGACACTCCGGCGAACCCGGTGATGCGTTGGCATGAGTCCTTGGTGCAGATCAGCATGACCGCATCGAGGTAGCGGGTCAGCACCAGGTTTTTCAACATGTCGATATAGCTGTCCGGGAGGAAGTCGTGGGTGGCGCGTACCGAGTCCTCCCAGATCTGCACCAGGCGCGTGTAGTCGCTGGTTTTAGGTGTGTGAATCACCGAATGCTGACGCATACCCGCTGTCCCTTGCTGTATTCGGGGTTGATGGACAATACGATAGACCTAAAAAAGCCCCGCATCTTCTCAGAGGCGAGGCTTTTTTATCACCGTGCGATCAGTCGCGCTTTTCAGCCCACAAGTCGTACTCGTCGGCGTCGGTCACAGTGCACCAGACTTTGTCACCCGGCTTCAGGCCGCTGGCATCGTCGATAAACACGTTACCGTCAATTTCAGGGGCGTCGAAGAAGCAACGACCCACCGCGCCTTGCTCGTCGACTTCATCGATCAGCACTTCGATTTCCTTGCCGATGCGCAGTTGCAGGCGTGCCGAGCTGATGGCCTGCTGGTGCGCCATGAAGCGCTCCCAACGGTCTTGCTTGACGTCGTCCGGTACCACGGCCAAGTCCAGCAGGTTGGCGGGTGCACCTTCCACCGGCGAGTACTGGAAGCAACCGACGCGGTCCAGCTGCGCTTCGGTCAGCCAGTCCAACAGGTACTGGAAGTCTTCCTCGGTCTCGCCGGGGAAACCGACGATGAAGGTGGAGCGGATGATCAGCTCCGGGCAGATCTCGCGCCAGTTCTTGATGCGTGCCAGGGTCTTGTCTTCGAACGCCGGGCGTTTCATCGCCTTGAGCACTTTCGGGCTGGCGTGCTGGAACGGGATGTCCAGGTACGGCAGGATCTTGCCGGCGGCCATCAACGGGATCAACTCGTCCACGTGCGGGTACGGGTAAACATAGTGCAGGCGCACCCACACGCCCAGGCTGCTGAGGGCTTCGCACAGCTCGGTCATGCGGGTTTTCACCGGCGCGCCGTTCCAGAAGCCGGTGCGGTATTTCACATCGACGCCGTAAGCGCTGGTGTCCTGGGAGATCACCAGCAGCTCCTTGACGCCAGACTTGACCAGGCGCTGGGCCTCATCAAGCACATCACCGACCGGACGGCTCACCAGCTTGCCGCGCATCGACGGGATGATGCAGAAGCTGCAGCTGTGGTTGCAGCCTTCAGAAATCTTCAGGTACGCGTAGTGACGCGGGGTCAGCTTGATGCCCTGGGGCGGCACCAGGTCGATCAGCGGGTTGTGGTCCTGACGTGGCGGCACCACTTCGTGCACGGCGTTGACCACCTGCTCGTACTGCTGCGGGCCGGTCACGGCCAGCACGCTCGGGTGCACGTTGCGGATATTGCCTTCTTCCACCCCCATGCAGCCGGTCACGATGACCTTGCCGTTTTCCTTGATGGCTTCGCCGATCACTTCCAGGGATTCGGCCTTGGCCGAGTCGATGAAGCCGCAGGTGTTGACCACCACCACATCGGCGTCCTGGTAAGTGGACACGACGTCGTAGCCTTCCATACGCAATTGCGTGAGGATGCGCTCGGAGTCGACAAGCGCCTTCGGGCAACCCAGGGAAACAAAGCCAACCTTGGGGTTGGCTTTTGCGATGGTGGTGGACATGTCTAACCTCGGTATTGAATGACGCTGCCGGTCGTGCACGACAAGGCAACGGATGGGCGCTTGGTGCGCCTCTGATCAAAAAGTGCGCAATTCTATCGGTGGGCAACGCACTTGACCAGCTTTATGCAGGGAAATACGACGAGTGCTGCGCCGGGTCATCCCCATAGCCACTGGCGCGCGCTTAAGCCCGGATGTCTTGTTCGGTTCGGTGCGATACCACTTTAGACATGCCCACACCTAACGCCTGGAGGACTTTAAGCAAAGTGGAGAGCTTAGGATCGCCGCCGACGCCGATGGACCTGTAGAGGTTTGCTCTATTGAGTCCTGTGTTCTGCGACAAGCTGAGCATCCCACCACGGGCTTCCGCCACTCGACGGATAGCGACAAGGAAAGCGTCCTCGCCACCGGCTTCATCTATTTCCTCAAGCGCGACAGATAAATATTCGAGGGCGAATGCTTCGTCGTTGCGAAGCATTTCCAGAACGCTATCTTCGTGCGGGCGGGTACGAATGGTCATTTTTGCTGCACCTTGTAAGATTTCCAGAGAGCCTTGGCCTGATCGATATCGTTCTGCTGTCTGGCCTTCGAACCACCGCCCAATAGGAAAATGATTTTTCGATCCTGGACGGCGTAATACAAGCGAAACCCCGGGCCGAAATCGAGCTTCATCTCAAAGACCCCATCACCCACTGGCTCGGTAACGCCAAAGTGACCAAGGGACGCTCGATCCACTCTGGTGGTGATTCTTGCTTTCGAACGCGTGTCCTGCACTGTATCCAGCCAAGCCTGGAAGATATCCACGCCGTTGATTGACAGTACGTGTTTCACTTCGTACATGAGGAGTGTACCTTAAAAGAGACAGTCCGATAGTTGAGTTTTTATATCGACTGCGCGCCATGCGAATGCACGACTGACTGATCAGGTAATCCGGCCAAGGCGCTCCTGCTCACACCACCCAGGCAGCACGACTGAGCCGGGCCAGGAATATACGGTTGGCCGTAAATGTGATCAATGCAGGCAAAAAGGCGCCAAAGTGCTGCTGTGCCCGCTATGACTGATTGCCTAAAACGACACCCCGTTCACTTGAACGGGGAAATGCGACGAGTGCTGCGCTATGCTTCGCGCCGTTACGCTCGGGTAAAGCCCTTGGGTCAATAAAACGTCTGTTACGAGAAGTAAAACAGCGCATGCTAGGGTCAGCTTAGAAGCGCTGTTTATAAAAGACCTCAGGTCAAAAGGGCAGGAGTGGTTGATGGGTCAGGCAAGTAGTCAGGCAGCAGGTGCCGAGCATTCAAAAGCCAAGCCGATTGGCATGCTGGTGGCGGCGGTCGGGGTGGTTTATGGCGATATCGGGACCAGCCCGCTGTACACCCTTAAAGAGGTGTTCAACGGTGGTTATGGGGTGCAGGTCAACCATGACGGCGTCCTGGGGATCCTGGCGCTGATCTTCTGGTCGCTGATCTGGGTGGTGTCGATCAAGTACGTGCTGTTCGTGCTGCGTGCCGACAACCAGGGCGAGGGCGGCATCATGGCTCTCACCGCGTTGGCCCGGCGAGCTGCCGGCAAGCACACGAAATTGCGCAGTTTCCTGGTGGTGTGTGGCCTGTGTGGCGCGGCGTTGTTCTACGGCGACAGCATGATCACCCCGGCAATTTCGGTGTTGTCGGCCATCGAAGGCTTGGAACTGGCGTTCGACGGCCTGGAAAAATGGGTGGTGCCCATTGCCCTGGTGGTGCTGGTGGCGCTGTTCCTGATCCAGAAACACGGCACCGACCGCATCGGCAAGCTGTTTGGCCCGGTGATGGTGACCTGGTTCCTGGTGTTGGGCGGCCTGGGGGTGTACGGCATCCTGCAGCAACCCGAAGTGCTCAATGCGCTGAACCCGGCATGGGGTGTGCGCTTCTTCATGGTTCACCCCGGTATTGGCGTGGCGATCCTCGGCGCGGTGGTGCTGGCATTGACCGGCGCTGAAGCGTTGTACGCCGACATGGGCCACTTCGGCCGCAAACCCATCGCCCGCGCCTGGTTCCTGCTGGTGCTGCCGGCGCTGGTGCTGAACTATTTTGGCCAGGGCGCGATGCTGCTGGGCGATCCGGAGGCGGCGCGCAACCCGTTCTACCTGCTGGCGCCGAGCTGGGCACTGGTCCCGTTGGTGGGCTTGTCCACCATGGCCACGGTGATTGCTTCCCAGGCGGTGATTTCCGGCGCGTTCTCGTTGACCCGCCAGGCGATCCAGCTGGGTTACATCCCGCGCATGCATATCCAGCACACCTCCAGTGCCGAACAGGGCCAGATCTACATCGGTGCAGTGAACTGGTCGTTGATGGTCGGCGTGATCTTGCTGGTGCTGGGTTTCGAATCCTCCGGCGCTCTGGCCTCGGCCTACGGTGTAGCGGTGACCGGCACTATGCTGATGACCACCATCCTGGTATCGGCGGTGATGCTGCTGCTGTGGAAGTGGCCACCGGTGCTGGCCGTGCCGCTGTTGCTCTGCTGCCTGTTGGTGGATGGCCTGTTCTTCGCCGCCAACGCGCCGAAGATCGTCCAGGGCGGCGCCTTCCCGGTACTGGCCGGGATCGTGCTATTCGTGCTGATGACCACCTGGAAGCGTGGCAAGCAATTGCTGGTCGGCCGTCTCGACGAGGGTGGCCTGCCGTTGCCGATCTTTATCAGCAGTATCCGCGTACAGCCGCCCCATCGCGTTCAGGGCACGGCGGTGTTCCTCACCGCGCGGCCCGACGCCGTGCCCCATGCTCTATTGCATAACCTGCTGCATAACCAGGTGCTGCATGAGCAGGTGGTACTGTTGACCGTGGTTTACGAAGACATTCCACGGGTGCCAGCGGCGCGACGCTTCGAGGTGGATGCCTACGGCGAAGGCTTCTTCCGCGTGATCCTGCACTTCGGTTTCACCGATGAGCCGGATGTGCCTGAAGCGCTGAAACTGTGCCATCTGGATGACCTGGACTTCAGCCCGATGCGCACCACCTACTTCCTCAGCCGTGAAACGGTGATTGCCTCGCGCATCAAAGGCATGGCCCGTTGGCGCGAAGTGTTGTTTGCCTTCATGTTGAAAAACGCCAACGGCAACTTGCGGTTCTTCAAACTGCCGGTCAACCGTGTGATCGAGCTGGGCACCCAGGTCGAGATGTAAGGCGCTGCCTACCGGGAGCCGGCAATCGGCTCCCGCTTTCCTTCTGAACCCTGTGCAAACGATGGTTGTCGACTAGGCTGGTAGGAGCGAGCTCGCTCCTACAAAAATGCCTATGAAGCCCAGAAGAGGTGCGCCATGAGTCAGCTGCTCGAACCTTATACCCTGCGCCAATTGACCCTGCTTAACCGCATCGCGGTTTCACCCATGTGCCAATACTCCAGCGACGATGGCCTGGCCAATGACTGGCACCTGGTGCATCTCGGTAGCCGGGCCGTGGGTGGCGCCGGGCTGATTTTTACCGAGGCCACGGCGGTGACCGCCGATGGCCGTATCACCGCCCAAGACCTGGGCCTGTGGAACGACGCTCAGATCGAACCATTGCGGCGCATCACCCGTTTTATCGCGGCCCAGGGCGCGGTGGCTGGGATCCAGCTGGCCCATGCCGGGCGCAAGGCCAGCACCCATCGGCCATGGATCGGCAAACACGGCAGCGTCAAGCCGGAGGAGGGCGGCTGGGTGCCGGTGGGGCCTTCGCCAATTGCGTTTGACCCCAATCACACCCAGCCCAAGCCATTGGACGAAGGGCAGATCCAGCAAGTAATCGCCGACTTTGTCGCCGCCGCCAGGCGCGCCTTGACCGCAGGCTTTGAAGTGGTGGAAATCCACGCCGCCCACGGGTACCTGCTGCACCAGTTTCTCTCGCCGATCAGCAACCAGCGTCAGGACCACTACGGCGGCTCCTTCGAAAACCGCATTCGCCTGGTGCTGGAAGTCACCAAGGCCGTGCGCGCCGTGTGGCCTGAGGAGTTGCCGCTGTTTGTGCGCGTGTCGGCCACCGATTGGGTGGAAGACGGTTGGAACCCGGATGAAACCGTGGAGTTGGCGCGCCGTCTGAAAGACCTCGGGGTGGATCTGATCGACGTGTCGTCCGGTGGTACCGCCGCCAATGCCGAGATTCCTACCGGCCCCGGCTACCAGACGCGCTTCGCCGAGCGCGTGCGCAAGGAGTCGGGCATGGCCACCGGCACGGTTGGCATGATTACCGAACCGGCCCAGGCCGAGCATATCCTGCGCACTTGCCAGGCCGACATCATCTTCCTGGCCCGGGAACTGCTGCGCGACCCGTACTGGCCTTTGCATGCCGACGATGATCTGGGTGGGCGCAAGGCCATCTGGCCCGCGCAATACCAACGGGCCACCCACCGCGACCAGCCGATTCATGAGTCGGATCTGCGCGATTGATCCTGCACACGGCCCTACCGGACCCACCCTGACACGGTGGGTTTTTTCTTGCTCGCGTTTATAGGAAGGCTGATCCTCGGCGGTTGTTAAGCAGGAGAAGCTTATGCTGGTGGAACGCGCGTTAACCGAAGACGATATCCCTTTGCTGGCAACCATCGATCGTACGGAGCTGATCCCGGCGTGCTATCGCATGGACTGCGGCGAACTGGTGTTGTATGCCACACATCATGATATGCGCGGCTGGCCCGAAGGCGAGGCTGAACAGGATGCGGTGGCGCTGCGTGCCTGCCTCCAGCGCGGCGGGTGGTTGTGGGGCGTATTCGACGGCCCGGTGCTGGTCGCCGCAGTGGTGGTGGACAATCGGTCCTTCCATCACCAGGGCTTGCTGATGCGGCAGTTGAAATTCCTGCATGTCAGCCATAGTGCCCGCGGTACTGGTCTGGGCGGTCGGTTGTTGGCGCTGGCTTGTGAGCACGGCCGGCAAGTGGGGGTCCAAGCGCTCTATATCTCGGCGACGGAGTCGCGTAACACCGTGGACTTTTACCTGCGCCATGGTTGCCATTTGTTGCAGCAACCCCACGCTGAGCTTTATGCGCAAGAACCGCTAGACATCCACCTGTATCGACCCCTGCGTGAGTAATGGCTGTAGGCTTTTATTACCGACGTTATTTTTTTAAGTTAATACTCTAAAAAAATCCCACGAATGGTGAGATAGTTTCTACGCTAAGGGTAAGCCCGACTCCTGGCCCAGGGAGACAGGCGGTTGGTCCGCGAAGCCGTTGCGCTTCCCGGGAGTTGGGAAATGGGCACCAGGAGTGTTTGACTGATATCAGGAGTAGCGGTCCATGGCCAAGTCCTATGGCGTAGCGGGTGCGGTGGCGTCTTTTCTGAGTCGCCGGATGTCCTTGCGGGGTCGAAGGTTGAGTTCAGATGAGATGGAGTTGCTGGTGCAATACCGGGCGCTGACCGAGAGCGATCAGGTGGCGATGCGCTATCTGATTGGCGCGATGAAAAGCGTGTCGCGATTCTGAGCCAAATCCGATCATTCCCACGTTATTGCGTGGGAATGATCGTGCAGTGTGGCATCAGGTGTATTTGCGTTGCTCTGGGGCAGGTGGGAAGTACTGATACAGCCAGGTTTCACTGAGGGTGCGGTCCTGGGTTCGTATAAACAGGCGCAATTCGACGGGTTCCACGCTGTCGCTGGTGGGGTACCAGTCGAACAGGATGCGGTAGCCCTTGATGTTGTCCAGCACCAGCACACTGAAGTCCTTCACCTCACCATGGGAACAGGTCACCACGGGCTCGATGCCGGTGCCCGCTGGCAGGCGATCCAGGCCGCCGCCCTTGAAGTCCACGGCGAAACGCCGCGCCCATACCTTCGGATAATGCTCGCCGGGTGCCCAGCCTTCGGTAAAGCCGCCCATGCCGGAACGGGTCGCATCGACCTGTGCCAGCGGCGTGCTCACTGGCGGCAGTGCGCTCCAGTACAGCTTGTAGCCGTAGTTGAGCGAATCACCGGCGGCCACAGGCTTTTTCGGGGTCCAGAAGGCCACGATATTGTCCAGGGTTTCGCCAGTGGTGGGGATTTCCAGCAAGTCGATGGAGCCTTCGCCCCAGGCCGTGGTCGGTTCAACCCACAGGCTTGGGCGTTTGCTGTACCAGTCGACGGTGTCCTGGTAGCTGGCGAACTCATGGTCGGTCTGCACCAGGCCGAAGCCTTTGGGGTTGGTATCGGCGAACGCGTTGAATTGCAACTTGGCCGGGTTGTTCAGGGGCCGGCAGATCCACTCGCCGTTGCCGCGCCACATGGCCAGGCGGTCCGAGTCGTGGATTTGCGGGTGGATGGTGTCGCACATGCGGCGCTCATGGGTGCCGCAGCTGAACATACTGGTCATGGGCGCGATGCCCAGTTGCTCGATGGCGGTGCGCGCATTGATGTGCGCGTCGATCGCCATCACCACTTGGTTGGCCTGGCAGTCGATATCGAAGCGGTAGGCGCCGGTGGCGCTTGGCGAGTCGAGCAGGGCGTAGACCACAAAGCGCGTGGCGTTCTTGTCCGGAATTTCGAACCAGAACTGCGTGAAATCGGGGAATTCCTCGCGTTTTTTCGCGTAGGTATCAATCGCCAGGCCACGCGCCGAGAGGCCGTACTGGCCGGTGGAATCCACCGCACGGAAGTAGCTGGCGCCGAGAAACGACAGCACGTCATGGCGGTCCAGCTCCGGCGCCTTGAACAGCTTGAAACCGGAGAAACCCAGGTCGCCGGTCAATTGCTGGGTGTCCACCGTGGTTTTTTCATAGTTGAACAGTGAAGGGCGAAAATGCACTTCGCGGGCCTCACGGGTCTTGGGGTCGACGCTGTGCATGCGCACCGGCGTCTTGAAGCCCATGCCGACGTGGAAGAACTGCACGTCCAGTTGGCCGTTCAACTCCTTCCACAGCGAATGGTTACGGTCATAGCCGATGGCGTTGAAATTCTGCGGGGTCATGGTGGCCAGGGTCGGCGGCAGCACCTGCTTAGTGTCCTGATAGCCACGGGTGGCCAATTGCTTGGCCTGGGCCTTGAGCGATTCGAAATCGAACGCCACGGCCTTGCCATCGGCAGCCCGATTCCCGGCCCAGGCCTGCGCGGCCAGCAGGCCACTGGCGGACAAACCGGTGTAAGCCGCAATGGCCATGGATGCTTTGAGCAAATTCCTGCGGTGCATAGAGACAACCTGTCGTGAGCAAATCCCGCGCCGTTCCTGGCACGTAGCGGATCAGAAATAACGGTTCGGACATGCCTTCGGCCAAACGCAACGGACAATAAACAGACGCCGGATAGCTTAAGCGGTTCGATGAGCAAGGCAAATTGATTGATGGCGGGATGATGGCGTTGCATGTGCAACAAGACATTTCCAGCATCGCAGGAGGACGTTACATCTGGAAGCACTCTAGATCGCGGCTTTTTGGCACTTAGTTTTACGCTGGAGGCCTATTGGTCCTACGAACCCAAGTGTCTGGAGGCTACGAATGAATACCCGTGGATTGCTCGATCAGTTGCTCAAGTCTGGCCAGGACATGTTGCAAAACAAGGCCGGCGGCCAACGCAAATCCAATGACAAGGGCGCCCTCGGTGGCTTGCTCAGCGGTGGCGGGCTCGGCAGCATGCTCGGCGGTGCCGGCGGCGGCGCCCTGGCGGCGGGGGCCATGGGCTTGCTGCTGGGCAATAAGAAAGCCCGCAAATTCGGCGGCAAGGCGCTCACCTACGGCGGCCTGGCCGCACTGGGTGTGATTGCCTACAAGGCTTACGGCAACTGGCAAGCCCAGCAGGCCAGCGCGCCCCAAGGCGAGCCGCAAACCATCGACCGCCTGCCGGCTGACCAGGTGGAGCAACACAGCCAGGGCATTCTCAAGGCACTGGTGGCCGCGGCCAAGGCTGATGGGCATGTGGATGAGCGCGAGCGCGCCTTGATCGAAGGCGAATTTACCAAGCTGGACAACGACCAGGAGCTGCAACACTGGCTGCACGCCGAACTCAACAAGCCCCTGGACCCCACCGACGTCGCCCGCGCCGCCAGCACCCCGGAAATGGCCGCCGAAATGTACATCGCCAGCGTGATGCTGGTGGATGAGGAAAACTTCATGGAAAAAGCCTACCTGGACGAACTGGCCCGCCAACTGAAACTTGAGCCCGGCTTGAAGCTTGAGTTGGAAAAACAAGTGCGGCTTAACGCATAAACAAGGCCGCACGCCAATCAAAATGTGGGAGCGGGCTTGCTCGCGAATGCGGTAGACCAGTCACTCTATTTATGACTGACTGACGCCATCGCGGCATAGGTATCAACACCCTAACCACGATGCGAAGCGAGGTGCCGAGTGGTGGGGCAAGAGCCCTTTTGGTTACTTTTGGCTGGGCCGGCATTCCGGGCTCTTTTCCAAAAGTGACCCGCTGTAAAAGCGGAACCCTAAGTAGCCGTTACCGCAGCAATGGATATGTACACAATCCAACTGTGTTACCTGCCAGGCCGTCTTCGCGAGCAAGCCCGCTCCCACAGTTGGATCGCGGGGTGTCTGGTAGATAAGCGTTGCCGCCATCGCAGGCAAGCCAGCTCCCACATTCAGACCGTGGGGGGCAGGTGGGTAGGCGTCGGCTGTCAGGCCGTCACGGGAGCAAGCTCCCTCGCCACAGGTCCAGCGCCGTACCAAAATTGTGTAGATAGCTGTGGCCAACGCGAGCACATCTGCATTCTGTGCACTGCACATCAAAAGCCTTGATAAAAGCGCGCAGCCGCTCAGCTATACTCCCCTCCATTTGAATGGCCCTGCGAGGAATTACTGTGAAGAACTGGACCCTGCGCCAAAGGATTTTGGCGAGCTTTGCGGTAATTATCGCGATCATGCTGCTGATGGTCGTGGTCTCGTATTCGCGCTTGCTGAAAATCGAAATCAGCGAAAACTCAGTGCGGGACGATGCGGTGCCCGGGGTGTTTTTCAGCTCGATGATTCGCAGCGCCTGGGTCGACAGCTACCTGCAAACCCAGGAGTTGGTCGGAATCCACGAGAACCAGGGCATTTCCGAAACCGACAAACAGGATTACAAGTCTTTCGAAGCTCGGCTTGAGCAGCATATGGCCAGCTACGCGGGGACGATCAATATCACCCAGGATCGCACCGAATTCGATGCCTTCGAAAAACTGCACCAGAGCTACAACCAGATTCTCGCCCAGGTTTTGGCGGCCCATCAGAGCAATAACGCCGCCGAAGCACTGAGGTTGTTCAACGAGCAACTGACCCCCGCCTGGACAGCAGGCCGCATGAAGCTCAATGACATTATCAACGAAAACAAACAGGTCGCCGACAACGCCACCGCCGCCATCGATGATGCGGTAGCGGCCGCGAAGATCAGCATGGGCGTCTCGCTGTTGCTGGCGATTCTCGCCGCCGCGCTGTGTGGCCTGTTGCTGATGCGCGCGATCATGGCGCCGATGCAGCGCATCGTTCAAATCCTCGAAGTCATGCGCACCGGTGACCTGAGCAAGCGCCTGAACCTGGAGCGCAAGGACGAATTCAACGCGGTTGAAACCGGCTTCAACGACATGATGACCGAGCTGACTGCCCTGGTGTCCCAGGCGCAGCGTTCATCGGTGCAGGTCACCACCTCGGTCACCGAGATTGCCGCGACCTCCAAACAGCAACAGGCGACCGCGACAGAAACCGCAGCCACCACCACCGAAATCGGCGCCACTTCCCGCGAGATTGCCGCCACGTCCAAGGACTTGGTCCGCACCATGACCGAAGTGTCCACCGCCGCCGACCAGGCCTCGGTGGCTGCCGGTTCCGGCCAGCAGGGCCTGGCCCGCATGGAAGAAACCATGCACTCGGTGATGGGCGCCGCCGACCTGGTCAACGCCAAGCTGGCGATCCTCAATGAGAAGGCCGGCAACATCAACCAGGTGGTAGTCACCATCGTCAAGGTGGCCGACCAGACCAACCTGTTGTCCCTCAATGCTGCGATCGAGGCTGAGAAAGCCGGTGAGTACGGCCGCGGCTTTGCCGTGGTTGCCACCGAAGTGCGCCGCCTGGCCGACCAGACCGCTGTGGCGACCTACGACATTGAGCAGATGGTGCGTGAGATCCAGTCGGCGGTGTCGGCAGGGGTGATGGGCATGGACAAATTCTCCGAGGAGGTGCGCCGCGGCATGTCTGAGGTGCAGCAAGTGGGCGAGCAACTGTCGCAGATCATCCATCAGGTACAGGCCCTGGCGCCGCGGGTGCTGATGGTCAACGAAGGCATGCAGGCCCAGGCCACCGGTGCCGAGCAGATCAACCACGCGCTGGTGCAATTGGGCGATGCCAGCAGCCAGACCGTCGAATCCCTGCGCCAGGCCAGCTTTGCCATTGATGAACTGAGCCAGGTTGCGGTCGGTCTGCGCAGCGGCGTCTCGCGTTTCAAAGTCTGATGAGCGAACTCGCGGCTAAACGCGGTGCCGTCCCGGCAGCGAAAAAGGCGTTGTTTCTGGTGTTTCGCATCGGCAACGAACGCTTTGCCCTCAAGGCCACGGAAGTGGCCGAGGTGCTGCCGCGCCTGGCGCTCAAACCTATCGCCCAAGCGCCCTTGTGGGTGGCGGGTATCTTCGCCCATCGTGGGGTGCTGGTGCCGGTCATCGACTTGAGCGCCCTGACGTTCGGCACTTCGGCTCAGGCGCGTACCAGCACGCGCCTGGTGCTGGTCAATTACCAGCCGCAGCCCTGGAGTGAGGCGCGTTGGCTGGGGCTGATTTTGGAACAGGCCACCGACACCCTGCGTTGCGACCCCGCCGAATTCCAGCCCTATGGCCTGGACAACCGGCAGGCGCCGTACCTGGGGCCGGTGCGTGAAGATGCCCAGGGCTTGATGCAGTGGATTGGCGTTGCGGATCTGTTGACCGCGCCAGTGCGCGCCTTGCTGTTTTCCGCCGAGTTGAGCCTATGAGCAATGACCCGCGGTTTTTCGCGTTTTTGAAAGAACGCATCGGCCTGGACGTCGCTTCGGTGGGCGAGGCGATTATCGAACGCGCGGTGCGCCAGCGCTGCCAGTCGTCCCAGTCGCAGTCGGCGGAGGCTTACTGGCAACACCTGCAAACCTCCCATGACGAGCAGCAGGCGCTGATCGAAGCGGTGATCGTCCCCGAGACCTGGTTTTTCCGCTATCCCGAATCCTTTGCAACCCTGGCCCGCCTGGCCCAGGTGCGTCTGGCCGAGATCAATCAGCTGCGCGCCCTGCGTATTCTCAGCCTGCCGTGTTCGACGGGCGAAGAACCCTATTCGATTGCCATGGCCTTGCTCGATGCGGGGTTGGCGCCCCACCAGTTCAAAGTGCAGGGCATGGATGTCAGCCCGCTGTCGGTGGAGCGCGCGCGGCGGGGCGTGTACGGCAAGAACTCGTTTCGCGGCGCCGACCTTGAGTTTCGTGACCGCCACTTCACTGAAGACGCAGGTAATTACCGCATCGCCGACCGGGTGCGCGAACAAGTGCGCCTGCAAGTCGGCAACTTGCTGGACCCGGCACTGCTGGCGAATGAGCCAACCTACGATTTTGTGTTCTGCCGCAACTTGCTGATCTACTTCGACCAGCCGACCCAGAAACAGGTCTTTGATGTGCTCAAGGCATTGACTCACGTAGACGGTGTGCTGTTTATCGGCCCGGCCGAGGGCAGCCTGCTGGGGCGCCACGGCATGCGCTCCATCGGCGTGCCGCAGTCCTTTGCCTTCAGTCGGCATGTAGAACCGGCCGCGCCGGCTGCACCTGTGATCAAACCGACGCCCGCGCCGCTACCGCAGCGCAGGGCGGCGCCGATACCGCTCAAGCCGCGACCGTTCAGCTCGGTCACCCCCCACGTGCCACCGGTCAAAGCTACGCATACCGATGCAGGGGATCTGCTCAGCCAGATCGCAACCCTGGCCAACGAGGGCAAAAGTGCCGAGGCCCGAGCGGCCTGCGAGCGGTATTTGAGCAGTCACCCGCCGGCCGCCCAGGTGTTTTACTGGTTGGGGCTGCTCAGCGATGTGGCTGGCAGTGCCCTGGAGGCCCAGGGGTATTACCGAAAAGCTCTGTATCTGGAACCGCAGCATCCCCAGGCCCTGATGCACCTGGCCGCGTTGCTCGAGTCCCAGGGTGACAGTGTCGGCGCGCGTCGTCTTCAGGCACGCGCCGCCCGTAGCGAGCGAGCTGACAGTGAGACCAAACGATGAGTAGCCCTGACGCGCTCGACACCGCAGGCCTGGACCTGACGCTGACCGATACCCAAGCCATTGACGACTGTTGGAACCGCATCGGTATTCATGGCGACAAGTCCTGCCCGTTGTTGGCCGAGCATATCCACTGCCGCAATTGCTCGGTGTATTCCGCCGCCGCCACACGCCTGCTCGACCGCTACGCACTGCAACAGGACGACCATCACGCGCAGGCAACTGCCGAAGCGGATAACGAGGTGGTCACCCGTTCGCTGTTGATGTTCCGCCTCGGCGAAGAATGGCTCGGTATCGCCACCCGTTGCCTGGTGGAAGTGGCGCCGCTGCAGCCGATCCACTCGCTGCCGCACCAGCGTTCCCGAGCGCTGCTGGGCGTGGCCAACGTACGCGGGGCGCTGGTGGCGTGCCTGTCACTGGTGGAACTGTTGGGCCTGGACAGCACCAGTGCCGGCGCCAGCGGCGGGCGGATCATGCCGCGCATGCTGATCATCGCTGCCCAGGACGGTCCGGTCGTGGTGCCGGTGGATGAAGTAGACGGCATCCATGCCATCGATGAGCGCACCTTGAAGGCCGCATCGGTGTCCGGTACACAGGCCAGCGCACGCTACACCCAAGGCGTGTTGCAGTGGAAAGGCCGCAGCCTGCGCTGGCTGGACGAAGCGCAATTGTTGTCCGCCGTGACCCGGAGCCTCGCATGACCCCCGACCAGATGCGCGATGCCTCGCTGTTGGAACTGTTCAGCCTGGAAGCCGATGCGCAGACCCAGGTGTTGAGCGCGGGCCTGCTGGCGCTGGAACGCAACCCGACCCAGGCCGACCAGCTCGAAGCGTGCATGCGCGCCGCGCATTCACTTAAAGGGGCGGCGCGGATTGTCGGCGTGGATGCCGGCGTCAGCGTGGCCCACGTCATGGAAGACTGCCTGGTGAGTGCCCAGGAAGGCCGTCTGTATCTGCAACCTGAACATATCGACGCATTACTGCAAGGTACTGACCTGCTGATGCGTATCGCTACCCCAGGCAATGATGTGGGGCCGGCGGATATCGAGGCGTACGTAGCGCTGATGGAGCGCTTGCTCGATCCCTCGCAGCCGATTGCGACGCCCGCGCCAAAACCCGAACCCATCCCCGCGCCGCGGGTTGACGCATTGCTGCTGGAGCCCGAGCTGGAGCCTGCGCCACCGCTCGGCAGTGACGCGCCGCGCCAGAACAAACGCATGACCGAAGGCGGCGAGCGCGTGCTGCGGGTGACGGCTGAGCGCTTGAACAGTCTGTTGGACTTGTCCAGCAAATCCCTGGTGGAAACCCAGCGGCTCAAGCCGTACCTGGCCAGCCTGCAACGCCTCAAGCGCATTCAAAGTAACAGCTTGCGTGCGCTGGATGCCCTGGACGGCCAGCTCAAGTCGCTGGATCTGAACCTGGAAGCCCAGGAGGCCCTGACCGATACCCGTCGCCTGCTGAGTGAAGCCCAGGCCCTGCTGGCGGAAAAAAACGCCGAGCTGGATGAGTTCGGCTGGCAGGCCGGCCAGCGCGCCCAGGTGCTCTACGACACCGCATTGGCCTGCCGCATGCGACCGTTTGCCGATGTGCTGGCCGGGCAGGTGCGCATGGTGCGTGACTTAGGTCGCAGCCTGGGCAAGCAAGTGCGCCTGGAGATTGAGGGCGAAAAGACCCAGGTCGACCGGGATGTGCTGGAAAAACTCGAAGCGCCGCTCACCCATCTATTACGCAATGCGGTCGATCACGGCATCGAAACCCCTGAGCAACGCGTGCTCGCTGGCAAGCCGGCGGAAGGCTTGATTCGCCTGCGTGCGTCCCATCAGGCCGGGTTGTTGGTGCTGGAATTGAGCGATGACGGCAACGGTGTCGACCTCGAGCGCCTGCGCGGCACCATCGTCGACCGCCATCTGTCGCCGGTTGAAACGGCCCTGCGTCTGAGTGAAGAAGAACTGCTCACGTTCCTCTTCTTGCCAGGGTTCAGCCTGCGCGACAAAGTCACCGAAGTGTCCGGGCGCGGGGTCGGTCTGGACGCGGTGCAACATATGGTTCGTCAGCTGCGCGGCGCGGTGGTGCTGGAGCAGACTGCGGGGCAGGGCAGCCGCTTCCATCTTGAGGTGCCGTTGACCCTGTCGGTGGTGCGCAGCCTGGTGGTGGAAGTCGGCGAAGAAGCCTATGCCTTTCCCCTGGCGCATATCGAACGCATGTGCGACCTGGCGCCCGACGACATCGTGCAGTTGGAAGGCCGCCAGCACTTCTGGCATGAAGGCCGACACGTCGGCCTGGTTGCCGCCAGCCAGTTGCTGCAGCGCCCGCCGGGGCAGACCCCTTCAGATACCTTGAAAGTGGTGGTGATCCGCGAACGCGATGCCGTGTACGGGATTGCCGTGGAGCGCTTTATCGGCGAGCGCACGCTGGTGGTGTTGCCGCTGGATGATCGCCTGGGCAAGGTCCAGGACATTTCTGCCGGGGCCTTGCTCGATGACGGCTCGGTGGTGTTGATCGTCGATGTCGAAGACATGCTGCGTTCAGTGGACAAGCTGCTCAATACCGGGCGCCTGGAGCGCATCGCCCGACGCAACCAGCAGGCCACCGAAGCGCCGCGCAAGCGCGTGCTGGTGGTGGACGACTCACTGACGGTGCGCGAGCTGCAACGCAAATTATTACTCAATCGTGGTTATGAAGTCGCTGTTGCGGTCGATGGCATGGATGGCTGGAACGCATTGCGCTCCGAGGACTTCGACCTGCTTATCACGGATATTGATATGCCTCGCATGGACGGTATTGAATTGGTCACACTTTTGCGCCGTGACAGTCGCCTGCAATCGTTGCCGGTGATGGTGGTTTCCTACAAGGATCGTGAAGAAGACCGCCGCCGTGGCCTCGACGCCGGGGCCGACTATTATCTAGCCAAAGCCAGTTTCCATGACGACGCCTTGCTCGACGCCGTGGTTGAACTGATTGGAGGCGCCCGGGCATGAGGATTGCGATCGTCAATGACATGCCCCTGGCGGTGGAGGCCTTGCGCCGCGCCCTGAGTTACGAGCCCGCCCACGAGGTGGTATGGGTGGCCAGCAATGGCCTGGAAGCGGTACAGCGTTGCGCCGAGCTGACCCCGGACCTGATCCTGATGGACCTGATCATGCCGGTGATGGATGGGGTGGAGGCCACCCGGCAGATCATGGCCGACACGCCTTGCCCGATTGTGATCGTCACTGTCGACCGCCAGGCCAACGTCAGCCGCGTATTCGAAGCCATGGGCCACGGCGCCCTGGATGTGGTGGACACCCCGGCACTGGGCGTTGGCAACCCCAAGGATGCGGCCGCGCCCCTGCTGCGCAAGATCCTCAATATTGGTTGGCTGATCGGCCAGCGCGGCACGCGGGTGCGTGCCGAAACCCCGCCGCAGCGGGTCACCGGCAAGCGTCAACGGCTGGTGGCCATTGGTTCTTCGGCTGGTGGGCCGGCGGCACTGGAAGTTCTGCTCAAGGGTTTGCCCCGGGATTTTCCCGCCGCCATCGTGCTGGTACAGCATGTGGACCAGGTCTTCGCCGCCGGCATGGCCGAGTGGCTGAGCAGCGCTTCCAGCCTGCCGGTGCGCCTGGCCTGTGAGGGCGAGCCGCCTCAACCCGGCGTGGTATTGCTGGCCGGCACCAACCACCATATTCGCTTGTTGAAAAATGGCACGCTAGCCTATACCGCAGAGCCGGTGAACGAGATTTACCGGCCCTCCATCGACGTGTTTTTCGAAAGTGTCGCCAGTTACTGGAACGGTGACGCCGTCGGCGTGCTACTGACCGGCATGGGGCGCGACGGGGCCCAGGGCCTCAAGTTGATGCGCGAACAAGGATATTTGACCATCGCCCAGGATCAGCAAAGCTCGGCGGTGTACGGCATGCCCAAAGCGGCGGCGGCGATTGATGCTGCTGTTGAAATTCGCCCACTGGATAGAATTGCGCCCCGATTGCTGGAGGTCTTTGCAAAATGAACAAAAATCTCCCGCCGTGCTGGCTTGCAGGTAGTAATTCAGGTGATTGCACATGAATGATTTACAGCTCGACGACTTCAAGACCGACGAAAACGCCGCCATGGTGCTGCTGGTCGACGACCAGGCCATGATCGGTGAAGCCGTGCGGCGTGGCCTGGCCCATGAAGAGAACATCGACTTCCACTTTTGCGCCGACCCGCATCAGGCGATTGCCCAGGCGATCCGCATCAAGCCCACGGTGATCCTGCAAGACCTGGTGATGCCGGGTCTGGACGGCCTGACCCTGGTGCGCGAGTATCGTAATCACCCGGCTACCGCGAATATCCCTATCATCGTGCTGTCCACCAAAGAGGACCCGCTGATCAAAAGCGCGGCCTTTGCGGCCGGGGCCAATGATTACCTGGTCAAGCTGCCGGACAACATCGAACTGGTGGCGCGCATCCGCTATCACTCGCGCTCCTACATGACCCTGTTGCAGCGCGACGCGGCGTACCGTGCGTTGCGGGTCAGCCAGCAACAGTTGCTGGACACCAATCTGGTGCTGCAACGCCTGATGAACTCCGACGGCCTGACCGGGCTGTCCAACCGCCGCCACTTCGACGAATACCTGGAGCTGGAATGGCGCCGAGCCATGCGCGACCAGACCCAACTCTCGTTGCTGATGATCGATGTGGATTTCTTCAAGACCTACAACGACAGCTTCGGCCATGTCGAGGGCGACGAAGCCTTGCGCAAAGTTGCCGCCACCATTCGCGATGCCAGCAGCCGCCCTTCGGACTTGCCGGCGCGCTACGGTGGCGAAGAGTTCGCACTGGTCCTGCCCAACACCTCGCCGGGCGGCGCACGCCTGGTCGCGGAAAAACTGCGCATGGCGGTGGCGGCGTTGAAAATCCCGCACATCGCCCCGGCTGAAGGTGCCAGCCTGACCATCAGTATTGGGCTGTCGACGTTGACGCCTGTCCAGGGTACGGACTGCCGGCAGCTGATCATGGCGGCGGACAAGGGGTTATACACGGCCAAGAATAATGGGCGTAATCAGGTGGGCATCGAATAATCCCAAGCGCCGGGCGCCTCTGTGGGAGCAGGTAAGCCAGCTCCCACATTTGATCGCTATCTGGCTATGGATCCTGTACAAACCACCGCCTTTTCGGCCAAGCGGACTGCCGTTCGCAGCCGTTTGCCGTTATACTCGCCGGCTTTCAAAAGTTCGCCAACGAGTGCTGCCCGCCATGGAAATCAACCCGATCCTTAACACCATCAAGGACCTGTCCGAGCGCTCCGAAACTATTCGGGGGTATCTTTGACTACGATCAAAAGCATGAGCGTCTGACCGAGGTCAATCGCGAGCTTGAAGATCCGAGTGTCTGGAACAAACCCGAATACGCCCAGGAACTGGGGCGCGAACGCGCTGCGCTGGCACAGATCGTCGATACCCTCGACGAACTGAACACCGGCCTGGGTGATTGCCGCGACCTGCTGGACATGGCCGTCGAAGAAAACGACGAAGGCGCAGTGGGCGATGTCGTCGCCGAGCTGGCCCGTCTCGAGGAAAACCTCGCCAAGCTTGAATTCCGCCGCATGTTCAGCCATGAAATGGACCCGAACAACGCCTATCTGGATATTCAGGCCGGTTCCGGTGGCACCGAGGCCCAGGACTGGGCCAACATCCTGCTGCGCATGTACCTGCGCTGGGCCGACAAACGCGGTTTCGACGCGACCATCATGGAACTGTCCGCCGGTGAAGTGGCCGGTATCAAGGGCGCGACCGTACACATCAAGGGCGAATACGCCTTTGGCTGGCTGCGCACCGAGATCGGCGTGCACCGCCTGGTGCGCAAGAGCCCGTTCGACTCCGGCAACCGTCGCCACACCTCATTCTCTGCGGTGTTCGTCTCGCCAGAGATCGACGACAAAGTGGAAATCGAGATCAACCCGGCCGACCTGCGGATCGACACCTACCGTTCCTCCGGTGCCGGTGGCCAGCACGTAAACACCACTGACTCGGCCGTACGTATTACCCACGTACCGACCAACACCGTGGTCAGCTGCCAGAACGAACGTTCCCAGCACGCCAACAAGGACACCGCCATGAAAATGCTGCGGGCCAAGTTGTACGAGCAGGAAATGCAGAAGCGCAACGCCGCTTCCCAGGCGCTGGAAGACACCAAGTCGGATATCGGCTGGGGCCACCAGATCCGTTCGTACGTGCTCGATGCCTCGCGGATCAAGGATCTGCGCACTAACATCGAACGCAGCGACTGCGACAAGGTACTCGACGGCGATATCGACGAATACCTGGAAGCCAGCCTGAAATCCGGCCTCTAATACCCTCTGTGGGAGCGGGCTTGCCCGCGATCCCCCGCCGAAGGCTGGGGGCAACGAACCTGATGGAATATTTAAAGACATGAGCGACCAACAACTCGACCCGCAAGCCCTGCAACAGGAAGAAAACTCCCTGATCGCCCTGCGCAAGGAAAAGCTTGCTGCCGAGCGCGCCAAGGGTAACGCCTTCCCCAACGACTTCCGTCGCGACAACTACTGCGATGCCTTGCAGAAGCAATACGCGGACAAGACCAAGGAAGAACTGGCAGAGGCTGCGATCCCGGTCAAGGTGGCAGGTCGCATCATGCTCAACCGTGGCTCGTTCATGGTGATCCAGGACATGACCGGTCGCATCCAGGTCTACGTCAACCGCAAGACCCTGTCCGAAGAAACCCTGGCCTCGGTGAAAACCTGGGACATGGGCGACATCATCGCAGCCGAAGGCACCCTGGCCCGTTCCGGCAAGGGCGACCTGTACGTCGAGATGACCAATGTGCGCCTGCTGACCAAGTCCCTGCGTCCGCTGCCAGACAAGCACCACGGCCTGACCGACACCGAACAGCGCTATCGCCAGCGCTACGTTGACCTGATCGTCAACGAAGACGTGCGCCAGACCTTCCGCGTACGCTCGCAAGTCATTGCCCACATCCGCAGCTTCCTGATGCAGCGTGACTTCCTGGAAGTGGAAACGCCGATGCTGCAGACCATCCCGGGTGGTGCCGCAGCCAAACCGTTCGAAACCCACCACAACGCGCTGGACATGGAAATGTTCCTGCGTATCGCGCCGGAGCTGTACCTCAAGCGCTTGGTCGTGGGCGGCTTTGAAAAGGTGTTCGAGATCAACCGCAACTTCCGTAACGAAGGCGTCTCGACCCGTCACAACCCTGAATTCACCATGTTGGAGTTCTACCAGGCCTACGCCGACTACGAAGACAACATGGACCTGACCGAAGAACTGTTCCGCGAGCTGGCACAGCTGGTGCTGGGCAGCACTGACGTGCCGTACGGCGACAAGGTGTTCCACTTCGGCGAGCCATTCGTGCGCCTGTCGGTGTTCGACTCGATCCTCAAGTACAACCCCGAGCTGACCGCTGACGACCTCAACGACATCGACAAGGCCCGTGCCATTGCCAAGAAAGCCGGCGCCAAGGTGCTGGGCTTCGAAGGCTTGGGCAAGCTGCAGGTGATGATTTTCGAAGAACTGGTGGAGCACAAGCTGGAGCAGCCGCACTTCATTACCCAGTACCCGTTCGAAGTGTCGCCGCTGGCCCGTCGCAACGACGACAACCCGAACGTCACCGACCGTTTCGAGCTGTTCATCGGTGGCCGCGAAATCGCCAACGCCTATTCCGAGCTTAACGATGCGGAAGACCAGGCCGAGCGCTTCATGGCCCAGGTGGCCGACAAGGACGCCGGTGACGACGAAGCCATGCACTACGATGCCGACTTCGTTCGGGCCCTGGAGTACGGCATGCCGCCGACTGCCGGTGAAGGTATCGGCATTGACCGTCTGGTGATGTTGTTGACCAACTCGCCGTCGATCCGCGACGTGATCCTGTTCCCGCACATGCGGCCGCAAGCGTAACCGTAGCGAAATCCGAAGCCGCCTTTTATAAGGCGGCTTTTTTATGTGGCCTGTTCAAGTGGTGCTCGTCATTGATCGTTCCCACGCTCCGCGTGGGAGTGCACTCTGTGACGCTCCGCGTCACCTCTAAAGGAAGAAGTGTGGTGAACCGCGTAATGGCTCAAGAAGGTGCCGCCGGCATTGCTGCTGCCGTGGCTGAAAGCGTTCAGTACCAGGGCCGCAAGGCCAGCCGGCGGGGCAGCGAGCAACGCCGGCAAGACATTCTCGATGCGGCCATGCGTATCGTCGTGCGCGATGGCGTGCGGGCCGTACGTCACCGGGCAGTGGCGGCAGAGGCGGGGGTGCCGCTGTCGGCCACCACCTATTACTTCAAAGACATCGACGACCTGCTCACCGACACCTTCGCCCAATACGTGGAGCGTAGCGCCGCTTTCATGGGCAAACTGTGGGTGCGCAACGAAGGCCTGTTGCGCGAGATGGTCGCCTATGGTGACGGCAGCCCGCAGTCCCGCTCGCAACTGGCCGATGATATCGCGCGCCTGACCGCCGACTATGTGCTGCGCCAACTGACCAACCGGCGCGAATACCTGATGGCTGAGCAGGCTTTTCGCCAGGAAGCCCTATTGAACCCGCGGCTGGCCGAACTGGTACGCTCCCATCAACAGATCCTGTTGCAGGGTACCGGGCAGTTTTTCCAGGTATTGGGCTCCCGTGAGCCGCAGCAGGATGCCAAGGTGTTGACGGCTATCATCAGTCGGATGGAATATCAGGGCCTGTTGGGCGGCGCAGAGCCTCTGGCCGGTGACGAGATGCTTGAAATTCTCAAGCGTTACATGCACCTGGTATTGGCCTCGGTCTAGCCCTGTGCGCAATCTGCTTTGGGTGGGGGCAGGCAAGCCTGCTCCCACCTCTGATGGGCCTGCTGCTCAGATGTGAAGCCGTGCGCTACCTGCGCGTGGGCCAATAACGTTTAAAGAGGAAGCACCGGGTGGACGATTACCAGCAGACGATACGCACCTTGTCCGATCGCATTGTGCTGGCGCAAACACCGATCCGCGTTCTCGATGCGGTGAAATGGGACGAAAACATTCGCCAGGGATTTCTCAAGGCCAAGGGCAAGGCGATGCCTGCCGTAGACCGTGATTACTACCTGAACCGACCGCTGTCGTTCGACTCCAGCGCGGTGAAGCTGGAATTCCAGAACATCGAGCGCGACATCACCCGTCGCCTTGGGCAATTCAGTCCGGTGGGGCAGATCATGCGGCGCATGTGCCGTGAATACCGCATGGTGGTGCGCATGCTTGAAGCGCGCGGCACCGAGGACTTCGGTCTGATTTCCCAAGAGCTGTACGGCGCCGCCTCCGATGCGTTCCACGCTGGCGACCCGACCCTGGCCGACCTTGGCCTGATGCTCTCCGACTACCTGAACAACATCGATGGCCGGGGCGATCTCAAGGACGAAGCCAAGACCCTCACCGCCAAGGACGCGGTCAGCCTGCTGCAAACGCGCCTGAACAAGGTGTTTGGCGAAGCCGAAGAGACCATCCGCGTGTTCGAGTCCGACGGCATCGTCGCCGATGCGGCAGCGGGCGCCGACTACATCAAGATCCGCGCCGATGCGATGTTCAATGACCGCGACGTGCGCGCCCTCGAAGTGCATGAAGGGTTGGTGCATGTGGGCACCACCCTTAACGGCCAGAACCAGCCGATCTGCACGTTTCTGTCCAAGGGCCCGCCGTCGTCCACCGTCACCCAGGAAGGCCTGGCGATCCTGATGGAAATCATCACGTTTGCCTCCTACCCCAGCCGCCTGCGCAAACTCACCAACCGGACCCGCGCCATCCATATGGTGGAGGAGGGCGCCGACTTCCTGCAGGTGTTCGAGTTCTTCCGCGAGCAAGGCTTTGAAATGGCCGAAAGCTATGGGAATGCCAGCCGGGTATTTCGTGGTTCGGTGCCCACCGGCCTGCCATTTACCAAGGATTTGTCCTACCTCAAGGGCTTTATCATGGTCTACAACTACATCCAGCTCGCCGTGCGCAAAGGCAAGCTGGAGCAAGTGCCGCTGCTGTTCTGCGGCAAGACCACCCTTGAAGACATGCGTACCCTGCGCCAGTTGGTCGACGAAGGCCTGGTGGTGCCGCCCAAGTACCTGCCGGAGCAGTTTCGTGACATGAACGCGCTGGCGGCCTGGATGTGCTTCTCAAACTTTCTCAACCACTTGAGCCTGGACCGGATCGAGGCGGATTACTCCAATATCCTGTAACTGACGAAACCGAATCAAAAAATGTGGGAGCTGGCTTGCCTGCGATAGCGCTGGGTCAGCCAGCACTCAGTCACTGATAGACCGCTATCGCAGGCAAGCCAGCTCCCACGTTTGATCTTTACTGGTCTTCAGAACTTTCGCGAGGTTTCAACGGATGAGAATCCTCGGCATTTTATGCCTGCTACTTACATTGAACGGCTGCAGCTCCTTGCTGTTCTACCCCGAGCCCGGCCTACCCTTCACCCCGGAAAAAGCCCTCCTGCAATACCGCGACGTCACGCTCACCACCGCAGATGGCGTGAAACTGCACGCCTGGTGGCTGCCGGCAAAACCCGGTGTCCCGCTCAAGGGCACAGTCCTGCATTTGCACGGCAACGGCGGCAACCTCGCCTGGCATCTGGGGGGCAGTTGGTGGTTGCCGGAGCAGGGTTATCAAGTGCTGTTGCTGGACTATCGCGGCTATGGGCTGTCGGAAGGCAAGCCGTCGTTGCCGGCGATCTACCAGGATATCGACGCCGCATTCGGCTGGATCGACAAGGCGCCTGAAACCCAGGGGCAACCGCTGATTATTCTCGGACAAAGCCTGGGCGGTGCACTGGCTGTGCATTACCTGGCAGCCCACCCGGAGCGTCAAGCCCAACTAAAAGCCTTGGTACTGGACGGCGTGCCAGCCAGTTATCGTGACGTAGGACAATTCGCCCTGAGCACTTCCTGGTTAACCTGGCCGTTGCAGGTGCCGCTGTCGTGGCTGGTGCCCGACGCCGACAGTGCGATCAATGCCATGCCCCGGTTGACCGGTGTGCCCAAGCTGCTGTTCCACAGCCTGGATGACCCGATCGTGCCGGTGGCCAATGGCATCCGCCTGTATCAAGCGGCGCCACCGCCCAGGGTGTTGCAACTGACCCGCGGCGGCCATGTGCAGACCTTTGCCGACAAAACCTGGCAGACCGTCATGCTGCGTTATCTGGACGACCCGCTGCACTTCAACGGCTTGCGCCGCCTGGGGGAAATCCCGAATTACCCTATTCCTAAAGTTGATTCATCAGAGAGCCCGCAATGAGCGAAGAACGCAACATGATCCCGCTGATCCTCACCGGTATCGGTACCATCATCGGCACCGTTGGCTGCCTGTGGTACTACGGCTATCTGCACTTCGCCAAGCCGGAAGATGCGTTGCTGCTCAGCGATTTCACCATGCTCAAGACCATACCGGGCGAAGATTACAAAGTCTCCCTGACCCCGGCCGCGCAAGTGGCGCAGTGTGTTGACGGCGTGTTGGTGATGTTTGATACCGAGCAGAAAGGTTTGAGCGGCGTGCTGGTGAACAACAAGAAACAGGCCGTGCGTTGTATAGGTCAAGAAACGCCGAAACTGGAGCAGTAGGACAGGCAATGTGGGAAAAGCTGGAACCATTTTGAGTGAGTTGCCACTGATTTGGGACCGAGCAGCAACGCTGATTCGGTTAACTCTTGAACTTGATTTGGAGTCACATATGTCTATAAGTGGAGTTGGTCCTTCCCAAGGTGGTTTTGGCGCTCAAGATGCAGGTCAACAATCCGGTGACGTGGGCAGCCTCAAGAACCAGATTGCGGATCTGAAGAAGCAAATAGGTCAGATGCAATCTCAAGGTGCCGGTGGTTCAGAGGGCGGCGGCGGTTCGGGAGGCGCTGTGGATGACCTTAAAAAACTGCTGAAAGAACTCGAGGAAAAGCTTAAAGCTATGGAAGGCCAAGAGGGTAAAGGCGCTGATGGCGAAGGCAGCAAGCCTGGTGGCGAAGATGGCGCAAAGATTTCCATTGATTTCCAGCAGTAACATGAATAACGGGAACCGTCTTGCGTCAGAAGCCACAAAAGCGTCATGACTCATAAAGATTGGGGCCGAGACAGTGGCGATTACTATTGCTGCGATACGCAACATGTTGAACATGGCGAGAGGGCATGAAGAACTGGAGCGCAAAGTTGCCCAGACGCATGAGCTTAGCCAACTGATGGACAAGCTGTCGAGCGCGAAGATAGAAATGCCGCTCGAAGATACACATCGTCCAGTCGGGTTCGACGAACCCAAAAAAAACCCACCGTAAGGTGGGTTTTTTATCCAGCATCAATCAGTTAGCAACGGAAGACCGTGGCTTGACCGGCTGGTTGTCGTTGGAAATGGTCACTTCCACGCGACGGTTCATGGCACGGCCGGAGACGCTGCCATTATCGGCAACCGGGTATTCCTTGCCATAACCCTGGGTCACGATACGCGAGATATCCACGCCTTGTTGAGCCAGTGCACGCTGAACAGAAGCGGCACGACGCTCAGACAGGCTCTGGTTGTACGAGTCGGAACCGGTGCTGTCAGTGTAGCCTTCGACGATCACTTTACGGTCTGGGTTGTCGCGCAGGAACTGAGCCAGCTTGGTGATGTTCACCAGGCCGCTGGATTTCAGGTCGGACTTGTTGGTGGCGAACAGCACGTCACCGAAAGTCACCAGGGTGCCACGATCAGTTTGCTTGGCGTTCAAGCTGTTTTGCAGTTGCTTGATCTGCGCATCACGCGCGTCCAGCAGGGCACGGGCGCGTTCGTCACCGGCGTTTTTCAGCTTGGCTTCGGATTCGCGCAGGACGATGGTGTCCTTGGCCACTTCAACGCGCTGGTTGGTCAGGTATGCGAGTTGGTCGACTTTCTTCTCGTCTTCTTTGTCGCGGTAGGCCTTGTCAGCCTTGTCCAGCCAGTCGCTGGCGTCTTTGGTTTCCAGCGCCGCCAGCTTGGTGGCTTGTGGGTTGGTTTGCAGGGACGAGAAATTGGTCCGCGCATTTTCCAGGTTCGCGTTCGGCGGGGTGGAGCAGGCCGCCAAGGCAACGCTCATCGCCAGCAGGGCAGGGATCATCAATTGTTTACGCATAGTCGTGTCGTCCTTTCAATTCGATATCAGGTGCGATGCAGTCAAGTGGCAGCGGCTTACTTCTGCATGATTGCAGCTGGGCGCATGCCTTCTTTACGCAGTTCGTCAACAGCCTTCTGGGAATCCTTCACAGCCTGTTGAGCCTTGGCAGCCTGGGCTTTACGCTCAGCGACGCGAGCATCCCACTCGGCTTGTTCAGCCAATTGGCGAGCCTTGTCGTAGTTCTTGTCGTGCATGGCAATCTCAGCTTCTTTGAGCTTGTCCTGGGCCGACTTCATTTCCACCGCCGCATACTCGGTACCGCCGGCGCTGACTGCGCTGTTGACGGCCGATTGGGTCACGGCGTACTGCTCGGTTGGAGGGTTGCCGGCGCAGCCAGCCAGAACGAAGCTGGTGCCGATTGCCAGCGCGGCCAATTTGAGCCCGCGCAGGTGGTTAAACGAGGATTTGGCAGTGCTGGTGTTCATCGTCTTCAACTCCATTGGATAACTCCTGAAAAACATCAAAATCCATCGGGGCGTATCGATTTCGGGCCCGTCGGTAAAGCACATGGCGTCCGTTCAAACGACCGTTCCACAAGTGATGGCTACTGGCTGTGACCGGAGGCTTTTTTCAAAAGTTCAGCGGATATGGCGATTTGCCTAAAAAAATATCTGACTGATTGGTCAGTGTTTGAAAAATGGAACTTTCGCGGCGTGCGGCGGTACCTCCGGGCCTGTAAAAGGCCCGGAATACGTGGGTTTAATTGACGTCAATAAATGTTTATCAGTGTTTTTGTTCGTCAGTGCCGGCCGACAAATCATGTAGGTGGCGACGGGATAAAGTAAGAAAGCGTGGCGTGGGGCCGACGTCTTCATACAACGGGTCACCCTCTTCGTCGGTGGCAATTACCTGCTGGCCCTGGATGTAGGGAAAGCTGGCTTCCAGCTCTTCAAGGGCGGCACCGATCAACTCGCCGAGCAGTTCTTCGACATGGCGCTTGGGGTACATCTCGGCAATGGCCGCCAGCCGTGCAGCGGCTTCGACATCCAGATGAATGGCGTATTCAGTCTTGGTCAAACGACCCTTGGCGGTTTCTTCCCAATGCTGGGCCAGTTCTCGAATTTTCATGGCTACCTCAATAAAGCCTGCGATGGCAGGCGGTGATGAGCGACCAGCCGCCTGCGTGAAAATAACGCGGTGACTCATCGTTGAGACTAGCTGTAAGCGCCAAGGTTTAAAGTCGTTCGCGTTCGGCCTTGTCAGAAACCGACGTCGGCGGCACTCTGAAGCACTTGCGCGTCCCGGATTTCTGGCTGGAGATTGGCTGATGAGTGATATCGATGCACGCTTGCGTGAGGATGTTCACCTGCTGGGTGAGCTGTTGGGCAACACCATTCGAGAGCAGTACGGCGAGGCTTTCCTCGATAAGATCGAGCAGATCCGCAAAGGCGCCAAGGCCGACCGCCGTGGAGCCGTTTCGCAGAATGCCGCTGGTGATGAACTGAGCGCCAGCCTCAATCAGTTGCAGGAGGAGGAGTTGCTGCCCGTGGCGCGGGCCTTCAACCAGTTCCTCAACCTGGCCAACATTGCCGAGCAATATCAGTTGATTCATCGGCGCGATGAATCGCAACCCGCGCCGTTCGAATCCCGGGTCTTGCCGGAGTTGCTGGCCCGTCTGCAAAGCGAAGGTCACAGCAATGAATCCCTGGCCCGGCAGTTGGCGCGGTTGGACATCGAGCTGGTGCTCACCGCCCACCCCACCGAAGTGGCCCGCCGCACGCTGATCCAGAAATACGATGCCATTGCTGCGCAACTGGCCTTGCAAGATCACCGTGACCTCACCACCGCCGAGCGCGAGCAGATTCGCGAGCGCTTGCAACGCTTGATCGCCGAAGCCTGGCACACCGAAGAAATCCGGCGCGTGCGCCCCACGCCGGTAGATGAAGCCAAATGGGGCTTTGCGGTGATCGAGCATTCGCTGTGGCACGCCATTCCCAATTACCTGCGCAAGGCCGACCAGGCCCTGCACGCCGCCACCGGCCTGCGCCTGCCCCTGGAGGCTGCGCCGATTCGCTTTGCTTCGTGGATGGGCGGCGACCGTGACGGCAACCCGAACGTCACCGCGCCGGTCACCCGCGAAGTGCTGTTGCTGGCGCGTTGGATGGCGGCGGATTTGTATCTGCGTGACATTGACCAACTGGCCTCCGAGCTGTCGATGCAACAGGCCAGCCCGGCGTTGCAAGCCAAAGTAGGCGACAGCGTCGAACCTTATCGTGCCTTGCTCAAGCAACTGCGTGAACGCCTGCGCGCCACGCGCCAGTGGGCCCACACCTCGTTGACCAGCACCACCCCGGCGCCGGCCGAGGTGTTGCAGGACAACCGCGACCTGCTCGACCCTCTGCAACTGTGCTACCAATCGCTGCACGAATGCGGCATGGGCGTGATCGCCGATGGCCCGCTGCTCGACTGCCTGCGCCGTGCCGTAACGTTCGGCCTGTTCCTGGTGCGCCTGGATGTGCGTCAGGACTCCAGCCGTCACTCGGCGGCCATGACCGAAATCACCGATTACCTGGGCCTGGGGCGTTATGAGGACTGGGATGAGGATGCGCGTATCAGCTTCCTGACCCAGGAACTGACCAATCGGCGACCATTGCTGCCGGGTTACTTCAAACCCTCAGCGGACACCGCCGAGGTGCTCAATACCTGCAAGGAAATCGCCGCCGCACCAGCCGCATCATTAGGTTCGTATGTCATCTCCATGGCCGGCGCCGCGTCGGATGTGCTGGCGGTGCAACTGCTGTTGAAGGAGTCGGGCGTACAGCGGCCAATGCGCGTAGTGCCATTGTTCGAGACCCTGGCCGACCTGGACAACGCCGGACCGGTGATGGAGCGCCTGCTGCAATTGCCGGGTTACCGCGCACGCTTGCAGGGCCCGCAGGAAGTGATGATTGGCTACTCGGACTCGGCCAAGGACGCGGGCACCACGGCCGCCGCCTGGGCGCAGTACCGGGCGCAGGAACGTCTGGTGGATATCTGCCGCGAGCAACAGGTGGAGCTATTGTTGTTCCATGGTCGCGGCGGCACCGTTGGTCGTGGCGGTGGCCCGGCACACGCGGCTATCCTGTCGCAGCCACCGGGCTCGGTAGCGGGGCGTTTCCGTACCACTGAGCAGGGCGAGATGATTCGCTTCAAATTCGGTCTGCCGGATATCGCTGAGCAGAATCTCAATCTCTACCTGGCGGCGGTACTGGAAGCGACCCTGTTACCGCCGCCCCCTCCCGAGCCTGCCTGGCGTCATCTGATGGACGAACTGGCGGCAGACGGTGTCAGCGCTTACCGGGCCGTGGTGCGGGAAAATCCGCAGTTCGTCGAGTACTTCCGCCAGTCCACGCCGGAGCAGGAGTTGGGCCGTTTGCCCCTGGGCAGTCGCCCGGCCAAGCGGCGTGCGGGCGGGATTGAAAGCTTGCGCGCCATCCCGTGGATTTTTGGTTGGACCCAGACGCGCCTGATGCTGCCCGCCTGGCTCGGCTGGGAAGCGGCACTGAGCAAGGCGCTGGAGCGCGGTGAAGGTCAATTGCTGGGGCAGATGCGCGAGCAGTGGCCGTTCTTTCGCACGCGTATCGACATGCTGGAAATGGTCCTGGCCAAGGCCGATGCCGAGATCGCCCGTCTTTATGATGAGCGCCTGGTGCAGCCGGACCTGCTGGCATTGGGTGCGCACTTACGCGACCTATTGTCGCAGGCGTGTGACGTGGTGCTTGGCCTGACCGGCCAGTCGCAGCTGCTGGCCCATAGCCCCGACACCCTGGAGTTCATCCGCCTGCGCAACACCTACCTCGACCCCTTGCACCTGTTGCAGGCCGAGTTGCTGGCACGTTCCCGTCAGCAGGAGGCTGCCCAAGACAGCCCTCTGGAACAGGCGCTGCTGGTGTCCGTGGCCGGTATCGCGGCCGGTTTGCGCAACACCGGCTGAGGTTTTTTGCGTGTACTCAATGGCTTGCGGATAAACCGCGACGACCGCCCGGAAACGGGCGGTCGTCGTTTGAGAGGGTGGGTTGCGCTCAGGCACACCCTGGCGCTGACGCATGTGCGGCGCGGGTTTCTCCTACTTTTGGCGGCTTGTATGGTGAGGGCCCGCTGTGTATCTTGATCAGCCTTTGGCCGTTTGATCGGCCTAGAACCACATTTTTACGAGATTGGCCCCACGCGGCGAATCCGAGCGTCATCTCTATAAAAAATTGAGGAGCACATCGATGCGCGTCATTCTGCTGGGAGCTCCCGGGGCCGGTAAAGGTACTCAGGCAAAGTTCATCACTGAAAAATTCGGCATTCCACAAATCTCCACCGGCGACATGCTGCGTGCGGCCGTCAAGGCTGGCACCGAGCTGGGCCTGATCGCCAAGAGCGTGATGGACAGCGGCGGCCTGGTCTCCGATGACCTGATCATCAACCTGGTCAAGGAACGCATCAGCCAGGAAGACTGCAAGAACGGTTTCCTGTTCGACGGCTTCCCACGCACCATTCCCCAGGCCGAAGCCTTGGTGAAGGCGGGCGTGGAGTTGGACGCCGTGGTCGAAATCGCGGTTGAAGACGAAGAGATCGTCCAGCGTATCGCTGGCCGTCGTGTTCACGAAGGCTCGGGCCGTGTGTACCACATCGTCTACAACCCGCCGAAAGTGGAAGGCAAGGACGATGTCACCGGCGAAGACCTGGTGCAGCGTAAAGACGACACCGAAGAAACCGTGCGTCATCGCCTGTCGGTCTACCATTCCCAGACCAAGCCCCTGGTGGACTTCTACCAGAAGTTGTCCGCAGCCCAGGGCAAGCCGAAATACAGCCACATCCCTGGTGTGGGCTCGGTAGAGGCCATCACCGCCAAGGTGCTGCAAGCACTGAGCTGATCCCTTGATCGGCGGCACAGACAACGGCCCGCTTGCGGGTCGTTGTTGTTTATACTGGCGCACTTTTTTCCGACTTGGACACCCACACCGATGAGCACCCTGCTGGCCCTGGACACCGCGACTGAAGCTTGCTCCGTTGCCTTGCTGCACGATGGCAAGGTCACGAGCCACTACGAGGTGATCCCGCGCCTGCACGCGCAGAAATTGTTGCCGATGATCAAGCAACTGCTTGAAGACGCCGGTACCACCCTGGCTGCCGTGGATGCCATCGCGTTCGGCCGTGGCCCCGGTGCATTCACTGGCGTGCGCATTGCCATTGGCGTGGTGCAGGGCCTGGCCTTTGCGCTGGAGCGCCCGGTGTTGCCGGTGTCCAACCTGGCGGTACTGGCCCAGCGTGCGTTGCGTGAGCACGGGGCATCGCAGGTGGCAGCGGCAATTGATGCGCGCATGGATGAGGTTTACTGGGGTTGCTACCGTGAGACCGCAGGCGAAATGCGCCTGGTCGGTGCGGAAGCGGTGCTTGCCCCCGAAGCTGCGCAGTTGCCCGCTGACGCCAGCGGTGATTGGTTCGGTGCCGGCACGGGCTGGGGTTATGGCGAGCGCATCAAGGTGTCGTGTGCCGAGCAGGACGCAGCGATGTTGCCCCACGCCGAAGACCTGCTGGCGTTGGCACGTTTCGCATTCGAGCGCGGCGAGGCGATTGCGGCGGACCAGGCAGCACCGGTGTACCTGCGCGATAAAGTCGCGCAGACCAAGGCCGAACGCGGGATTATTTGACGCCAAAAAATGTGGGCGTTACGCGGCAAATTTCGCCAATCGTCAGAATTTGCCTGGGTTTTTAAACCTTTTACAAATTATGTGTTCTAGTTATCACCAGAGCATTTGCGCGCCATGGAAAGTGCCGCTAAATTGCCATCATTGATACCGAGTCTGCATGTATGCGTATAGACGGTTTTTCCTCACAGTCGTACCCCCTCAAGCGTAAGCCGCGCAAGGCGAGCGTGACGGTAGACGAGTCCGTCGAGGATTCACCGGACTTCATCGAAGTACACACCGATACGCCTTCCAAAGCTCAAGGCGCCTCGACCGTACGTATCAGCGGCGTTCCTGCCCGTCAGCAAGATATGGTTTTTCCCCGTTCCATGAGCAAAAGCGTTGCCACCGCCCTGGCCAGCTACCTGACCACTGCCGGCTTTGTCGAATGGGATATGGAAGTGCTGGGTCTCGATATCCATATCTGATGCGTTTGCCTTATTACATCGGCTGCCCGTCCTGGAGTGAAAACGCCTGGCGCGAGTACCTGTATCCCGTTGAGGCACGTTCCAGCGATTACCTCGGGCTCTATTCCCAGGTCTTCAACGCCGTTGAAGGCAATACTACTTTTTACGCTCGCCCCTCGGCCGCCACTGTGCAGCGCTGGGCCGAAATCATGCCTGATGATTTTCGCTTCACCGCCAAATTCCCCGGCGATATCAGCCATGCTGGCGATTTGCGTGAACAGTTGCCGGCGGCAGAAAGTTTTGTCGGCTTGATGAGCCCGTTGGGTGAGCGCGTTTCACCGCTGTGGCTGCAGCTCTCGAAGAGCTTTACGCCGCCACGCCTGGCGGAGCTGGCTGGATTTCTCGATGGCATTGATCGGCCGCTGGCCGTGGAGGTGCGTCATGAACAGTTCTTCGCCAAGGGTGATGCTGAGCGCATGCTCAACCGCCTGTTGCGTGATCGCGGTGTCGAGCGCATCTGCCTCGATCCCCGTGCACTGTTCAGTTGTACTTCTACCTCGGAAGCGGTGCTGCATGCCCAGTCAAAAAAGCCCCGGGTGCCACCGCGCCCAGCGGCCCTGACGCAATTTCCCCAGGTGCGCTTCATCGGGCATCCGGACCTTGAGGCCAATGACCCGTTCCTGATTCCCTGGGTGGAAAAGATCGCCAGTTGGATCGAAGAGGGCCGCACGCCCTATATGTTCCTGCACACGTCGGACAACCGTCTCGCGGCACAGCTGGCGCTGCGCTTCCACGCAAAGCTGATGGTGCGCCTGCCAGGGCTACCGCCGCTGTCTGCCTTGCATCGAGAACCCGTGGCGGAGCAGCTCGGACTACTTTGAGGGTTGAGCCGTGGGTATGGTCAAGACATTGAGTGTGTTGCTGGTGCTGGTGGGCGCCTTTGCGTTGGCTGTCTGGCGGGGTTGGGTGCCGATGCCGCCTGAATGGAACCCCTGGGCGCCCTTGGATGTGCGAGCGAGCCCCAACTTGTTGACGCGCTACAAGCTCAGTCGTTTGCAGGATGATCCAGCGCTGTGTGACCAGGTGTTGAACACCTCTGGTCTGCGCGTGAGCCGCCAGGCCGATACATCGGCTGATGCGGCATGCCCCTTGCGCAATGTCCTGCGTGTGCAGGGCGCTGACGTGGCCTTGAGCAGCAGCTTTCTCGCCAGTTGCCCGCTGGCGGTGGCGTTCGCCTTGTTCGAGCGACATAGCCTGCAACCGGCGGCCCAGGCCGTGTTTGGCCAAGCGGTGAGCCGCGTCGAGCATTTGGGCAGTTTTGCCTGCCGTAATATCTACAACCGTGCCGACGGTCGACTCAGCCAGCATGCCTCGGCCAATGCCCTGGATATCGCCGGTTTTCGCCTGGCGGATGGGCGCAGCATCAGCGTGCTCAAGGATTGGCCGGGGCAGGGCGACAGTGCGCGTTTCCTGCGTTTGGTACGCGATGGCGCCTGTGATGACTTCAACGTGGTGTTGAGCCCGGACTACAACGCGGCTCATCGCAACCATTTCCATCTGGACATGGGGCGTTGGTGGGTGTGTCGCTAGGGTTCAGGCGGCCAGGCGCAGGTTGTGGGTTACCAGCGGGCGTGCCCAGTAGTAATCGAAATCCAGGGCCTTTTGCTGCGCCAGCAGTTCTTCTTCAGGGTACGGCGTGGCGGCCGGTGGCAGCAGGTCCAGCTCGAATTCGGCAATCGGCAGGTGCAGCGGGCGTGGTTGTGGCGTCGGGCCCGGCGCTGGTAGCGGTTGGCCGGCGTTCAGCACAATGGGGCGCACCCACTCGCTTTCAAACGTTTGTTGGCGTTGCTGGGCGGCTATTTCTTCTTCCGGGAACGGCGTCGCGGCCGGTGGCAGCAGCTCGGTTTCGAACTCGGCAATTGGCAGGAAGAGCGGTTCCGGCGGGGCGATCTCGGTGTCTTTCACATCGCACTCACGCTGGGTGAGGATCTGCGCCAGCAGGTCGGCGCCTTCGCGGGGTTCAACCGCCGGGTCTGCCGGGGCAGGCGTCTTGGCGGCGAGCGCGTCCGGCGTTTCACCGAGCTGCTCGGCCAACGTGCGGGCGAAGAAGTCTTGCCACACATGACTCACCCCGGCCAGCGCTTGGGTATTGCGCAGGCCGTAATGGTTGTGGGTCGGCAGTACACCGATGGAAAGGGGAAGAATGTCTGACATTTTTCTCGGTCGACGCTCAGCTCTGGCAAAATACCTGACTGTGATTTTTATCGGCCGTTGTTTGCCGATCCTTAATATTTTTGAGCGTGGCGATTGATGAACGAACAACCAGCGGCCAGCCGCATCCAGGTCCAAGCCTTGGCTGACAGCTTCCAGGCCCGCGCTGAACAGTGGGCTTCGCTGCTGGGGTTGCCTCTACAGGTGGCCGATGCGGATTTTTCCCTGCAAGTGGGGGAGCACGGCTTGCAGTTGCAACAGCTTGGGCCTGATGCGCCAGGGCCGGTGCGGGTCGACTTTGTCGAAGGCGGCGCGGCGCATCGGCGATTGTATGGTGGTGGCAGCGGGCAGATGATCGCCAAGGCGGTGGGCATCGCCCAGGGCGTGCGCCCGCGAGTGCTGGACGCCACGGCTGGCTTGGGCAAGGACGCGTTCGTGCTGGCCAGCCTCGGGTGTGAGATGAGCCTGATCGAGCGCCAGCCGTTGATCGGCGCCTTGCTCGAAGATGGCCTGGCCCGCGCTGCAGAGGATTTTGACGTGGCGCCGATTGTGGCGCGCATGAAGCTGCTCAAGGGCAATTCCATCGACGTGATGCTCAATTGGCAGGGCGAGCCGCCTCAGGTGATCTACCTGGACCCGATGTTTCCGCACCGTGAGAAAACTGCGCTGGTGAAGAAGGAAATGCGCCTGTTTCGGCCGTTGGTGGGTGATGATCCGGATGCACCGGCGTTGCTCGCGGCGGCTCTGGCCCTGGCCAGCCATCGTGTGGTGGTCAAGCGGCCGCGCAAGGCGCCCTGTATTGAGGGGCCGAAGCCGAGCCATGCGTTGGATGGCAAGTCCAGCCGCTACGATATTTATCCCAAGAAGGCGCTCAAGGCATAAGCGGCAGCATTCATCTTGCTGATGCGGCGAGATCCAATTGTGGGAGCTGGCTTGCCTGCGATGACGGCCTCCCAGCCGACACCTATCCACCTGACACTCCGCGATCAACCTGTGGGAGCTGGCTTGCCTGCGATGGCGGCCTTCCAGCCGACACCTATCTCCCTGGCGCCCCGCAATCAAATTGTGGGAGCGGGCTTGCTCGCGAAGGCGGCCTGACAGCCGACACAGTTGGATTGTGTACATATCCATTGCTGCGGTAACGGCTACTTAGGGTTCCGCCTGACGGCGGGTCACTTTGGAAAAGAGCCCCAAAGTAACCAAAGGGCTCTTGCCCCACCACTCGGCACCTCGCTTGGGCTCGGTGTGCCCGAACGCAGGCTTGAATCCGTGGGCCGCCGCCACGCGCCATCCATGGCGCGGGGCGGCTAACCCGGCGTCCTGCCGGGTTACCCACGAATTCAAGCCTGCGTTCGGCCAGCGTGGTTTAACGGGGCGCTTGAGATCAAGATCACAAGCAGATCAAGATCAAGAGCGACTCGCTTCGCATCGTGGTTACCGTTGGTCGCTACCGACTACGCAGATGTATCGAAACCCTGGCTGCGATAGGCCCGCATAAACAACTTCACCACGTCCTGCACATGCTCTTCGGCCTCTTGCGCGCTCAATTGTCCGCCGCAGCCATACAACAAGCGGAAGTTCGCCGTGCCCTTGAGCAGGCAAAAGAAGTGCTCCGCGGCTTTGAACGGTGTGTCGATGCTCAGGGCGCCGCCCTGGTGAATCTTGCCGAGCAGGCGCTCCATGCCTTGCAGCATGCGCATGGGGCCGGCGTTGAAGAATATCTGGGAGAGTTTCACGTCCTGATTGCCGGTGGTCATCATCAGGCGATGCAGGTTTACCGACTCCTCGCTGTTGATCAGCCAATGAAAGCCGCGTGCGATGTTGAGCAACACCGTCTCGACGGGCATGCCTTCGGGAAGCTCGAAGTACATCACCGGCAACTGCTCTTCACATTTGGCCACCACCGCAGCGGTGAACAGCGTCTCCTTGTCGGTGAAGTGGCTGTAAACCGTGAGCTTCGATACGCCGGCGGCCAGGGCAACGGCGTCCATGCTGGTGTTCGCATAACCCTTGTCCAGGAACAGCGATTTCGCCGATTCGAGGATTGCCTGGCGTTTTGCCATGTCCTTGGGACGCCCGGGGCTTGCGGTGTTCAGAGGATTGTCGGACATTTTCACCTTTAATACTGGACTGGTGAGTTTGGTATTAATAACATACCGGCCAGTATAATTATTCCAAGCTCTATTTGCGAAAGGTCCTTCAGCATGCGCAGCGCTTTCCTGCCCCTTGCTTTGCCTGTCAGCCTGGTCTTCCTGTTAGCCGCGTGCGGCCATGAAGAAGCGGCCCAGACCACCGTACGTCCGGCCATGGTGGTGCAACCGCAGCCTTCGGCACAGGCGATGGACAGCTACCCTGGTGAGGTTCGTGCCCGTTATGAGCCGGACCTGGCCTTTCGCATCGGCGGTAAAGTCAGCAAGCGCCTGGTGGAGGAGGGCGAGCGGGTCAAGGCCAACCAGCCGCTGGCCGAACTCGACCCCCAGGACGTGCGCCTGCAACTGGAAGCGACCCGCGCTCAAGTAGCCGCTGCAGAGGCCAATCTCAGCCTGGTGCGTGCGGAACGAGATCGCTACAAGACCTTGATGGACCGGCAGATGGTCAGTCGGTCGCAGTACGACAATTCCGAAAACCTCTACCGAGCCGGTGAAGCACGCCTCAAGCAGATCAAGGCCGAGTTCGATGTGTCGAGCAACCAGGCCGGCTACGCCGTGCTGCGCGCGCCTCAAGACGGGGTGGTCGCCAAGCGTGCCGTCGAAGTGGGGCAAGTGGTTTCCGCTGGCCAGACCGTGTTCACCCTGGCCACCGATGGCGAGCGTGAAGTGTTGATCAGCCTGCCTGAACAGGGCTTTGGCCGCTTCAAGGTCGGCCAGCCAGTGTCGGTGGAGTTATGGAGCCAGCCAGAGCAACGTTTTGCCGGGCGCATTCGTGAGCTGTCTCCCGCGGCCGATCCCAAATCCCGCACTTTCGCGGCGCGTGTGGCCTTCACTGGCGGCAAAGTGCCCGCCGAACTGGGTCAAAGTGCGCGGGTTTTCATCCAGGCCGACGGTGTCATTGCGCTGTCGGTACCCTTGTCTGCCCTGAGTGCCGAAAACGGCGCGTCCTACGTCTGGCGTGTACAACCGGACAACACCCTTGAACGCACTCCCGTGCGCATTGGTGCCTTTGGCGAGAACACCGTACCGATACTGGAAGGATTGGCCGCCACCGATTGGGTGGTTGCCGCAGGCGTGCATGTACTCCATGAGGGCCAATTAGTGCGCCCGGTGGATCGCTCCAACCGTGTGGTTAATCTGGCGGCCAAGGAGTAGTCCCCATGGGTTTCAATCTTTCCGAATGGGCGTTGCGTAATCGCCAGATCGTACTGTTCCTGATGATCCTGCTGGCCGTGGTTGGCACCTTGTCCTACACCAAGCTGGGGCAAAGCGAAGACCCGCCCTTTACCTTCAAGGCCATGGTGATCAAGACCAACTGGCCCGGGGCCACGGCCCAGGAGGTATCGCGCCAGGTCACCGAGCGAATCGAGAAAAAACTCATGGAGACTGGTGAGTACGAACGCATCGTGTCGTTTTCCCGCCCAGGTGAATCCCAAGTCACCTTTATTGCCCGTGATTCGATGCGTTCGGCGCAGATTCCCGAGCTGTGGTATCAGGTGCGCAAGAAAATCAGCGACATCCGCCACACCTTGCCGCCGGATATCCAGGGGCCGTTTTTCAACGATGAGTTCGGCACCACGTTCGGCAATATCTACGCCCTGACCGGCGACGGATTCGACTACGCCGTGCTCAAGGACTACGCCGAGCGTATCCAGATCCAACTGCAACGCGTCCCGGATGTGGGCAAGGTCGAGCTGCTCGGCTTGCAGGACGAGAAGATCTGGATCGAGCTGTCCAATCTCAAGCTCGCCACCCTCGGCTTGCCTTTGGCCGCGGTCCAGCAGGCGTTGCAGGAACAAAATGCGGTCTCCACCGCCGGCTTCTTTGAAACCCCTACCGAGCGCGTGCAATTGCGCGTTTCTGGCAACTTCAAGACGGTGGAAGAGATCCGCAACTTTCCGATACGCGTGGGGGATCGCACTTTCCGCATCGGTGACGTGGCTGACATCCATCGAGGTTTCAACGACCCACCGGCACCGCGCATGCGCTACATGGGCGCAGATGCCATCGGCCTGGCCGTGGCCATGCGCGACGGTGGCGACATCCTCGTATTGGGCAAGGCCCTTGAAGCGCAATTCGCACGCCTGCAAAAGAACCTTCCGGCAGGGATGGAGCTGCGCAAAGTGTCGGACCAACCAGCAGCGGTAAAGACCAGCGTCGGCGAGTTTGTCCAGGTACTGGCTGAAGCGTTGGCGATTGTTTTGCTGGTGAGCTTTTTCTCCCTCGGTGTGCGCACCGGCATGGTCGTTGCCCTGACGATTCCGCTGGTACTGGCGATGACCTTTGCCAGCATGTATTACCTGGGCATCGGCCTGCACAAGATTTCCCTTGGCGCCTTGGTCCTGGCCCTGGGCTTGTTGGTAGATGACGCGATCATCGCCGTGGAAATGATGGCGATTAAAATGGAGCAGGGCTACGACCGGCTCAAGGCTGCGAGTTTCGCCTGGACCAGCACCGCGTTCCCTATGCTCACCGGCACCCTGATCACGGCGGCGGGCTTCTTGCCAATTGCCACCGCGCAATCGAGCACCGGGGAATACACCCGCTCGATCTTCCAGGTGGTGACCATCGCACTGCTGGCCTCCTGGGTGGCAGCCGTGGTGTTTGTGCCGTACCTGGGGGAAAAACTCCTGCCCGACCTGGCGAAGATTCATGCGGCCAAACACGGCACCGACGGCCCGGACCCTTACGGCACACCCTTCTATCAGCGTGTAAGGCGTCTGGTGGAGTGGTGCGTGCAGCGGCGTAAAACCGTGATCGTGCTGACCCTGCTGCTGTTTATCGGCTCGGTTGCACTGTTTCGCTTCGTGCCGCAACAGTTCTTCCCGGCTTCCGGTCGCCTGGAGTTGATGGTCGACCTGAAACTGGCCGAGGGCGCTTCCCTCAGCAACACCGCCGAACAGGTCAAACGCCTGGAGGCGTTGCTCAAGGAGCATGCCGGCATCAACAACTATGTGGCCTACGCGGGCACCGGTTCGCCGCGGTTTTACCTGCCACTGGACCAGCAATTGCCCGCTGCCAGCTTCGCCCAGTTTGTGGTGCTGGCTAACACCATCGAAGAGCGAGAAAGCCTGCGCACCTGGCTGATCGAAACCCTCAACGAGCAATTTCCCGACCTGCGTTCGCGTGTCACACGGCTGGAGAACGGCCCGCCCGTAGGCTACCCGGTGCAGTTTCGCGTGACCGGCGAGCACATCGAAGAGGTGCGCGCGCTGGCGCGCAAAGTGGCGGCCAAGGTTCGCGAAAATACCCATGTGGTCAATGTGCACTTGGACTGGGAAGAGCCAAGCAAAATCGTGTACCTGAATATCGACCAGGACCGTGCCCGCGCCCTTGGCGTGAGCACCGCCAACCTGGCGAAATTCCTGCAGAGTTCCCTGACCGGCTCCAGCGTCAGCCAGTACCGTGAGGACAACGAATTGATCGAGATCCTCCTGCGCGGCACGGTGCATGAGCGTAGCGAACTGTCGCGCCTGCCGAGCCTTGCTGTGCCCACCGACAATGGTAAAAGCGTGGCGCTGTCGCAAATTGCCACCCTTGAATATGGCTTCGAAGAAGGCATCATCTGGCATCGCAACCGCTTGCCCACGGTGACTGTGCGGGCCGATATCTATGGCAAGGAACAGCCGGCGACCCTCGTGCAGCAGATCTTGCCGACGCTCGCCGATGTACGTGCCGAACTGCCGGACGGCTACCTGCTGGAAGTGGGCGGCACGGTTGAAGATTCTGCGCGTGGGCAAAACTCGGTGAAGGCCGGCGTACCGCTGTTTATCGTGGTGGTGCTGACCTTGCTGATGCTGCAACTGCGCAGCTTTTCGCGCACGGCGATGGTCTTTCTCACCGCACCGTTGGGACTGATCGGCGTGACCCTGTTCCTGCTGGTATTCCACCAACCCTTCGGCTTCGTCGCCATGCTTGGCACCATCGCGCTGTCGGGAATGATCATGCGTAACTCGGTGATTTTGGTGGACCAGATCGAGCAAGACATCAAGGCCGGCCTGGCACCTTGGCAGGCGATTATCGAAGCTACGGTCCGACGCTTTCGCCCGATTGTTCTGACGGCACTGGCGGCGGTGCTGGCGATGATTCCGCTGTCGCGCAGTGTGTTCTTCGGGCCGATGGCCGTGGCGATCATGGGAGGGTTGATCGTGGCTACGGCATTGACCTTGCTCTTTCTCCCGGCGCTTTATGCCGCGTGGTTTCGCGTCAAAAAGGACGCTGGATAATCAGGCTGTCATCTCGGTTGTCGGGGCGTAGAGAGTACGCGCCCCGTCACCGTTGGCATGCGGCAGAATGAGCAATTTTCCTATGTGAGAGATAGGAAGCTCACTACACGGGGCTAGGAACCTTTCCTTATTGATTGCCACTCAATGTTACCTGGTTGGCAGGTACCTACTGCTCTTGCTCGTCGGCACAAACAGTAGTGATTGGAATGAATTTAAGGAGTTCGCCATGTGTATAGCTAGTTTGAAGGCTTTTCTGCGTCCGCCCAGCAGGCCAAAACCTCCTGAAAAGTGTAAACCCAGCCCTCCGGAGAGTTGTAAGCCCAAGCGTCCTGGGTATTGCAAACCCAAGCCGCTTGAGAGTTTCAGACCCAAGCCTCCTGAGGAATGCAAACCCAAACCTCCTGAAGAGTGCAATCCCAAGCCCCCTGCGAAGTGTTGCTACATAAAAATCGTTGAGCTGACGATTGTCATGAAGGCGGCCATAAAATACTGACTTTGAGGCTCTTTTTTGCGCAAACGCCTCGAGAATACGAGGCGCTTGTGGGGGGGCAGGGCAGATCGGCAGGTTTTACAGCGCGCCAAACACCTTCTTGGCCAAGCTGGTAGCCGCAGCCGCTGGATTCTTGCGAATCGTTTCTTCCTGCTGCGCAATCATCTTGAACAACCCATCCAGGGCCTGCTCGGTCACGTAGTTCTCAACGTTGGCGCTCTTGGCATCCACCGCGCCAAAGGCCGCGGCCTTGCCGGCCAGGGCGTTGTACTGCTGGGCCACGCCGACTTTGTCGGTGGCGGCCTTGACGATAGGCAGGAACTTGGCGCGAATCTCTTCACGGCTGCTTTTGTTCAGGTACTGGGTGGCGGAGTCCTGGCCACCGCTGAGAATGCCCTTGGCGTCGGTCACGCTCATGTTCTTCACTGCGTTGACCAGGATCGGCTGGGCCTGGGTCACGGCGGTTTCTGCGGCCTTGTTCATGCTGGTTTCCAGCTGCGTGACCTGGTCACCCATGCCGAACATTTTCAACTTGTCGGCGACTTTGCCGAGTTTGCCCGGCAGGCCGATCTTCACGTCCGGATTGTTACTGAAACCACCGGGCGTCCCGAGTTGTTTCACAGCAATCTGTGCACCTTGAGTCAAGGCATCCTTGAGGCCGCCGCTGGCGTCACCCTGGGACAGGCTGCCGAGATCCAGAGCCATGGCGTTGGCGCCGAATAGCAAGCCAGCACACAGGGCGGTGAGGCGAAGAGATTTGCGGAGCATGGGCGCTTCCTTATGAAGTGGGAATGATCAGTGTGCGGCTGCATCCACGCGCAGGCGCAGCGGTTGTGGGTCCTGGCCGTTGAGCTGCACCGTGTACCGCTCGGTGGTGATAAACAGTAGCTTGCCGTCCAGCTCGATGCGAGCGCTGACCGAGTATGTGTGGCCTGGCTTAACCTGGGCCGGGTTATAGCTCAGGTGAAACGGCAGCGGCACCTGGCCTTTGACCGGGCCTTTCTGTTCGGCGAGGGTCACGGCCGGGGCGTCCATCAGGGACACGTCCTGCAGGCTGACACTCAAGGTGGCGGCTGGCGGCAGGGCGATGCGTTGCAGGTAGAACACTTCGCCGTCAAGGCCGGCCTTCGGGGTTGGGGTCATCGAGTGGCAGGCTCCGAGCAGGGCGGTCAGGCCCAGGAGGATGAGTTTTTTCAAGGTGCGGCTCCTTTTCAACGGCGCCGGAATCCGCCCGACGCCTCATTCAGTCTAGCGCTGTGCTTCAGGGTTGACGGCAACCGGTTCCGCCGCAGCCTCGGCTGCACCGTCCACGCGGTGCAAGGCAACCTGGCGGATCGACAGGCGAATATCCGCCGGCAGTACGCGTTTGGCGGCGCCTTCGGCCAGTTCGCCGAGCAGGTCGTGATAGCCCAGCTTGCCGGCTTCATCGCGGCGCAGCACATCTTGCTCCAGCAACGTCTGGATAAAATGTCGGAAAAGACTCTTGTCGAAGAATTCCGGGGCATTGAGGCCGTGCAGGATCGACAGGCGCTGGGCCATGATCGTGCACAGGTCTTCCAGCTCTTCGGCGCTGATGCTGTTCTGGCCGCTGTTGAGCAGTAACGAGATCGCCATGTAGAAACGTTGCAGGGTCTGGGCGATGCTCTTGGACAGCAGCGTCAGCAGCACAAAGTGCCGCGAACTCGGCGCCGGGCGCAGGTACACGGCGTTTTCGAAACGCAGCAGGCCTTGTTCGACAAACGCGTCCAGCCATTGATCGACCACGTTGTCCAAGTCGTCCAAGGACCAACGAATAAACAGTTCCGATTGCAGGTACGGGTAAAGCGCGTGGGTGTAGCGCAGGATCTGGTCGCGGCTCATCCGCGAGCTGCTCTGGAAGAAGCTCGCCAGCAACGCCGGCAGGGCGAAGATGTGCAGCACGTTGTTGCGGTAGTAGGTCATCAGGACGGCATTCTGCTCATCCAGATAAACGATTTTGCCCAGGGCGTCACTCTGCTCGGACAACAGGTTCATGTCCTTGACGTGCTTGATCAGCGCCAGGCCATCGCCCTCCGGCAAAGTGGTATGGGGCGAGTAGGGCACACGACGCAACAGCGCCAGGTACAGGTCCAGCTGGCGGGCCATGGCCTGTTCATCCAGGGCCAGGCGGGTGGTGGACAGCAGGGCCAGCGCCACCAGGTTCACCGGGTTCACCGCAGCGGCTTCGTTCAAATGACGCGCCACCTGTTCGCCGAGGCGATTGGTGGTTTCGTTGAGCCAGGCCGGTTTGTAGTTCGGCCCCAGTTCCTGGGCGCGCCAGTCCGGTTGCTCGGCGTCGAGGAACTCCGCCAGCTTGATCGGCTCACCGAAGTTGACCGCCACTTGGCCGAAGCGCTGCTTGAGCGCGCCGACCACTTTGAAAATATCGAAGATCGACTCTTTCTTCTTGCTCGCGCCACGCAGTTCGCCCAGGTAAGTGCGGCCTTCGAGCACGCGCTCATAGCCGATATACACCGGCACGAACACGATGGGCATGCGCGAGGAACGCAGGAAGCTGCGTAAGGTGATCGCCAGCATGCCGGTTTTCGGTTGCAGCATGCGCCCGGTGCGCGAGCGGCCGCCTTCGACGAAGTATTCCACCGGGAAACCCTTGGTAAACAGGGTGTGCAGGTATTCGTTGAACACCGAGGTGTACAAAGGGTTGCCCTTGAAGGTGCGGCGCATGAAAAACGCACCGCCACGGCGCAGCAGGCTGCCGATCACCGGCATGTTGAGGTTGATGCCGGCAGCGATGTGCGGTGGGGTCAGGCCGTTCTTGAACAGCAGGTAGGACAGCAGTAGGTAGTCGATGTGGCTGCGGTGGCAAGGCACGTAGATCACCTCGTAGCCTTGGGCCACCTTTTGCACGCCCTCGATGTTATTGACCTTGATACCGTCGTAAATCTTGTTCCAGAACCAGCTCAATACCACTTCCAGGAAGCGGATCGCGGTGTAGGTGTAATCCGAGGCAATCTCGTTGCCATAGCGCAGGGCCAGGGCCTTGGCTTTTTCCGGGGCGATCTTTTCGCGTTCGGCTTCATCCGCAATGGCTTGGCGTACCAGCGGCATATTGACCAGGCCCTTGACCAGATTACGGCGGTGGGACAGGTCGGGACCAATCACTGCCGTCTTCAGGTTACGAAAGTGCACACGCAGGATGCGCTGGGCCATGCGCACGGTGCGTTCGTGGCCTTTATTGTGCTCGATCAATTCACGCAGGTTGATAGGCGCGGAGAATTGCACGCGGGTCTTGCGCCCCAGGATCAGGATGCTCAACAACCGGCGTAGACGCCCGGTGACCGCCCAGCTGTCGGCGAATAAAAGCTTCCAGGGGCTGGACTCGCTTTCGGGGGATTGGCCCCAGAACACACTGACCGGAATGATTTGTGCATTCTCTTCGGCGTGTTCGGTGAGGGTGTTGACTAGGCGCGTCAGGGTGGGCGGCGCACCGCGCTTGTCCTGGCGACCGAGCCAATCCGGATCCGGCGTGAGGTAGAAGAACGCCGCAGGCTCCATCAGCGGCCCCACAGATACCGGCAGCACCGGACGTGGCAGGCCAGCCTTGGTGCACTCGGCATCGACCACCGCCAACTCGGTCAGGGAGGGTGATTGCAGGACGTAGAAAACCGGCCGGCTGCGGTCCAGGTTGAGGGTTAGGGACGACTGGTTGATCGTCTCTGAGCGAACCCAGAGGTACAACAGTCGGCGCAAGGTGCCAAACACCAGACGGCGGAACGGGGAGCGGGTCATAGGCGAGCTGCTTCAAGTGGAAAAAACCGAGCAGGCGCTCGGGCGGGTAGTGTGCCGTATTCGCCGAAAATCGGCAAAAAAGCAGCGATGTAAAGTTGAGTTGATGGTTTTTGAGCCTGTCTTATACTCGGCAGTTCAATGCGAGCGACTCAACAATAAAAAACCAGTGGGAGTGAACAGATGTCAACGCGCGAAACCGGCAATGTGAAGTGGTTCAACGATGCAAAGGGCTACGGCTTTATCCAGCGTGAAGATGGCAAGGATGTGTTTGTGCACTACCGCGCCATTCGCGGTGAAGGCCACCGCTCGTTGGCAGAAGGCCAGCAGGTGGAATACGCCGTGGTGACCGGCGAGAAGGGCTTGCAGGCGGAGGATGTGGTCGGCCTGTAACAACGTTGTTTGATCGTTCCCACGCTCTGCGTGGGAACGCCTCTTGTGACGCTCCGCGTCACGCTTTGGGACGCAGAGCGTCCCAGGCTACTTTCCCACGCAGAGCGTGGGAACGATCTTCAGGCGGTTTTCCACGTGATCTGCTCTTCACCGTCTTCGCTGATGCGAATCCAGGTGTCGGCACTTTCCTCACCTTCTTCCTCAACCCAGGTGCCCGGTGCGCAACGCACTTCGACGTTCAGCGCGGCAAACGCGGCGCGGGCGCAGGCGATGTCGTCGTCCCACGGGGTCTGGTCGCTTTCCAGGTACAGGCTGTTCCATTTGCCCACCGCCTTGGGCAGCCAGGTCACCGGCACGCTGCCGGCCTTGCACTTGTAGGTCTGGCCTTTCTGGACCCAATCGGTGCACGGGCCCAGGGCGGCACCCAGCCAGGCGGCGATGGCCTTGTGATCGACGTCGGCGTCCTTCAGGTAAATCTCAATATCGGGTTGGCGCATGGATGTTCCTCGTTGCGGGATTCGAAAATCCATTCGCGGGTGGGTGAACGTCAGTCATTGAAGCACGAAATAATCGTAACGCATCGACACCGTGACCTGCAGCGGCTCGGCCGCCTCGATCACCTCGTGGCGGCGCTCGGCACTGGCCCGCCAGCCGTGGGGCGTCATCGCCAGCAGGTTGGCGCGGTCCTGGGCTTCGGCCAGGCTCAGGGTGAATTCCAGTGTTTCACTGTGTGCCAGGTGCATGCCGTCCGGCACCAGGGCCAGATGTTTGTCGTCGGTATACTCGCGTACCTCGTCGTAAAGACGCTCGCGCAGTTCCATCAAGTGGCCGCTGGTCGGGCCGACCTTCATCAAACCGCCGCCGGGACTGAGCAGGCGCTTGGCCTCTTGCCAGTCCAACGGGCTGAACACGCTGGCGAGGAACTGGCAGCTGGCATCGGCCAATGGCACGCGGGCCATGCTGGCGATCAACCAGGTCAGCGCCGGGTTGCGTTTGCACGCGCGCTTGACCGCTTCCTTGGAGATATCCAGGGCATAGCCATCGGCGTGGGGTAGGGCCTGGGCAATTTGCGCGGTGTAGTAACCCTCGCCACACCCAATGTCGACCCAGCGCTGCGGTGCACGCTCGGCGGCCAGTTCGGCCAGGCGCTTGGCCACCGGGGCGTAGTGCCCGGCGTTGAGGAAGTCGCGGCGCGCCTCGACCATGGCCAGGTTATCGCCTGGGTCGCGGCTGTTCTTGTGCTGCACCGGCAACAGGTTCAGGTAACCCTGGCGCGCGCGATCGAAACGGTGCCCGGCCGAGCACGCCACGCCACTGTCCACCGCATTGAGCGGTGCGCTGCAAATGGGGCAGGCAAGCATCAGGCGAGCAACTTGATCAGAGTCTGGTAGTAGATTTCGGTCAGCACATCGAGGTCGCTGGCCAGGATACGTTCGTTGACCTGGTGGATCGTCGCATTGACCGGCCCCAGTTCGACCACCTGGGTGCCCAACGTCGCAATGAAGCGCCCATCGGAGGTACCGCCGCTGGTGGACGCCTGGGTCTCACGCCCGGTGATCGCCAGGATGCTGGCCGACACCGCATCCAGCAGCGCACCCGGCTCGGTGAGGAACGGGAGGCCCGACAGCGCCCACTCGACGTGCCAGTCCAGGCCATGTTTGTCGAGAATGACCGCGACGCGTTGTTGCAGGCCCTCGACGGTGGACTCGGTGGAAAAACGGAAGTTGAACACCGCCGTCAGGTCACCCGGGATCACGTTGGTGGCGCCGGTACCGGAGTTGAGGTTGGAAATCTGGAAGCTGGTTGGCGGGAAGAACGTGTTGCCGTCATCCCAATGCTCGGCAGCGAGTTCGGCCAGCGCCGGTGCGGCCAGGTGGATCGGGTTCTTTGCCAGATGCGGGTAAGCCACATGGCCCTGTACACCGCGCACTGTCAAGGTGGCGCCGAGGGAGCCACGGCGGCCGTTCTTGACCACGTCGCCCACCAGGCTGGTGCTCGACGGTTCGCCGACGATGCACCAGTCCAGGCGCTCCTTGCGTGCGGCCAAGCGTTCAATTACGGCCTTGGTGCCATGGTGCGCCGGGCCTTCTTCGTCGCTGGTGATCAGGAAGGCGACCGAACCCTTGTGGTCCGGGTAGTCGCTGACGAAACGTTCCGCCGCCACCAGCATCGCCGCCAGGCTGCCTTTCATGTCCGCCGCGCCACGGCCGCAGAGCATGCCGTTGTCATCGATCAACGCGTCGAACGGGTCGTTCTGCCAGGCCTGTACCGGGCCGGTCGGCACCACGTCGGTGTGACCGGCAAAACACAGCACCGGGCCTTCGTGCTTGCCGTGGGTGGCCCAGAAGTTGTCCACATCTTCGATGCGCATCGGTTCAAGCGCAAAACCGGCGCCGCCCAGGCGCTGCATCATCAGCTTCTGGCAATCGGCATCGATCGGCGTGACCGACGGGCGACGGATCAGGTCGATGGCAAGTTGAAGGGTCGGCGAAAGGTCGGCATGGGCCGTCATGGGGGAACTCCGGAAAGCGTGTGGTGGGCGCAGGACGAATGTGGAAATACCGAGCCTGGAGCGACGCAATTCCAATGTGGGAGCTGGCTTGCCGGCGATAGCATCGCTGCGGTGTGCCTGTCAGACCGCGGCGTCTGCATCGCAGGCAAGCCAGCTCCCACATAGAATTGGGCCAGGCCAAGTCTCACAAACGGCCGTTATCTTATAGCAAAACGGCGGCCAAGGGCCGCCGTTTAGTGCATCGCGTGACTTTTTACGCCGCCGGCGCAGCCTCAGGCGCCGTCGAAGGTTTGGGCAGCGACGACAAGAACGCCATGATCAGCGCCGCCACGTACGGCAGCGACTGCACCAGCAACATCACCACCCAGAAGCGAATGTCATTGCTCGGCAGGCCTTGCACCAGGTAGATCCCCAGCGCCGCGCCCCACAGCAGCAGCATGATGAACATTTCTTCGCGGGCTTCGGAAATCGCCACCCAGAAGCCGTGGTTATCCGCGTTTTTCGGTGTACGAAAGAACGGAATGCTGCTGGTGAAGAAGCCGTACAACACCGCCTTGGCGATGGTATGAGACAGCGCCAACCCGGCCAGCGCCGCGCAGAACGCATCTTTCAAGTTCACACCTACCGCACGACGGTAGAGGAAGATGATCTTGCCGACTTTGAACACAAACAACGCCAACGGCGGGATTGCGAAAATCAGCAATGGCGGGTCGACCCGAGTCGGCACGATGATCATCGCCGCAGACCACAACAGGGCGCCGACGGTAAAGAAGATGTTCATGCCATCGGCCACCCACGGCAACCAGCCCGCAAGGAAGTGGTAGCGCTGGCCACGGGTCAGTTCGGTGTCTTTACCGCGCAACAGGCTGGCGGTGTGGCGCTTGATGATCTGGATCGCGCCATAGGCCCAGCGGAAACGCTGTTTCTTGAAGTCGATAAAGGTATCCGGCATCAAACCCTTGCCGTAGCTGTCGTGGTAGTAGGCCGCCGACAAGCCTTTTTCAAACACACGCAGGCCCAGTTCGGCGTCTTCACAGATGCACCAGTCGGCCCAGCCCAGCTCTTCAAGCACCGAGCGGCGGGTCATGGTCATGGTGCCGTGCTGGATGATCGCGTCACGGTCGTTACGGGTGACCATGCCGATATGGAAGAAGCCCTTGTATTCGGCGTAGCAGAGCTTCTTGAAGGTGCTTTCGTTCTGGTCGCGGTAATCCTGGGGCGACTGCACCACGGCGATTTTCGGGTCGGCGAAGTGCGGCACCATGTGCTTGAGCCAGTTCGGCGATACGCAGTAGTCCGAGTCGATCACTGCGATCACTTCGGCATCCTTGGCGGTGTGCGGGATCAGGTAGTTCAGCGCGCCGCCCTTGAAACCGGCCAGGGGCGCGACGTGGAAGAACTTGAAGCGCGGGCCGAGGGTTTCGCAGTAGTCGCGCACCGGCTCCCACACCGCCGGGTCCTTGGTATTGTTGTCGATGATCAGGACTTCGTAGTCCGGATAGTCGAGGGCGGCCAGGGCATCGAGGGTCTGTTTGACCATTTCCGGCGGCTCGTTGTAGCACGGCACATGGATCGACACTTTCGGGCGGTAGTCCGAGTCGCCTTCCACGGGCAGGAATTCACGCCGACGCTTGTGGGTCCAGACTGCTTCCGCCAGCTCATGGGCTTCGGTCAGCAACACAATGAACACGCCCAGCGCGCCGAGTGCCAGCAACACACCGACCGTCACGCTGAACCAGGTGCTGTATTGCTGGCTGTAGTCGTAGCCGATCCAGACCAGCACCGACCCGCACAGGAACGCAATAAAGGTCAGGAAGGTACGGCCACGCTGGCGCAGGGCCGAGCCATCGATCATCAACAGGGTCAGGGACAGCAGCGCAAGCACCACCGAACCGATGGCCAGCACCCGCCATTGCGGAATCGCTACCACCGGGCCGTCAAAATTGAATTTCTGCTGGCGCGCGGCGTTGAATACACCCCAATACGCACCCGCCGAACCTTCGTCGCTGACCTTCCACGGCTGGTCGAAGGCCTCGATCACGAAGTAGTTGTAACCCTGGCGGTTGAGCTTGTTTACCAGCGTACGCAGGTAAATCGCCTGGTCTGCCGGCGACGATTCATTGCCGCCGCGCATACGGCCGTTGCTCGGCCAGCCCACCTCCGACAGCAGCAGTGGCTTTTTCGGGAAGGCTTTCTTTAGGTCCTTGGCGCGGTCGAGGACGTACTGGCCGGCCTTGTCCATCGGAATGTATTCCCAGAACGGCAGGATGTGCGCGGCGATCAGGTCGACGTGCTTGGCCAGTTGCGGGTTCTTTTCCCAGATGTGCCATTGCTCGGAGGTGGTCACCGGGACTTTCACGGCGGCACGCACGCGGTCGAGCAACACGATCAGGGCTTCGGGGGTGATTTCCTCACGGAACAACGCTTCGTTGCCTACCACTACGCGCACCACACTGCGCGAGGTGTTGGCGATCTCGATAGCGCGCTGGATCTCCCGCTCGTTACGCTCAAGGTCCGGGCTGATCCAGATCCCCAGGGTCACGCGCAGGCCAAACTCTTCGGCCAGCTTCGGAATATCCCCCAGGGGGCCGTCCACCGAGTAGGTACGGATGTTGTCCGTCAGCTTGCTCATGATCGCAAGGTCCTGACGCATCTGTTCGTCGGTAGGGTACTGGCCTTTCTGCGGGTACTGGCCTTGCTGGAACGGCGAGTAGGAAAAGCCGGAGATCTGATCTGGCCAGTTGGGAGCGGTGACCGGGCGGTTGATCAGCGCCCAGAAACCGGTGAACAGCGCGGCAATTGCCAGCACCACCACCAGGTTGAGTCCAAATTTACGCGATGCCATGGTTATGTCGGGTTCCAAAGGGTGCGGAACGAAAGAGGTGTCGGCCTGCGCCGAACGGCGCGCATCCTACACTGGCGCTTCCCTGAGCGTACAGCAGACAGAGAAAAGCCGGACGTTAGTCTGCGAAACTCCATCTAAGTTCTTCACTTGTAACTTGTAGCTTAAAACTTGCTGCTGCGTAGCCCTATAATGCGCGCCGGTTTTTGGGGTAATGATGATGAGTACAGAAGATCCGCGGTTTGCAGGCGTTGCCCGCTTGTACGGCCTTGAGGGCCTGGAACGCTTGAAAGCGGCCCATGTGGCGATCGTCGGCGTCGGCGGCGTGGGTTCCTGGGCGGCAGAAGCGATTGCCCGCTGCGGGGTGGGCGAGATTTCGCTGTTTGACCTGGATGATGTCTGCGTCAGCAACAGCAACCGCCAGTTGCATGCCCTGGACAGCACCGTGGGCAAACCCAAGGTCGAAGTGATGGCTGAGCGCCTGCGCGGCATCAACCCCGATTGCACCGTGCACGCGGTGGCAGACTTCGTCACCCGCGACACCATGGCCGAGTACATCACTCCGACTATCGACTGTGTGATCGACTGCATCGACGCGGTCAACGCCAAGGCGGCGCTGATTGCCTGGTGCAAGCGCCGCAAGATCCAGATCATCACCACCGGCGGCGCCGGTGGGCAGATTGACCCCACGCTGATCCAGGTGTGTGACCTGAACCGCACCTTCAATGACCCGTTGGCCTCGAAAGTGCGCTCTACCTTGCGCCGCGATTATGGCTTTTCGCGCACCGTGACTCGTCATTACAGCGTGCCGTGCGTGTTTTCCACCGAGCAACTGCGCTATCCCAAGCCCGATGGCAGCATTTGCCTGCAGAAGAGTTTTGTCGGTGATGGCGTGAAGCTGGACTGCGCCGGAGGGTTTGGCGCAGTGATGATGGTCACGGCCACGTTCGGCATGGTGGCGGCGACCAAGGCGGTGGACAAGATTGTGGCGGGAGTGCGCAGGCCGTCGGAGCGCATCAAACCCAGCTAAATCTCATTGCCGAATATAGATCCAAATTGTGGGAGCTGGCTTGCCTGCGATAGCGGTGTGTCAGCCACTGAAAATACTGACTGATTCGCCGCTATCGCAGGCAAGCCAGCTCCCACATTATTTCTGTGTACGCGTCAGGTCTCGCATGCGTTGCAGTACGGCATTCAAACCATTGCTGCGCGACGGCGATAACTGGCGCGACAAGCCAAGTTGATTGAACCAGTCAGGCAGGTCAACCGCTTGCAGTTCATCAGCCGACAGCCCATTGACCCGCGCCAGCAGCAACGCCACCAACCCACGAATCATCCGCGCCTCGCTGCTCGCCGTAAACTGCCAATGGCCGCCCTGCAAACGCCCCACCAGCCACACCAGGCTTTCGCAACCTTGCACCAGGTTGGCGTCGACCTTTTCATCATCGGCCAGGGCGGGCAAGCGTTCACCCCATTGCATCAGCACCCGGGCGCGCTGCTCCCAACTGCCAATGGCCTGGAAGGCTTGCAGTGCGGCGTGTGCCTCCAGCGGCAAGCTCATCGCAGCATGTCCAGCGCCCGGTCCAACGCTTCAAAAAAGCGCTCCAGGTCGTCGGAATCGTTGTAGAGCGCCAGTGAAACGCGGATGGCGCCTGACAGATTCATCGCCTTCAACAGCGGCATCGCGCAGTGATGACCGGCACGCACGGCAATGCCTTGCTCGGTCAGCAGGTGGGCGAGGTCGGCGTTGTGCACGCCCTCCACCACAAAACTCACCAGCGCCACCTGCGGCGATCCCAGCACGCGTACGCCATTGCGTGCCTTAAGCCCACGCAGCAGGTAGTCATGCAGGGCGGCTTCGTGGGCGATCACCGCCGAGGGATCCAGTGAACTCAGGTAATCCAGGCTCGCGCCCAGGCCGATCACGCTGGCAATCGGTGGAGTGCCGGCCTCGAAACCCAGCGGCGCGGGGCGAAAGCTGGCGCTGTGGTAGTCGGCCTGTTGCACCATCTCGCCGCCGAACTGCCAGTGGCGCAGGTGGTGCAGGGCCTCATTACGGCCATACAGCACACCCACGCCGTCCGGGCCGTAGAGTTTGTGGCTGGAAAATACGTAGAAGTCGCAGCCCAGGGCCTGCACGTCGTGACGGCCATGGACGATGCCTTGGGCGCCGTCCACCACCGTGAGGGCGCCGTGTGCCTGGGCCATCGTCAGCAAGGCTGGCAGCGGCTGCCAGGCACCGAGCACGTTGGATAACTGGCTCACCGCCAGCAAGCGTGTGCGTGGGCCAATCAAGCTGGCCGCGGCGTCCAGGTCGATGACGCCGTCATCGTCCAGAGGCAAGACCACCAGTGTGAGTGCGCGGCGTTTGGCCAATTGCTGCCAGGGCAACAGGTTGGCGTGGTGTTCCAGTGCGCTGATGGCAATCTCATCGCCCGCATTGAATAAGTGCTCCAGGCCATAGGCCAGGAGGTTCAGCGCAGAGGTTGCGCCGTGGGTAAACACGACCTGCCCGCTGTCACCTGCGTTCAACCACTGCGCGACCTTGCTGCGGCTGTCTTCGAACGCCTGGGTCGCATGGGCTCCGGGCAAATGCTGAGCACGGTGCACATTGGCTGCGCCATTGGCGTAGTAATGACTGATGGCATCCAGCAGGGCTTGGGGTTTTTGCGTGGTGGCGGCGCTGTCCAGATAGGTCTGGTCTTGCCGTTGCAGGGTGGCGATGGCCGGGAAATCGGCGCGCCAGGGGGAGGGCACAAGCATGGTGATCAAGACTCGTATAAGCGAGCCGCCCCCGAAGGTGCGGCCGCTAGTGGCATCGAGTGGCTGCTTAGTTGTGAGCGTGCAGCGCTTCGTTCAGTTCGATGGCCGATTTGTGGGTTTTGCACTCCACGGCACCGGTCTCGGAGTTACGACGGAACAGCAGGTCTGGCTGGCCAGCCAACTCACGCGCCTTGACCACCTTGACCAGTTGGTTCTGCTCATCCAGCAGGGCAACCTTGGTGCCGGCGGTGATGTACAGGCCCGACTCCACCGTGTTGCGGTCGCCCAATGGGATACCGGTACCGGCGTTGGCGCCGATCAGGCAGCCTTCGCCCACCTTGATTACGATATTGCCGCCGCCCGACAGGGTGCCCATGGTGGAGCAACCGCCGCCCAGGTCCGAGCCCTTGCCGACGAATACGCCCGCCGATACGCGGCCTTCGATCATGCCCGGGCCTTCGGTGCCCGCGTTGAAGTTGACGAAGCCTTCGTGCATCACGGTGGTGCCTTCGCCTACGTACGCGCCCAGGCGGATACGTGCAGCGTCAGCGATACGCACGCCAGCCGGTACGACGTAGTCGGTCATTTTCGGGAACTTGTCTACCGAGAACACTTCCAGCAGGTCGCCACGCAGGCGCGCTTCCAGTTGGCGCTCGGCCAGTTCATTGATGTCGATAGCGCCCTGGCTGGTCCAGGCCACGTTCGGCAACTGCGGGAACACGCCGGCCAGGCTCAGGCCGTGGGGCTTGACCAAGCGATGGGACAGCAGGTGCAGCTTGAGGTAGGCCTCAGGCGTGGAGGTCAGCGCTGCGTCTTCGGCCAGCAAGGTCGCGACCAGCGGCGTGTGGCTTTCAGCCAGGCGGCTGAGCAGGGCGGCCTGGGCAGCATCGACGCCTTTGAGCGCGTCAGCCAGTTGCAGGGCCTGGCTCACGGTGAAGGTGATCGCCTGGTTGCCTTCGGTGTAACCGAGGATCGGTGCGATGGCGGCAACGATTTCAGCCGACGGGTTGAGCAAGGGTTGTGCGTAAAACACTTCCAGCCAAGCACCTTGGCGGTTCTGAGTGCCGACGCCGAAGCCCAGGCTGAACAGGGAATTGGACATGCTGTTACCTCTACAAAAATGGAAGGCTGGCCTACTTGAGGGCCGCCGAATAACTATCTGGCTTGAAGCCAATCAGGGTTCTGTCACCGAGATCGAGCACCGGGCGCTTGATCATCGAGGGTTGTGCGAGCATCAATTCAATGGCTTTCGACTGATCGAGATCGGCTTTGCGTTCGTCTTCGAGTTTGCGAAAGGTGGTGCCCGCACGGTTCAAAACCACCTGCCAACCGTGCTCATTGCACCATTGGGTCAAGTGTTCACGGTCGATACCGGCCGTTTTGTAGTCATGGAACTCATAGCTCACCCCGTGCTCATCGAGCCAGGTGCGCGCCTTTTTCATGGTGTCGCAGGCTTTGATGCCGAAAAGGTGCAAGGTTTTGCTTGAAGCACTCAAGGAATTGCCCCCCTTTGGACGTATGAAAATGAAAGATCGCCGATTATGCCACGACCAGCGGGTTTCGGCGCCGCTCGTCAACAGCGTGCGACTTTTGCGCAAAGTGCCAGTGCGCAGCATAGGCGAGTAACATAGCCAGGTAACATAGCCGGGTAATATGGCACTTCAACGGCCAGTTGTTGCCTGATGTGTCTTTGCAAGCCGATTGTCCGGGAAACCCGCGTTATGCAAACCGCCTACACCGTCCTTATCCTGCTGATGCTGGTCAGCCTTTCGCGCCTGGTCGGGCGCATCATCCCACTGCCGTTGCCCCTGGTGCAGATCGCCGCCGGCGCCTTGCTGGCCTGGCCCACGTTGGGGCTGCATGTGGCGCTGGACCCGGAGCTGTTCCTGTTTCTGTTCCTGCCGCCACTGTTGTTTTCCGATGGTTGGCGCATGCCCAAGCGCGAGTTGTGGCGCCTGCGTGGTCCGATCCTGACGTTGGCGGTGGGGCTGGTGCTGTTCACCGTGGTGGGCGCTGGTTACTTTATTCATTGGTTGCTGCCCTCGATCCCCTTGCCGGTGGCCTTTGCCCTGGCAGCGGTTTTATCCCCGACGGACGCCGTGGCGGTATCGGCCATTTCCCAGAACCGTTTGCCCAAGCCGCTGATGCACATGCTCCAGGGCGAGGCCTTGATGAATGACGCGTCGGGCCTGGTGACTTTCAAGTTCGCCCTGGCCGCGGCGTTGACCGGGGTCTTTTCCCTGGCGGATGCCAGCCTCACGTTTGTGTTGGTGGCGGTGGGCGGGCTGGCGGTCGGTGTGGCGCTGAGTTGGTTGGTCGGCCGCCTGCGTAGCTGGATGATCGCGCAGGGTTGGGATGACCCGGCGACCCATGTGGTGTTCATGTTATTGCTGCCCTTTGCCGCTTACGTACTGGCTGAACGCCTGGGCGCGTCCGGCATCCTCTCGGCGGTGGCAGCGGGCATGATGCAAAGCTGGCTCGACCTGCTGCCGCGCCAGACCAGCACGCGCTTGCTCAACCGCAGCGTGTGGTCGTTGCTGGAGTTTGCCTTTAACGGCCTGATCTTCCTGCTGCTCGGTCTGCAACTGCCAGACATCATCAAGGCCGTGGTCAGCCATGAAACCACGCTGTGGCCCACCTTGATGTATCGCTGCCTGGATGTGGTGGCGATCTTCCTGGTGCTGGTGGTATTGCGCTTTATCTGGGTGCAAAGCATCTGGCGGCTGTCGGGGTTGCTGCGCAGGCTACGTGGCAAAAGCGCGCTGACCCTGGTGCCGACGGCCCGTTCCTGCTGGTTGTTGACGGTCGGCGGTGTGCGCGGAGCGGTGACGTTGGCCGGTGTCATGTCGGTGCCCTTGCTGTTGGCGCCTGGCCAGGATTTCCCTGAGCGTGACCTGCTGATCTTTATCGCTGCCGGGGTGATCCTGCTGTCGCTGGTCGCTGCCTGCATCGCGCTGCCGTTACTGCTGCGTGGTGTCGAAAAAGGCCCGGATGAGAAGCGCCACAACGAAGTGCGCGAGGCCTGGAAGAAGACCGCCGTGGCGGCGATCCATGCGCTGGAGGCCCAGGAACCCGCCGAAGCCGAAACCCCGGATGCCGCTCAAGCTGCGCTGGCCACCGAACTCAAGGCGCGGCTGATGGCGGAGTATCGTCATCAGTTGGATGTGTTTAATGATTCGGCTGAAGCCCAGGCGCTGGCCCATCAGATGGATGTGCTGGAGCGTAAGTTGCGGCTCAAGGCCTTACGGGCGCAGCGGTTGGAGTTGTACAGCTTGAGCCGTCATCACCAGATTGGTGATGACGTTTTGCGGGAGGTGTTGGCGGATCTGGATATGAGTGAGGCGAATTTGGGTCAAACCCACTAGTCATTGATACCGTTTTCTGTCCCTGCCGCAGTTTATGGAGGCGCAGTGTAAATAAGTAAGTTGGAACATTAGGCCGATTTTTTAGGGAGGGTAATGTCGGTAAGGCCCAAGGCCTTAGCAAACATATGTTTGACGGCGCGAGCAGTTTTCTTTTTGTTGGCGTCCCAGTGGATCCCCATCGTGGGCTGTGATGTATCGGTACTTTTGGCATCTGTGCCTATTTGGGACCACGAGGTCCCATCCGCGCTCAGCGAAATTCGAATATCGCCGTCGTCTTGGTCGGTGAATACGACGTGATTATTAACGTGAGGTTGTAGTTTTTCAATATTATGCTTCACGAACTTTTGCTGTGCGTCATCCATGCCGTATAGAGATACGGTAACTTTCGTATTCTCGGGCCATAGCTTTTTTACAACGGCGGTAGCTTTGAGCTGTTTAATGCTGTCTTCCCGTGAAGGGTGAGGGGGGAGTGGGTACATGTTTTTGCCTATTAATTTTACATCGCCAAGTGAGGGTTTATTGTTTTTTTTAATTTCAGGGGCGCCTTTTAACTCGGTTGACGTAAACGGGTAGTGCATAATCGATTTCTGGTCGTACTCAGTGAAGATAGGGCCGTTTTTCTGTCGCTTTACTGTGTCAAGTATGTTGTTTTTTAAAGTTTTTTCGGGGTCTTTTAATTCCTTGGTACCCTTTAGAAGCTCAGCTTTATCAAACTTGATAGTGCGATCTGGATGTTGATGCTCATGCAATACACCAATGGCGTGCAAGCCCTCGTGTATGGTGGTAGCGACTATCTCTTCAGGCGTTCGATTGAAATTGATGAAAAACGTGGGTTTGCCGGCCGGCGCTTTTCGGGCGTCTGTTCCCACATATGTGGAACCATTTAACCCGGTTGTTTCGTTATGGCCTACTCGGATATCAGCGTCGGCACCGGCGACGTACTTGAATGTGAGATTGATATAAGGGGTGAATTCACTGAACCCTTTTTTTATAAGAGCTTCTTGGTCAGGGGTAGTTCCGATGAAGCCAATGGTGACGGTTGAATTCTGTGGCCATCTCCGGTGAATTGCGCCTACGCCGCGCTTGGATCTGCTAAGGGGCGTGGACTCCACCTGTGTTTGTTCATTGATGGTGGTGGTCGTCGGGTTTTCTACGTGCGTAGACGTCTGCCTGTAGCTATTGTTGATGACGGACATCTTGTTTGGCTCCAGAATAATCACGGTGTCGAATCAATATTCAATAATTGCGGTACTAATTCGTAAATTATGTGGTTGATCTGGCTGGGCGGTTCCTTTATGTGATCTGACAGATGTAAATATGTTTGTCGGCGATATCTGGCATCCACGCCGCTAGCCGTCGGCGAAATATTCGGGATTATGTTGAGGAGGTAATCGCCGGGAGTCGTTCTGTGATTCAGGGTTGAGGCTAAGCGGAGGGTAAAAAAATACGTTATATAACGTTGTTTCGTCATCATCAGGTGGGTGATGACTTTTTGCGTAAAGTGTTATTGGGATTGAATATAAGTGCCGCGAGTTTAGACAGCGACAACCTCAGGTTTGTTTCGATAATGCCCACTCCTGCCCGGCAGAAGTGGGCTCTTAGTTAGCGCTTGCGCTGAATAAAGTTCCGAATCCTCTGCGCCGCTTCCACACACTCGGCCAACGGCGCCACCAGCGCCAGGCGTACGCGCCCGGCGCCAGGGTTGAAGCCGTCGACTTCGCGCGACAGATACGAACCCGGCACAACGGTCACATGTTCCTCCACGAACAAGTCGCGGCAGAAGGCGGCGTCGTCTCCCTTCACATTCGGCCACAGATAGAAGCCACCGTCTGGAGCTTGTACATCCAGCACGGGCTTGAGAATGGCCAGTACGGCGTCGAATTTCTCCCGATACATGTCACGGTTGACCAGTACGTGAGCTTCATCCTGCCAGGCCGCAATGCTTGCAAGCTGGGTTTGCACTGGCATCGCGCAGCCGTGGTAGGTGCGGTACAGCAAAAAGGCCTTGAGGATCTCGGCGTCGCCGGCCACGAAGCCTGAACGCAGGCCTGGCAGGTTGGAGCGCTTGGACAGGCTGTGGAACACCACACAACGCTTGAAGTCCTGGCGGCCCAGTTCGACGCAGGCGCTGAGCAGTCCCGGTGGTGGGGTTTGCTCGTCGAAGTACAGCTCGCTGTAGCATTCGTCGGAGGCGATGACGAAATCGTATTCATCGGCCAGGGCGATGAGTTTTTTCAGGGTGGCGACCGGAATCAGCGCACCGGTCGGGTTGCCGGGGGAGCACAGGAACAGGATCTGGCAGCGTTTCCAGATATCGGGGGAAACAGCATCGAAGTCTGGATTGAAGCCGTTGCTATCCAGGCACGGCAGGTAATGCGGCTTGGCCCCGGCCAGGAACGCAGCGCCTTCGTAGATCTGGTAGAACGGGTTGGGGCTCACCACCAGCGCATCGTCGCCACGGTTGACCACGGTCTGGGTGAAGGCAAACAGCGCCTCGCGCGTACCGTTGACCGGCAGGATGTTGCGCGCCGGGTCCAGCCAGGCCTTGGGCACGTTGAAGCGGCGTTCGCACCAGGCGCCGATGGCTTCACGCAGTGCCGGGATACCCAATGTGGTGGGGTACACCGCCATTTGATCGAGGTTATTGCTCAAGGCCTCGGCAACGAAGGCCGGTGACGTGTGCTTGGGCTCGCCGATGGACAGTGCGATCGGGCGTTTGTCCGGGTTCGGCGTCACGCTGCCGAGCAGGGCGCGCAGCTTCTCGAAGGGGTAGGGCTGCAACTGGTTAAGGGCGTTGTTCATATAAGCCTCTATCACGGTGAGCGCGGACCTGTGGGAGCTGGCTTGCCTGCGATCTGCGGTCGATCGGACGGGCCGAAGTGTCTGCATCGCAGGCAAGCCAGCTCCCACATGACTCGTGTTCACAAAGTTAAGAATTCAAATAGTCAGTCTGGTCAGCTCGACACCGGGTTCCTGGGTCACGCTCAACTGCTCCACGATTGCCGCCTGTAAACGCAGGCACAGCTCCGGGTCGGACAGTGGCTGGTTGTCGGCATCGGTGATAAAGAACACGTCTTCCACCCGCTCGCCCAGGGTCGCAATCTTGGCATTTTGCAATGACAGGTCGAACTCCAGGAAAATCCCGCCGATACGCGCCAGCAGGCCTGGGCGATCCGGTGCGCTGAGCTCCAGCACCGTCACCGGGCGCTGTGCGTCGTTGGAAATGGTCACCTGGGGCGCAAAGGCAAAATGCTTGAGCTGGCGCGGCACCCGGCGCTGGATGATGGTGGGGTAGTCGTCGGGGTTGCGCAGGGCTTCGGTCAGGCCCTCGCGGATCTTTTTCACGCGCGCCGGGTTGTCTCCAATCGAGTCGCCGTCGGCATCGAGCACGATGTAGGTATCGAGAGTGAACTGGCTGCTGGAGGTGATGACCCGGGCGTCATGGATGTTCAGGTTGAGCTGGTCCATGGCCGCTACCGTCACGGCAAAGAAGTCGTGCTGGTCAGGGGCGTAGATGAAGATCTGCGTGCCACCTTCGAATTCGCGCTGGGTGGTTTCCTTGATCAAGACCAACGGGCCGCCATCGGCGGGTTGCTGCAGGATCGCGTCGCTGTGCCAGGCCACGTCGCCGGCGGTGTGGCGCAGGAAGTAATCGTCACCCAGTTGCGACCAGAGTTGCTCGACGTCGTCCGGGTCGTTACCGCCGCGCACCAGGATATCCAGGGCTGCGCTTTGGGTGCGGCGGATCTGCTCTTCGCGGTCCACCGGGTTCTCCAGGCCACGGCGCAGGGCGCGCTTGGTCTCGGTGTACAGCTGGCGCAACAGGCTGGCGCGCCAGGAGTTCCACAGCGTCGGGTTGGTGGCGTTGATATCGGAGACGGTCAGCACATAGAGGTAGTCGAGACGGGTCTCATCGCCGACGATGCCGGCAAAGTCGTGAATCACCTGTGGGTCGGACAAGTCCTTGCGCTGGGCCGTGGTCGACATCACCAGGTGGTTCTGCACCAGCCAGACAATCAGGCGGCTGTCCCACATCGGCAACTGGTGGCGCTGGCAGAAGGCTTCGGCATCGACCGCGCCGATCTCCGAGTGGTCGCCATGTCGGCCTTTGCCGATGTCGTGGTACAAGCCGGCCAGGTAAATCAGCTCGGGCTTGGGCAGCTTGGCCATCAGCTTACTGGCCAGCGGGAATTTCTCTGACACCTGGGTGTACTGCAACTTACGCAGGTGCTTGATCAGGTTCAGGGTGTGGGCATCGACGGTATAGATATGGAACAGGTCGTGCTGCATCTGCCCGACGATAAAGCCGAACTCCGGCAGGTAGCGCCCCAGAATGCCGTAGCGGTTCATGCGCCGCAGGTTGCGATGGATGCCGATGCGGCACTTGAACAGTTCGATAAACAGGCTGGTATTGCGAATGTCGTTGCGAAAATCGTCGTCGATCAGGTGACGGTTTTCCCGCAGCAAGCGGATGGTATCGGCGCGCACGCCTTTGATCTCCGGCTGCTGGGCCATCAACACAAAGATTTCCAGCATGGCGAACGGCGTGCGGCGGAACACGTTGTCGTTGCGCGCTTCGATATAGCCGTCGTGCAGCTGGAAACGCGCGTTGATCGGCTGCGGTGGCGCTTCGTCTTCGGGAGCCAGGATCACTTCTTCGAAGTGCTGGATGATCAAGTCGCTGAGCTGGGCAATGCTCATGACCACCCGGTAGTACTGCTGCATGAAGCTTTCGATGCTGGTCTTCGCGTCTTCGCCCTCAAAGCCGAGCAAGGTGGCGATAGAGCGCTGGTGATCGAAGAGCAGGCGGTCTTCGGAGCGCCCGGCCAGCATGTGCAGGGCGTAGCGCACCTTCCACAGGAATTCCTGGGACGAGGCCAGTAGGGAATTTTCGCTCTCCACCAGAAAGCCTTCGCCGGCCAGGGCGCGCAGGTTCAGCGTGCCGTATTGACGGCGCGCCACCCACAAGATTGTCTGGATATCCCGCAGCCCACCGGGTGAGCCTTTGACGTTGGGTTCCAGGTTGTATTCGGTGTCGTTGTACTTGTGGTGCCGGGCTTTTTGCTCGGCGCGCTTGGCCAGGAAAAAGTCTTTGCTTGGCCACATGTGTGCGGTGCTGGTGACTTCGAGCATGCGCTGGCGCAGGCGCTCGGGGCCACAGATGGTGCGGCTTTCCATCAGGTTGGTGACCACCGTCAGGTCCGCACGGGCCTCTTCGGCGCATTCGTCCACCGAGCGTACGCTCTGGCCGACTTCCAGGCCGATGTCCCACAGCAACGTCAGAAAGCGCTCGATGGAATCGCGAAAGGTCTCGTGATCGGCTTTGTCCAGCAGGATCAGCAGGTCAATGTCGGAGTAGGGGTGCAGTTCGCCGCGACCGTAGCCGCCGACCGCCACCAGGGCGATATCGGCGTCGAAACTCCAATTGAACTGCTCCCAGGCCTTTTGCAGGATGTTATCGACGAACCAGGCGCGGTCTTCGATCAGGCGGCGAATATCCCGGCCGCTGCGAAAGCGCGCATCGAGCACCTCGCGGGCTTGGCGGATGGCCTTCTTGAAGGCGGCGATGGGGCTTGCCTTCAATGCCAGCTCGGCCTGGAACTGGCCACGGTCGAAGAGTTCGGGATCCACCTGGGGCATCGTTCGGCTTTCCTTTCTATCTATCAGTCAGTCACAACACGCTGTCGGAAAACCTGGGCAGCCTTCAGGCCGAAACGCGTGGGATGGTGTCGTCGGCGCGCAGGGTGAAGATCTCATAACCGGTGTCGGTGACCAGCAGGGTGTGTTCCCACTGGGCCGAGAGCTTGCGGTCCTTGGTGATGGCGGTCCAGCCGTCGCCCAGCACCTTGGTGTCGGCCTTGCCCTGGTTGATCATCGGTTCGATGGTGAAGGTCATGCCGGCCTTGAGTTCCATGCCGGTGCCCGCACGGCCGTAGTGCAGAATCTGTGGCTCTTCGTGGAACACCTTGCCGATACCATGGCCGCAGAATTCGCGCACCACCGAGAAGCCGTTCTTTTCCGCGTGCTTCTGGATCACTTCGCCAATGTCACCCAAGCGGCAGCCGGGTTTGACGATCTCGATGGCCTTGTACATGCATTCCTGGGTGACCTGGGACAGACGCTCGGCCCATACCGGCACATTACCGACGTGGAACATGCGGCTGGTGTCGCCGTGGTAACCATCCTTGATCACCGTGACGTCGATGTTCAGGGTGTCGCCGTCTTTCAGTGGTTTGTCGCCCGGAATGCCGTGGCAGACCACGTGGTTGATCGAGGTGCAGATCGACTTGGGGAAACCTTTGTAATTCAGCGGGGCAGGGATGGCTTTTTGCACGTCGACTATATAGTCGTGGCAGATACGGTCCAGCGCTTCAGTGGTGACGCCGGGCTTGACGTGTTCGGCGATCATTTCCAGCACGTCGGCAGCCAGTTTGCCGGCAACGCGCATGCCTGCGATGTCTTCGGCGGTTTTCAAGGTAACGGTCATACAGGCTCTCTCTAGCGCGACGCGCTGAAATCAATACGGTTCACGGGGGCGCGACAAAGGGTTACAACATTCGCGCAATTCCCAAAAAACGCGATTCTAACAGACGATGCTGGCAAATCATGCGCGTCTGGTGATCGCTTCTCTCTATGAGGTAGAGGCATGTTGGCTGTATTCAAGGGCTTACGCAAAGGCGGCGACCGGCAAATGTGATTGCGGGTTTCGTTTTTGCCGATGCTGTGGTATAAAATGCGCCGCTTTCCGGGGATACCCCGCAAAGCTTAAATCCACACACGTGTCGACACGATGACCTGGGTGCCGGAGGCCTTGATGCCGCTGGTTGGTCATTGGGATACGTGGAGGCCAAACCCGACTTATTAAGGAACTATCATGTCCCAAGTCAACATGCGCGATATGCTGAAGGCCGGTGTGCACTTCGGTCACCAGACCCGTTACTGGAACCCGAAAATGGGTAAGTACATTTTCGGCGCGCGTAACAAGATTCACATTATCAACCTTGAAAAAACCCTGCCAATGTTCAACGAAGCGCTGACTTTCGTAGAGCGTCTGGCCCAGGGCAAAAACAAGATCCTGTTCGTCGGCACCAAGCGTTCCGCTGGCAAGATCGTTGCTGAAGAAGCAGCACGTTGCGGTTCTCCGTACGTCGATCACCGCTGGTTGGGCGGCATGCTGACCAACTTCAAAACCATCCGTGCTTCCATCAAGCGTCTGCGTGACCTTGAAGTACAAGCCGAAGACGGTACTTTCGCCAAGCTGACCAAGAAAGAAGCGCTGATGCGCTCCCGTGACCTGGAAAAGCTCGATCGTTCCCTGGGTGGTATCAAGGACATGGGCGGTCTGCCTGACGCACTGTTCGTTATCGACGTTGATCACGAGCGCATCGCGATCACCGAAGCCAACAAGCTGGGCATCCCGGTTATCGGCGTAGTCGATACCAACAGCAGCCCGGAAGGCGTTGACTACATCATCCCAGGCAACGATGACGCAATCCGCGCTATCCAGCTGTACATGGGTTCGATGGCTGACGCTGTAATCCGTGGCCGCAACCACGTTGCTGGCGGTACCGAGCAGTTCGTTGAAGAAGCTCCGGTAGCTGCCGCTGAGTAACTGACGCCCTGGCGTTGACTCAGTAAGCAAAAAGGGGGCTTGGCCCCCTTTTTGCCACCTCGAAAACCATTTGTCGGCAGCGCAGCTACATTATTTGTAACGTGCAGCGGCCTACAACGGAGATTCGGGAAGAATTGATCGCCCGTTTGATCGGGTGGAATGGTTGAAAACCTATCCAAGAGGATTTTGAAATGGCAGAGATTACTGCAGCGTTGGTTAAAGAACTGCGTGAGCGTACTGGCGAAGGCATGATGGATTGCAAAAAGGCCTTGACCAAGGCCGGCGGCGACATCGAAAAAGCCATTGATGACATGCGTGCTTCCGGCGCCATCAAGGCTGCCAAGAAAGCAGGCAACGTGGCTGCTGAAGGCGCTATCGCTCTGAAAGAAGACGGCAAATCCGCCGTTCTGCTGGAAGTGAACTCCCAGACCGACTTCCTGGCTCTGCAGGATGACTTCAAGACATTCGTTGCTGCCAGCGTCGAAAAAGCTTTCGCTGACAAGCTGACCACTGTTGAGCCTCTGATCGAAGCTCAAGAAGCAGCTCGCCTGGTACTGGTCGGCAAGGTTGGCGAAAACGTCAACATCCGTCGCCTGGTTCGCGTTGAAGGTGATGTAGTTGGTGGCTACCTGCACGGCAACAAAATCGGTGTTGCAGTTGTTCTGAAAGGCGGCGACGTTGAGCTGGCCAAAGACATCGCGATGCACGTTGCTGCAAGCAACCCTGAGTTCCTGCTGCCTTCGGAAGTTTCGGCCGAAGCGATCGAGCGTGAAAAAGCTGTGTTCCTGCAGCTGAACGAAGAAAAAATCAAAGGCAAGCCAGAAAATATTGTTGAGAACATGGTCAAAGGCCGTATCAGCAAGTTCCTGGCCGAAGCAAGCCTGGTTGAGCAGGCGTTCGTCAAGAACCCTGAAATCAAGGTTGGCGAACTGGCCAAGAAAGCCGGTGCTGAAATCGTTTCCTTCACTTACTTCAAAGTAGGCGAAGGCATCGAGAAGCCGGTCGACAACTTCGCTGAAGAAGTTGCTGCCCAGCTGGCTGCCGCCAAGCAATAAGACAGTTCCAAACTGTCGCCGAAAGAGGCTGCCCGCTCACGCGCGCAGCCTCTTTTCAAATGGGAAGGCCAATTTTATTTGGTTTCCTCTCGGAACTGGCTTACAAAGCCGTGTTCCGATGGCGCTGTGACAGCGTCCAGCTAGAGTGAACGCAAGCCGTAAAACGGCTCGCCAAGAATTTTTAAAAAATACGCCGCAGGAGAGATTCGCAATGGCTCAGCAGGGCAGTGGTTATCAGGCTCGCTATAAACGCATTCTACTCAAGCTCAGCGGCGAGGCCCTGATGGGCTCGGAAGAGTTCGGGATCGATCCCAAGGTGCTTGACCGCATGGCGCTGGAAGTCGGCCAGTTGGTCGGTATCGGCGTGCAGGTCGGCCTGGTGATTGGTGGTGGCAACCTGTTCCGTGGTGCGGCACTGAGTGCGGCCGGTATGGACCGGGTTACCGGCGACCACATGGGCATGCTGGCCACTGTGATGAACGCCCTCGCCATGCGCGACGCCCTGGAGCGCGCCAACATCTCGGCCATCGTGATGTCGGCAATTTCAATGGTTGGCGTGACCGATCATTATGATCGCCGCAAAGCCATGCGCCACCTGAACTCCAAGGAAGTGGTGATCTTTGCCGCTGGCACAGGTAACCCGTTCTTCACCACCGACTCGGCCGCATGCCTGCGTGCTATCGAAATCGATGCCGACGTGGTGTTGAAGGCGACCAAGGTGGATGGCGTATACACTGCAGACCCATTCAAAGACCCGCATGCCGAGAAGTTCGATCATCTGACCTACGATGAAGTTCTGGATCGCAAGCTGGGTGTCATGGACCTGACCGCTATCTGCCTGTGCCGCGACCACAAAATGCCGCTGCGCGTATTTAACATGAACAAGCCCGGCGCCCTGCTGAATATCGTACACGGCGGCGCAGAAGGGACTCTGATCGAGGAAGGCCAACAATGATCAACGAAATCAAGAAAGACGCCCAGGCGCGTATGCAGAAATCCCTGGAATCCTTGAGTCACGCCTTTGGCCAGATCCGTACAGGCAAGGCGCACCCAAGCATCCTGGGCAGCGTGATGGTGCCTTACTACGGTTCCGACACCCCGCTGAGCGGTGTGGCCAACGTGACCGTGAAGGATTCGCGTACCCTGCAAGTTGTTGCCTTCGAGCGCAACATGCTCGCGGCTGTCGACAAGGCTATTCAGAGCGCCGGCCTGAACCTCAACCCGACCAACCTGGGCGAGTTGTTGCTGATCTCCATGCCAGCCCTGACCGAAGAAACCCGCAAGGGCTTCACCAAGCAGGCGCGCAGTGCCGCTGAAGATGCGCGCGTTGCCGTGCGTAACATCCGCCGCGATGCGTTGGGCGACCTGAAGAAGCTGGTCAAGGACAAGGAAATCAGCGAAGACGAAGAGCGCCGTGCCGTCGCGGATATCGACAAGCTGACCAAGGACGCCGAAGCCCAGATTACCAAGGCGACCGAAGAAAAAGAAAAGGACCTGATGGCCGTATAAGGGGTCAGGACGCCTTCATGGAAAAGACCAAGCAGACTGTGCCCTCCGTGGTGCCGCGCCATGTCGCGATCATCATGGATGGGAATAATCGCTGGGCGAAAAAACGCTTTATGCCGGGTGTTGCCGGGCATAAAGCGGGTGTTGACGCGGTAAGGGCGGTGATTGAGGTGTGCGCCGAGGCCAAGGTCGAAGTATTGACCTTGTTCGCGTTCTCAAGTGAGAACTGGCAGCGACCCGCCGATGAAGTCAGTGCCTTGATGGACCTGTTCTTCAAGGCTCTGCGTCGTGAGGCCAAGCGCCTCAACGACAACAACATCAGTCTGCGTATCATTGGTGATCGCTCGCGGTTCCATCCGGAGCTGCAAGCTGCCATGCGCGAAGCCGAGGCCATCACTGCCGGCAGTAACCGTTTTGTGTTGCAGATCGCAGCCAACTACGGTGGTCAGTGGGATATTGCCCAGGCTGCACAGCGGCTGGCCCGCGAAGTGCAGGCCGGCCATCTGCGCCCGGACGACATCACGCCCGAACTGTTGCAAACCTGCCTGGTGACCGGCGACCTGCCGTTGCCGGACTTGTGCATTCGTACCGGTGGCGAGCATCGCATCAGCAATTTCCTGCTGTGGCAGCTGGCCTACACCGAGCTGTACTTCTCCGACCTGTTCTGGCCGGACTTCAAACACGATGCCATGCGTAATGCACTGGCTGATTTCGCTTCCCGTCAGCGTCGCTTCGGTAAAACGAGCGAGCAGATCGAAGCTGGAGCCCGGGTTTAAATGCTTAAACAACGAATCATCACGGCGCTGATCCTGCTGCCGATTGCCTTGTGCGGTTTTTTCCTGCTCGACGGTTCCGGCTTCGCGCTGTTCATCGGCCTGGTTGTGACCCTTGGTGCGTGGGAGTGGGCGCGCCTGGCAGGCTTCGTCAACCAGTTGCCGCGTGTGGCCTATGCCGCCTTGGTCGCGCTGTTGTTGTTCTTCATGTACATCCTGCCGGACATCGCGCCCTGGGTGCTGGGGGCTGCAGTGTTGTGGTGGGCGTTGGCGACTTTCCTGGTGCTCACCTATCCGCGCACCAGTGGCCAGTGGTCCAGCGTGGCCTGCAAGCTGGTGATTGGCCTGGCGATCCTCTTGCCGGCCTGGCAAGGGCTGGTGGAGATCAAGCGTTACCCGCTGGGCAACGAATTGATCCTGGCTGTGATGGTGTTGGTATGGGGTGCCGACATTGGTGCCTACTTCTCGGGTAGAGCTTTTGGCAAACGCAAGCTGGCCCCGGCCGTAAGTCCCGGCAAGAGCTGGGAAGGTGTATACGGCGGCCTGGCCTTGACGCTGCTGATCACCCTGGTGGTCGGTGTGGTGCGTGACTGGTCGGTAAAGGAGGTGCTTCTGGCCTTGCTGGGGACGGCTATTGTCGTCTTCATCTCGGTGGTGGGCGACCTTACCGAGAGCATGTTCAAACGCCAGGCGGGCATCAAGGACAGCAGTAACCTGTTGCCTGGTCATGGCGGTGTGCTTGACCGTATCGACAGCCTCACCGCTGCGCTGCCTATTTTTGCCGTGCTGTTGTGGATGATCGCTTCGTGAGCCGCCTGCAGCAGGTTACGGTGCTGGGCGCGACCGGCTCGGTCGGGCTCAGTACCCTTGACGTCATAGCGCGTCACCCCGATCGCTATCAAGTTTTCGCCCTGACCGGCTTCACGCGTTTGCGCGAGTTGCTGGCCTTGTGCGTGCGTCACTCGCCGCGCTTTGCCGTGGTGCCTGAGGCGGCTGCGGCTCGTAATCTGCAGGAGGATCTGCGGGCTGCCGGGCTGGCTACTCAGGTATTGGTCGGCGAGGCAGGGTTGTGCCAGGTCTCGGCCGATGCGGACGTGGATACCGTCGTGGCGGCGATTGTCGGTGCAGCCGGTTTGCGCCCGACCTTGGCGGCAGTCGATGCTGGCAAGAAAATCCTGCTGGCCAACAAAGAAGCGTTGGTCATGTCCGGCGCACTCTTTATGCAAGCGGTGCGTAAGAGCGGCGCGGTGCTGCTGCCTCTGGACAGCGAGCACAACGCCATCTTTCAGTGCATGCCCGGTGATTTTGCCCGCGGCTTGAGCCAGGTCGGCGTGCGCCGGATTCTGCTGACGGCATCTGGCGGGCCATTCCGCCAGACTCCGTCGGCCGAGCTCGAGCATGTGTCTCCCGATCAGGCATGTGCCCATCCGAACTGGTCCATGGGGCGCAAAATCTCTGTGGATTCGGCGAGCATGATGAACAAAGGCCTGGAGTTGATCGAGGCATGCTGGCTGTTCGATGCACGGCCTGACCAGGTTGAGGTGGTCATTCACCCACAAAGTGTGATCCATTCCCTGGTCGATTACGTGGATGGCTCGGTGTTGGCGCAGTTGGGTAACCCGGACATGCGTACACCGATCGCCAACGCCTTGGCGTGGCCTGAGCGGATTGATTCCGGCGTAGCACCGTTGGACTTGTTTGCAATCGCGCGCCTGGACTTCGAAGCCCCTGACGAGCAGCGTTTCCCTTGTTTGCGCCTGGCGCGGCAAGCGGCCGAGGCGGGTAACAGTGCCCCGGCGATGCTTAACGCGGCCAACGAAGTGGCCGTGGCGGCGTTTCTTGAGCGGCGCATCCGCTTTCCGCAGATCGCGAGTATCATCGAGGACGTCCTGGCGCTTGAGCCGGTAGTGGCAGTGAATGATCTGGAGGCGGTGTTCGAGGCCGACACCAAGGCCCGAGCCCTGGCCGGGCAATGGTTGGATCGCAATGCGGGTTAGGCCGCGGGCAGGTTTGAGTCTTCAGGCATTGGATTGAAGTGCGGAGAAATTAGATGAGTGCGCTCTACATGATTGTCGGCACCCTGGTTGCTCTGGGTGTGTTGGTGACCTTCCACGAATTCGGCCACTTCTGGGTGGCGCGTCGTTGCGGCGTCAAGGTATTGCGCTTTTCCGTCGGTTTCGGCATGCCGTTGTTGCGCTGGCATGATCGCCGCGGCACTGAGTTTGTCATTGCTGCTATCCCGTTGGGCGGCTATGTCAAGATGCTCGATGAGCGCGAAGGCGAAGTGCCTGCAGACCAGCTGGACCAATCCTTCAATCGCAAGACCGTTCGTCAGCGTATTGCGATTGTCGCGGCGGGACCGATCGCCAACTTCCTGTTGGCGATGGTGTTCTTCTGGGTCTTGGCCATGCTGGGCAGCCAGCAGGTGCGCCCGGTCATTGGCGCGGTCGAAGCCGACAGCATCGCGGCCAAGGCGGGCCTGACGGCAGGGCAGGAAATTGTATCCATTGATGGCGAACCCACCACAGGGTGGGGCGCGGTCAATTTGCAGTTGGTGCGTCGCCTGGGTGAAAGCGGCACCGTCAATGTGGTGGTGCGTAACCAGGACTCCAGCGCCGAAACCCCGCGGGCATTGGCGCTGGACCATTGGCTCAAGGGCGCCGATGAGCCCGATCCGATCAAATCCCTGGGGATCCGCCCTTGGCGCCCGGCTTTGCCGCCGGTGCTGGCCGAGCTTGATCCAAAGGGGCCGGCCCAGGCTGCTGGCCTGAAAACCGGTGATCGCCTGTTGGCCCTTGATGGCCAGGCGCTGGATGACTGGCAGCAGGTGGTCGACCTGGTGCGTGTGCGCCCTGATACCAAAATTGTGCTGAAAGTTGAGCGCGAGGGTGCTCAAATCGACGTCCCCGTGACCCTGTCGGTGCGAGGCGAAGCCAAGGCGGCCGGGGGCTACCTGGGGGCAGGGGTCAAAGGTGTCGAATGGCCGCCATCGATGGTGCGAGAGGTCAGCTACGGGCCTTTGGCAGCGATTGCAGAGGGCGCGAAACGCACCTGGACCATGAGCGTGCTGACCCTCGAATCCCTCAAGAAAATGTTGTTCGGTGAGCTCTCGGTAAAAAACTTGAGTGGACCGATAACCATTGCTAAAGTGGCGGGCGCTTCTGCCCAGTCGGGTGTCGCGGATTTCCTGAATTTCCTGGCTTATCTGAGTATTAGCCTTGGGGTTCTGAATTTGCTGCCCATTCCAGTATTGGATGGGGGGCATCTGCTGTTTTATCTGGTCGAGTGGGTGCGTGGTCGCCCCTTGTCGGATCGGGTGCAGGGTTGGGGGATACAGATTGGTATCAGTTTGGTGGTCGGGGTGATGTTGTTAGCCCTGGTCAACGATCTGGGACGTCTGTAACGCTTCGCTGAATTGCGAATCTGCCGCATTTTGCGGCAGTTTGTTTATTGCCAGTTGGAATAAGAAAGGACTTCATGAAACGTCTGCTGCTAACTGCGGTTCTCACCGTATTGATGATCGCCGAAGTTCACGCCGAGTCCTTCACCATCTCCGATATTCGCGTCAATGGCCTCCAGCGGGTCTCCGCGGGTAGCGTCTTTGGTGCCTTGCCGTTGAACGTCGGGGAACAGGCGGATGATCGTCGCCTGGTGGAATCCACTCGTGCGCTGTTCAAAACCGGGTTCTTTCAAGATATCCAACTGGGTCGCGAAGGCAACGTCCTGGTCATAACGGTCGTCGAGCGACCTTCCGTCGCCAGTATCGCGATCGAAGGTAACAAGGCCATCTCCACTGAAGACCTGATGAAGGGCCTTAAGCAATCGGGCCTGGCCGAGGGCGAGATCTTCCAGCGCGCAACCCTTGAGGGTGTGCGTAACGAGTTGCAACGCCAGTACGTTGCCCAGGGCCGCTACTCCGCGACCGTGGAAACCGAAGTGATCCCCCAGCCTCGTAACCGTGTGGGCCTGAAGGTCAACATCAACGAAGGTACCGTGGCCGCCATCCAGCACATCAACGTCGTGGGCAACACCAAGTTCCCTGATGAAGACCTGGTCGACCTGTTCGAACTCAAGACCACCAACTGGTTGTCGTTCTTCAAGAACGATGACAAGTACGCCCGTGAAAAGCTCTCCGGTGACCTGGAACGCCTGCGCTCCTACTACCTGGACCGTGGCTACATCAACATGGACATCGCTTCGACCCAGGTGTCCATCACCCCGGACAAGAAACACGTCTATATCACCGTCAACGTCAACGAAGGCGAGAAGTACAAGGTTCGTGACGTCAAGCTCAGCGGCGACCTGAAAGTGCCTGAAGACCAGGTCAAGTCCCTGCTGCTCGTGCAGAAGGACCAGGTGTTCTCGCGCAAGCTGATGACCACCACCTCAGAACTGATCACCCGCCGCCTGGGTAACGAAGGCTATACCTTCGCCAACGTCAACGGCGTGCCGACCCCGAATGATGAAGACCATACCGTGGACATCACCTTCGTCGTCGATCCGGGCAAGCGTGCCTACGTCAACCGTATCAACTTCCGTGGCAACACCAAGTCTGCGGACGAAGTGCTGCGTCGTGAAATGCGTCAGATGGAAGGTGGCTGGGCTTCGACCTACCTGATCGACCAGTCCAAGACCCGTCTCGAGCGCCTGGGCTTCTTCAAGGAAGTCAACGTCGAAACCCCGGCCGTACCGGGTGTGGATGACCAGGTTGATGTGAACTACGCCGTTGAAGAACAAGCCTCGGGTTCGATCACCGCCAGCGTCGGTTTCGCCCAGAGTGCCGGTTTGATCCTGGGTGGTTCCATCACGCAGAACAACTTCCTGGGTACCGGTAACCGTGTGTCCATCGGCCTGACCCGCAGCGAATACCAGAGCCGATACAACTTCGGCTATACCGACCCCTACTGGACTGCAGACGGTGTGAGCCTGGGCTACAACGCCTTCTACCGCACCACCGACTACAAAGACCTCGATGTTGACGTTGCAAGCTATGCGATCGACAGCCTGGGTGCCGGTGTCAACGTGGGTTACCCGATCAGCGAGACTTCGCGCCTGACCTTCGGCCTTACCGCCCAGCAGGATGAGATCAAGACCGGTATTTATACCGTGGACGAAATCTTCGACTTCACCCGCCGTGAAGGCGACAAGTTCCTGAACTTCAAGGCGTCTGCCGGCTGGTCCGAGTCGACCCTGAACAAAGGCGTACTGGCAACCCGCGGCCACTCCCAGAGCCTGACCGCGGAAGTCACCACGCCGGGCAGCGACCTGTCGTTCTTCAAGCTCGACTACCGCGGCCAGTTGTTCCAGCCGTTGAGCGATAACTACACCATGCGCCTGCACACAGAGTTGGGCTATGGCGACGGTTATGGTTCGACCAATGGCTTGCCGTTCTATGAAAACTACTATGCAGGTGGTTTCAACTCGGTACGTGGCTTCAAGGACAGCACTCTGGGTCCGCGTGGTACGCCGAGCCGCGGTTTTGCTCAGACCGGTAACCAGGGCACTGTCGCTGACTCGGACAACGACCCGCTGCCATTCGGTGGTAACGTGCTGATCCAGGGTGGTGCGGAGATTCTGTTCCCGCTGCCGTTCGTCAAGGACCAGCGCTCCCTGCGTACTTCGGTCTTCTGGGACGTGGGTAACGTGTTCGACTCCAAGTGCGAACAGATCAAGAACCCAAGTGGCTTGAAGTCCAACACTCAGTGCAACGACGTAAGCCTCAGTAACCTGGCGAGCTCCGTGGGCGTGGGTGTGACCTGGGTGACTGCGCTGGGCCCGTTGAGCTTTGCTCTGGCCATGCCGATCAAGAAACCGGATAACGCTGAAACCCAGATTTTCCAATTCTCCCTCGGCCAGACGTTCTAAGCGTCTGACCTAAGATAACGACAACGGATTCTGTAGGAGTACATCGTGCGTAAGTTGACTCAATTGGTCTTGCTGGCCACTGTGCTGGTCACCACCCCGGCCTTCGCCGAAATGAAAATCGCGGTCCTGAACTATCAGATGGCCCTGCTGGAGTCCGATGCGGCCAAGCGATACGCCGTGGATGCCGAGAAGAAATTCGGTCCGCAGCTGACCAAGCTCAAGACCCTGGAAAGCAGCGCCAAGGGGATCCAGGACCGCCTGGTAGCCGGTGGCGACAAGATGCAGCAAGGCGAGCGCGAGCGTCTGGAGCTTGAATTCAAGCAAAAGGCTCGTGACTACCAGTTCCAATCCAAGGAGCTGAACGAAGCCAAGGCTGTGGCCGACCGCGAAATGCTCAAGCAGCTCAAGCCGAAGTTGGACAGCGCTGTGGAAGAAGTCATCAAGAAAGGTGCCTTTGACCTGGTGTTCGAGCGTGGCGCCGTGATCGACGTCAAGCCTCAATATGACATCACCCGCCAGGTGATCGAGCGCATGAACCAGCTGAAGTAAACCATGACAGCGACTATCAAACTCGGCGAGTTGGCCGAGTTCCTGGGGGCCACCTTGCGTGGCTCCAAGGAGAAAGAAATCACTGGGCTAGCCACCTTGCAGGAGGCTGGCCCAGCTCAGTTGAGCTTCCTCGCAAATCCTCAATACCGTAAATACCTGGTCGACTGCCAGGCCGCAGCCGTGTTGCTGAAGGCCGCCGACGCCGAAGGGTTTACCGGGGATGCGCTGGTGGTGGCCGACCCGTACCTGTCGTACGCCAAGGCGTCGCACCTGTTCGATCCCAAGCCGAAGGCGGCCGGCGGTATTCACCCGTCTGCCGTGATCGCCGATGATGCCCAGGTTGACCCTGCCGCCAGCATCGGTGCATTCGCTGTGATCGAAAGCGGGGCGCGTATTGGTGCTGGTGTCACCGTGGGTGCCCACTGCTTTATCGGTGCACGCTGTGAAATTGGTGCCAATGGTTGGCTGGCCCCCCGCGTGACCCTCTACCACGATGTGCGTATTGGTCAGCGTGTGGTCATTCAGTCCGGTGCTGTTATCGGCGGCGAAGGTTTTGGCTTTGCCAACTCCAAAGGTGTCTGGCACAAGATCGCCCAGGTCGGTGGCGTATTGATCGGCGATGATGTGGAGATCGGCGTGAACACCGCCGTGGATCGCGGGGCCCTGGCCGATACTGTGATCGGTAACGGTGTAAAGCTCGATAACCAGATCCAGATCGCCCACAACGTACAGATTGGCGATCACACCGCCATGGCCGCCTGCGTAGGTATTTCCGGCAGCACCAAGATCGGCAAGCATTGCATGCTCGCCGGTGGTGTAGGGCTGGTGGGACATATCGATATTTGCGACAACGTCTTCATCACCGGTATGACCATGGTGACCCACTCGATCACAGAGCCAGGGGCCTACTCGTCCGGTACCGCGATGCAACCTGCGGCCGAATGGCGCAAGAGTGCTGCGCGTTTGAGGAAGATCGACGACATGGCACGACGTATCAAACAGCTTGAAAAGCGTGTCGGGGACGTGACCCCTGGCGGTAATGCTTCATCAGAAGGCTGATACCATTTCCATATCAAGTGTGCGCGGCCGCTAGACGGCCTCCTTGATTTGCTAGCGGGGCGTGCGCCTGGTGCGCCCGCCCCCAATCTTTATTACAGGCTTCCCCCCGAAATGATGGACATCAACGAGATTCGCGAATACCTGCCTCACCGTTACCCGTTCCTGCTGGTGGACCGCGTAGTGGACCTCAACGTCGAGGAAAAGCGCATTCGTGCCTACAAGAATGTCAGCATCAACGAACCATTCTTCAATGGTCACTTTCCTGCGCATCCAATCATGCCAGGTGTTTTGATCATCGAAGCCATGGCCCAGGCTGCCGGTATCCTTGGTTTCAAAATGCTCGACCTCAAGCCTGCCGACGGCACGCTTTACTATTTCGTGGGTTCGGACAAGCTGCGTTTTCGCAACCCGGTCACCCCGGGTGACCAGTTGATCCTGGAAGCCAAGTTCATCAGTTGCAAACGCCAGATCTGGAAGTTCGAATGCCAGGCCTCGGTAGATGGCAAGCCGGTGTGCTCTGCCGAGATCATCTGTGCGGAACGCAAACTATGAGTTTGATTGACCCTCGCGCAATCATCGATCCGTCGGCCGTACTGGCCGCCGACGTTGAGGTCGGCCCTTGGTCGATCGTCGGCGCAGGTGTGGAAATCGGCGAGGGGACTGTCATCGGGCCGCACGTGATCCTCAAGGGTCCGACCCGTATTGGCAAACACAATCGCATCTACCAGTTTTCCTCGGTAGGCGAAGACACCCCGGACATGAAGTACAAGGGTGAAGAAACACGCCTGGTCATCGGTGACCACAATATTATCCGTGAAGGCGTCACCATTCACCGTGGCACCGTGCAGGATCGCGCCGAAACCACCTTGGGTGATCACAACCTGGTCATGGCCTATGCGCACATCGGCCATGACAGCGTGATCGGCAATCATTGCATCCTGGTCAACAACACTGCGTTGGCAGGCCATGTGCACGTTGATGACTGGGCGATCCTTTCCGGCTTCACCCTGGTACATCAATACTGCCATATCGGCGCCCACAGCTTTTCCGGTATGGGCACCGCCATCGGCAAGGATGTCCCGGCATTCGTGACGGTGTTCGGCAATCCTGCCGAAGCCCGCAGCATGAATTTTGAAGGCATGCGTCGTCGTGGTTTCAGCGAAGAAGCCATCCACGCCCTGCGCCGTGCCTACAAGACGGTTTACCGCCAAGGGTTGACCGTGGAGCAGGCCCTGGCCGAGTTGGCCGAGCCTGCCACGCAGTTCCCTGAAGTCGCGGTATTCCGTGATTCTATCCAGACCTCGACTCGCGGCATCACCCGCTGATCATGGCCACTCTGCGTATTGCGCTCGTGGCCGGTGAAGCTTCCGGCGATATCCTGGGTGCTGGTTTGATGCGGGCGCTCAAGGCCCAGCATCCGGCGGTGGAATTTATCGGCGTCGGTGGCCCGTTGATGCAGGCCGAAGGCCTGACCTCCTACTTCCCCATGGAACGCCTGTCGGTCATGGGGCTGGTGGAAGTCTTGGGGCGCCTGCGTGAGCTGCTGGCTCGCCGCAAGCTGCTGATCAAGACGCTGATCGAAGAAAAACCTGACGTCTTTATCGGCATCGATGCGCCGGACTTCACGCTCAATATCGAACTCAAGTTGCGCCAGGCCGGGATCAAGACCGTGCATTACGTCAGCCCATCCGTGTGGGCGTGGCGCCAGAAGCGTGTGTTGAAAATCCGCGAAGGCTGCGACCTGATGCTGACCTTGCTGCCATTCGAAGCCCGGTTCTACGAGGAGAAGGGCGTGCCGGTGCGGTTTGTCGGCCACACCCTGGCTGACGCCATTCCCTTGCAGGCTGATCGTGCGGCTGCGCGTGCCGAGCTGGGCTTGCCCGATGGCCCCTTGGTTGCGTTGATGCCAGGCAGTCGTGGCGGTGAGGTGGGGCGCTTGGGTGCGTTGTTTTTTGATGCTGCCGAACGTCTTCAGGTGCAAAAGCCGGGAATCCGCTTTGTGCTGCCTTGCGCCAGTCCACAACGTCGTGCACAGATCGAAACCCTGCTGGAAGGTCGCAACCTGCCGTTGACCCTGCTCGATGGCCAGTCCCACCTGGCCCTGGCAGCCTGCGATGCGGTGTTGATCGCCTCGGGCACCGCCACGCTTGAGGCCTTGCTGTACAAGCGGCCGATGGTCGTGGCCTATCGCCTGGCGCCACTGACCTTCTGGATCCTCAAGCGCATGGTCAAGAGCCCTTACATTTCCTTGCCCAACCTGCTGGCCCAGCGCCTGCTGGTCCCGGAGTTGTTGCAGGACGATGCAACGCCCGAAGCGCTTGCGCAAACCCTACTACCCTTGATTGACGGCGGCGAAGAGCAGACCCGTGGTTTCGACGATATTCACCGCACGTTACGCCGTGATGCCTCGAACCAGGCGGCCGACGCCGTGTTGACCTTGATCGGCCATAAACAGGAAGCCTTATGACCATGCAAATGGGCCTGGATTTCAGCCTCGTTGCCCAAGCCCACGAACTGGTGGCGGGTGTTGACGAAGTCGGGCGCGGTCCACTCTGTGGCGCAGTGGTTACGGCGGCAGTGATCCTGGATCCGAACCGCCCGATCCTGGGGCTCAACGATTCGAAGAAGCTCACCGAAGCCCGTCGCGAAAAGCTCTATGACGAGATCTGTGAGAAAGCCCTGAGCTGGCATATCGCCCGGGCTGAAGTCGAAGAAATCGACGAGCTGAATATCCTGCACGCCACCATGCTGGCGATGCAGCGCGCTGTGGAAGGGCTGCACATCACCCCGAAAATGGCGATGATCGACGGTAACCGCTGCCCCAAACTGACAATGCCGTCCGAAGCGGTGGTCAAGGGCGATAGCAAGGTTCCCGCCATTGCCGCCGCTTCGATCCTGGCCAAGGTCAGTCGCGACCGTGAAATGGCCGCGTTCGAATTGATCTATCCCGGCTACGGCATTGGAGGCCATAAAGGCTACCCGACCCCCGTTCATCTGGAAGCTCTGGCTCGGCTCGGCCCCACCCCGATCCATCGCCGCTCGTTTGCCCCGGTGCGCCAGGCTTATGAGGCCCGTGAAAGTCTGATCGAGGTTTAGCAGCAAGGCTGATGTTTTTACCCAGGCCCGGTACAATCCGGGCCTTGTTGTTTTCATGTATCAAGACAGGATCACTATGCCGGCTTCATTCGTTCATCTACGCCTGCACACTGAGTACTCCCTGGTCGACGGCCTGGTACGGATCAAACCGCTGGTCAAAACCCTGGTGGGCATGAACATGCCTGCGGTCGCGGTTACCGACCAGAACAACATGTGTTCCCTGGTCAAGTTCTACAAGAACGCCATGGGCGCCGGCATCAAGCCGATCTGCGGCGCGGATCTGTGGCTGTCCAACAAAGACCCGGATAACCCCCTGAGCCGCATCAGCCTGCTGGCGATGAACGGCGTGGGTTATCGCAACCTCACCGAACTGATCTCCCGTGGCTTTATCGATGGTCAGCGCAACGGCTCGATCATCATCGAGCGCGAGTGGGTGGCCGAAGCCAGCGAAGGCCTGATCATGCTCTCGGCGGCCAAAGAGGGCGAAATCGGTATCGCGCTGCTGGGCGGTAACCCTCAGGAAGCCGAAGTGCTGGCGCGTGAGTGGATGCAGGTGTTCCCAGGCCGGTTCTACCTGGAAGTCCAGCGCACCAACCGCCCCAACGATGAAGAGCATCTGCACGCTGCCGTAGCCCTGGCCGATAAGCTGGGTGCGCCGCTGGTGGCGACCAATGATGTGCGCTTTATCAAGAAAGAAGATTTCGAAGCCCACGAAACCCGCGTGTGCATCGGCGAAGGCCGGGCCCTGGACGACCCGCGCCGCTCCAAGAACTACAGCGAAGAGCAGTACCTCAAAAGCGCCGAGGAAATGGCGGAGCTGTTCAGCGACTTGCCCGAGGCCCTGGAAAACTCCGTTGAGATCGCCAAGCGCTGCAACATCGAAGTGAAGCTGGGCAAACACTTCCTGCCCAACTTCCCGATACCCGATGGCATGACCATCGATGAGTATTTCCGCAAAGTGTCGTTCGATGGCCTGGAGGAACGCCTCAGCGTCCTGCTGCCCAAGGACACCACCGAGGACTACGAAGCCAAGCGCCAGGTGTATGTCGATCGGTTGAATTTCGAGCTGGATATCATTATCCAGATGGGATTCCCCGGTTACTTCCTGATCGTAATGGACTTTATCCAGTGGGCAAAAAACAACGGTGTACCGGTAGGCCCTGGCCGGGGGTCAGGTGCTGGCTCGCTGGTGGCCTACGTACAGAAGATCACCGACCTTGACCCGCTTGAATATGACCTGCTGTTCGAACGGTTCCTGAACCCGGAACGGGTTTCCATGCCCGACTTCGACGTCGACTTCTGCATGGATGGCCGTGACCGCGTGATTGAGTACGTGGCCGAAAAATATGGTCGCAACGCGGTGAGTCAGATCATCACCTTCGGCTCCATGGCCGCCAAAGCGGTAATCCGCGACGTGGCGCGGGTGCAGGGCAAGTCCTACGGTTTGGCGGACCGCCTGTCGAAGATGATCCCGTTCGAAGTCGGCATGACCCTGGAAAAAGCCTACGAGCAGGAAGAAATCCTGCGCGACTTCATCAAGGTCGATGAAGAAGCCGCCGAAATCTGGGACATGGCGCGCAAGCTCGAAGGCGTGGTGCGTAACGTCGGTAAACACGCCGGTGGCGTGGTTATTGCGCCGACCAAGCTCACCGACTTTTCGCCGATCTATTGCGATGAAGAAGGCGACGGCCTGGTCACCCAGTTCGACAAGGACGACGTGGAGGCCGCCGGCCTGGTGAAGTTCGACTTCCTCGGCCTGCGGACCCTGACGATCATCGACTGGGCACTCAAGACCATCAACCGCGACCGTGCCAAGGTCGGCGAAGAACCGCTGGATATCGCGTTTATCCCGCTGGACGACAAGCCGACGTACAGCCTGCTGCAAAAAGCCGAAACCACCGCAGTGTTCCAGCTTGAATCCCGGGGCATGAAGGAGCTGATCAAAAAGCTCAAGCCCGACTGCCTGGAAGACTTGATCGCACTGGTGGCCCTGTTCCGTCCGGGCCCGCTGCAATCGGGCATGGTGGATGACTTCATCAACCGTAAACACGGCCGCGCCGAGCTGGCTTACCCGCATTCCGACTATCAGTATGAAGGCCTCAAGCCCGTACTGGCGCCGACCTACGGCATCATCCTGTACCAGGAACAGGTGATGCAGATCGCCCAGGTGATGGCCGGCTACACCCTCGGCGGTGCGGACATGCTGCGTCGCGCCATGGGTAAGAAAAAGCCCGAGGAAATGGCCAAGCAGCGCGGCGGTTTCATTGAAGGTTGCGCCACCAACAACATCGATGCCGACCTGGCCGGTAACATCTTCGACCTGGTAGAAAAATTCGCCGGTTATGGCTTCAACAAATCCCACTCCGCCGCCTATGGCCTGGTGTCGTACCAGACCGCCTGGCTGAAAGCCCACTACCCGGCACCGTTCATGGCGGCGGTACTCTCGGCGGATATGCACAACACCGACAAGGTCGTGACCTTGATCGAGGAAGTGCGCACCATGAAGCTGCGCCTCGACGCCCCGGACGTGAACGCTTCGGAGTTCAAGTTCACGGTGAACGACGAAGGCCGCATCATCTATGGCCTCGGCGCGATCAAAGGCGTGGGCGAAGGCCCGGTGGAGGCCATTACCGAAGCGCGTCAGGACGGGCCGTTCAAGGACCTGTTCGACTTTTGCGCACGCGTTGACCTCAAACGCATCAACAAGCGTACCCTCGATGGCCTGATCCGTAGCGGCGCACTCGACCGTCTTGGCCCGTATTTTCATGATGAGCCGAAGGCTTACCAGGCCAATATCGATCGTAACCGGGCGGTGCTGCTGACCGCCATGGAAGAGGCGATCAAGGCCGCCGAACAGACCGCCCGTACCCATGACAGCGGCCACGCCGACCTGTTTGGCGGGCTGTTCGTCGAAGAAGATGCGGATGTCTACGCGAATCACCGCAAGGCCAAGGAGCTGACTCTGAAGGAACGCCTCAAGGGTGAAAAAGACACCTTGGGCCTGTACCTCACTGGCCACCCGATTGATGAGTACGAAGGCGAAATCCGCCGTTTTGCCCGCCAGCGCATCATTGACCTGAAACCGGCGCGGGATACCCAGACGGTTGCCGGTATGATCATCGCCCTGCGGGTGATGAAAAATAAGAAGGGCGACAAGATGGGCTTCATCACCCTCGATGACCGCTCGGGCCGCATCGAAGCGTCATTGTTTGCCGACGCGTTTCACTCCGCCCAATCGCTGTTGCAGACCGACGCCATGGTGGTGGTGGAAGGGGAGGTCAGCAATGATGACTTCTCCGGTGGCCTGCGCCTGCGCATCAAGCGCGTGATGAGCATGGAAGACGCCCGCACCAACCTGGCCGAAAGCCTGCGCCTGAAGGTCAAGACCGAAGCGCTTAAAGGCGATCAGCTACGCTGGTTGGGTGACCTGCTAAAACGCCATCGTGGCGCATGCCCGGTGACCATGGAGTACACCGGCAGCGATGCCAAGGCCATGTTGCAGTTTGGTGAGACGTGGCGAATTGATCCCGCTGATGGCTTGATTCAAGCTTTGCGTGACCAGTTCGGGCGAGACAACGTCTTCCTCCAATACCGTTGACGGTCAGATAGATCTGATCTCGACTAAACATTTAATCTCGACCTAAACGCGCCTCTCCCTTAAGGTAGGGCGCGAATAGACAACCGGCTGGCCAGGCACCCCTTGGCCGTCGACCCAAGACGGACGCTTATGAACCCGAATTTTCTTGATTTCGAACAGCCGATCGCTGACCTGCAAGCCAAGATCGAAGAGCTGCGCCTGGTCGGCAATGACAATTCGCTGAACATCGGTGATGAAATCGCTCGCCTGCAAGACAAGAGCAGCACGCTCACCGAAGACATCTTCGGCAAGCTGACCAGCTGGCAGATCGCGCGCCTGGCTCGCCACCCGCGCCGTCCCTACACCCTGGACTACATCGAACACATCTTCACCGAGTTCGACGAGTTGCACGGCGACCGTCACTTCTCGGACGATGCAGCCATCGTGGGCGGCATCGCTCGCCTGGACGACCAGCCGGTGATGGTGATCGGTCACCAGAAGGGCCGTGAAGTGCGCGAGAAAGTACGCCGCAACTTCGGTATGCCGCGCCCGGAAGGCTATCGCAAGGCGTGCCGCCTGATGGAAATGGCCGAGCGCTTCAAGATGCCGATCCTGACCTTCATCGACACGCCGGGTGCCTACCCGGGTATCGACGCCGAAGAGCGCAACCAGAGCGAAGCGATTGCCTGGAACCTGCGCGTCATGGCGCGCCTGAAAACCCCGATCATTGCCACCGTGATCGGTGAAGGTGGTTCCGGCGGTGCCCTGGCCATTGGTGTCTGCGACCAATTGAACATGTTGCAGTACTCGACCTACGCGGTGATCTCGCCGGAAGGTTGTGCCTCGATCCTGTGGAAAACCGCCGAAAAGGCGCCGGACGCTGCCGAAGCCATGGGCATCACCGCCGATCGCCTCAAAGGCCTGGGTATCGTGGACAAGGTCATCGCCGAGCCACTGGGCGGCGCTCACCGTGATCCGGCTGCCGCTGCTGCGACCATCCGTGCCGAGTTGGGGTCGCAACTGGCGATGCTCAAGAAGCTGGATAACGAAGCGCTGCTGGCTCGTCGTTATGAGCGCCTGATGAGCTACGGCCTCTAAGCCGACGCTGTACCCAATGTAGTAGCCGGCTTGTGTGGGGGCTGGCTTGCCTGCGATAGCATCACCTTGGTATCACTGATACACCGAGGTGCCTGCATCGCGGGCAAGCCCGGCTCCCACATTTGCTTTGTGTATGCTGACGAACGTATTCAAGCTTTGCGGCGGTGACGTGTGATGAAACCAACCCTGCCGGCCACACTCCTGCACACCCTGGCCCCCTGGCGCACCGCCCCGGCCTGGCATATCGCGTTCTCCGGCGGTCTCGACTCCACCGTCCTGCTGCACCTCCTGGCCTCATTGACCAAAATCGAAAATCTGCCTCCTGTCAGCGCCGTCCATGTCCACCATGGCCTGCAAGCTGCTGCCGATGCTTGGCCCTCTCATTGCCAATCGGTCTGCGACAGCCTGGGCGTACCTTTGCGCGTCATGCGCGTGCAGGTCAGTCAGGGTGCGAGCCTTGAACGTGCGGCCCGCGAGGCGCGCTACCAAGCGTTCATGCAGGTCATGGGGGCGGGGGAGGTGCTTTTCACTGGCCAGCATCGCGACGATCAAGCCGAAACCCTGCTGTTTCGCCTGCTGCGTGGCGCCGGTGTAAGAGGGCTGGCGGCTATGCCTGAGCATCGCCCCTTGGCGCAGGGGTGCTTGGTGCGGCCGTTGCTGGCATTTTCCCGTAGCGACCTGGAAGCCTACGCCCATCAGCATCAGTTGCAGTGGATTGACGACCCCTCCAACGTTGATCCACGGTTTTCCCGCAATTACCTGCGTCACCACGTACTTCCCACGCTGACGAAACGCTGGCCACAGGCGATCACCCACTTGGCTCGCACGGCTGAACACATGGCTGAGGCGCAAGGGCTGCTCGACGAATTGGCGATGATGGATCTGCAGCGCGCCGATCAGCCTTCTGCGTTTCCCTGGTTGCCTCTGCAGTCCCTGGCGCTTGAACCATTGCGTGAATTGTCCGATGCCCGCCAGCGTAACGCCCTGCGGCATTGGCTCATGCCACTGACCCGTTTACCCGACAGCGATCACTGGGCCGGTTGGCATGCCCTGCGCGATGCCAAGTGTGACTCACAGCCTCTGTGGCGCCTGGCCGACGGCCAAATGCAGCGTAGCGGTGAACGCATTTGGTGGTTGCCCTCCACATGGTCGGAGTTTTCCGACGCATCGGTGAGCTGGCTCGATCCGCAAGATCCACTAGAGTTAACGGGCAATGGTCAACTGAGGTTTGTCGGCAAGGCCCCCGAAGGCCCGCTGCAGGTGCGTTATCGCCAGGGTGGCGAAATCATCGACGTAGCGGGCCGAGGCCGGCGGGATCTCAAGCGTCTGCTGAATGAAAGCGGCATGCCGGGCTTCGCCCGTGGCAGATTGCCGCTGGTCTATCGGGGCGAGCAATTGCTGGCTGTGCCAAGCGTTGCGGGGGCATGGTCCAGGTCGGTGGGTGAGGTGCAATTGGATTGGTTGCCACAGACCTGCGATCAAGGTTTGAGCTGATAGCGCCTTTCCGGTAGACTACGCTCCCTTCTTGATACAACTTCTGTGGATTCGCCTGAATCGCAGTCGTTGCCGATTACCAAGCAGTCTTTGCTGGGCGATTCCAAAAAATGTGTAGCGATCAACGTACCGGTGCTTCATTGCTGGTCTGTCACAACGCGGCGGTTTTTTTGAAAGGTGCACTGTGATTAATGCAGGTGATCGGGGGCTTCGGCCTTCCTTCGCTTTCCCCGGCGGCTCGGACCGCTTTAACGCAGACTTCTAGGGTTTTTCATGACGCGCTACATATTCGTCACGGGCGGTGTTGTTTCTTCATTGGGGAAAGGCATTGCCTCCGCTTCATTGGCGGCCATCCTGGAGGCGCGGGGACTTAAGGTCACCATGCTCAAGCTGGACCCGTACATCAACGTTGACCCGGGCACCATGAGCCCGTTCCAGCACGGTGAAGTGTTCGTCACCCACGACGGCGCCGAGACCGACCTGGACCTGGGCCACTACGAGCGGTTCATCCGCACGACCATGACCCAAAACAACAACTTCACCACCGGCCGTGTCTACGAGCACGTGCTGCGCAAAGAGCGCCGTGGTGACTACCTGGGTGCAACCATCCAGGTGATCCCGCACATCACCGACGAAATCAAGCGCCGCATCATCAAGGGTGCAGGCGATGCCGACGTGGCGATGGTCGAGATCGGTGGCACCGTGGGTGACATCGAGTCCCAACCGTTCCTCGAAGCCATCCGCCAGTTGCGTTTCGAAGTCGGCGCCAAGCGCGCGATGCTGATGCACCTGACACTGGTGCCGTACATCGCCACTGCCGGCGAAACCAAAACCAAGCCTACCCAGCATTCGGTCAAGGAACTGCGTTCCATAGGCCTGCAGCCGGATGTGCTGGTATGCCGCTCCGATCATCCGATCGACATTTCCTCGCGCCGCAAGATCGCGCAGTTCACCAACGTTGAAGAACGTGCGGTGATTGCCCTGGAAGACGCCGACACCATCTACAAGATCCCGGGCATCCTGCATTCCCAGGGGCTGGATGATTTTGTGGTCGAGCGTTTCGGCCTGCAGTGCGGCGGCGCCGACCTGTCCGAGTGGGAAGCGGTTGTCGACGCCAAGCTCAACCCTGAGCATGAAGTCACCATCGCCATGGTCGGCAAGTACATGGAACTGCTGGACGCGTACAAGTCGCTGATCGAAGCCATGAGCCACGCCGGTATCAGCAACCGTACCAAGGTCAACCTGCGCTACATCGACTCCGAAGACATCGAGAACCAGGGCACCGCGCTGCTCGAAGGTGTTGACGCTATCCTCGTTCCCGGCGGTTTCGGCCTGCGTGGCGTGGAAGGCAAGATCACCGCAGTGCAGTACGCCCGTGAAAACAAGGTGCCGTACCTGGGTATCTGCCTGGGCATGCAAGTGGCTGTTATCGAGTTCGCCCGTAACGTGCTGGGCTGGAAAGACGCCAACTCCACCGAGTTCGATCACACCAGCGGCCATCCGGTCGTGGGTCTGATCACCGAGTGGGAAGACGCCACTGGCGCCGTTGAAACCCGTACCGAAACGTCCGACCTGGGCGGCACCATGCGCCTGGGTGCACAGGATTGCCTGCTGGAAGCTGGCTCGCTGGTACACGACTGCTACGGCAAGGATGTGATCGTCGAGCGTCACCGCCACCGCTATGAAGTGAACAACAACCTGCTGCCGCAGATCAAAGAAGCTGGCCTGAAAATCTCCGGCCGCTCCGGTGATGGCAAGCTGGTTGAAGTGGTGGAGGCACCGGATCATCCTTGGTTCGTGGCTTGCCAGTTCCACCCGGAGTTCACCTCGACGCCGCGCGACGGTCACCCGTTGTTCAGTGGTTTCGTCAAAGCAGCACTGACGCAACATCAGAAGAAGGCGTAAACCTGATGGCCCAGAAGATCATTCGCGTAGGCGACATCGAGATTGCCAACGACAAGCCCATGGTGCTGTTCGGCGGCATGAACGTGCTGGAAAGCCGTGACATGGCGATGCAGGTGTGTGAGGAGTACGTGCGGGTCACCCAGAAACTGGGTATCCCTTACGTCTTCAAGGCCAGCTTCGACAAGGCCAACCGTTCGTCCGTGACCTCCTATCGCGGCCCGGGCCTTGAAGAAGGCATGCGGATCTTCCAGGACATCAAGCAAGCCTTCGGCGTGCCGATCATCACCGACGTCCACGAGCCTGAGCAGGCTGCCGTGGTCGCCGAGGTGTGCGACATCATCCAGTTGCCGGCCTTCCTGTCGCGCCAGACCGACCTCGTGGTCGCCATGGCCAAGACCGGCGCGGTGATCAACATCAAGAAAGCCCAATTCCTCGCTCCTCAGGAGATGAAACACATCCTGAGCAAATGCGTGGAAGTCGGTAACGACCAGTTGATCCTGTGCGAGCGGGGTTCGAGCTTCGGCTATAACAACCTCGTGGTGGACATGCTCGGTTTCGGCATCATGAAACAGTTCGAATACCCAGTGTTCTTCGACGTGACCCACGCGCTGCAAATGCCCGGTGGTCGCTCGGACTCCGCTGGCGGGCGACGTGCCCAGGTGACGGACCTGGCCAAGGCGGGCATGAGCCAGTCCCTGGCGGGCCTGTTCCTTGAAGCTCACCCAGACCCGGACAACGCCAAATGTGATGGCCCATGCGCCCTGCGCCTGGACAAGCTGGAGCCATTCCTGGCCCAACTCAAGCAGTTGGACGAGCTGGTCAAGAGTTTTCCGACGGTAGAGACCGCGTAACTGGCATTTCTCCGGTAGAATTTCCCACGCTTTACGCTCAGGCCCCCGGGCCTGAGCCTTGTCGTCTGCAAGCCTGCCCCGTTGTTCCACCCTTGCGGTCGGTCAAAAGATTTCCTTCAGCTGCGTCGTTTTCGTCAACTTTGGAGTGTTTACAACAATGGCAAAAATCGTCGACATCAAAGGTCGTGAAGTTCTCGACTCCCGTGGCAACCCCACCGTCGAAGCCGACGTGCTTCTCGATAACGGCATCATCGGCAGCGCCTGCGCGCCGTCCGGTGCTTCCACCGGTTCGCGCGAAGCGCTGGAACTGCGTGATGGCGACAAGAGCCGTTACCTGGGCAAGGGTGTACTCAAGGCTGTAGCCAACATCAACGGTCCGATTCGCGACCTGTTGCTGGGCAAGGACCCGCTGGACCAGAAAGCCCTGGACCACGCGATGATCAAGCTCGACGGCACTGAAAACAAAGGCAGCCTCGGCGCCAACGCCATCCTCGCGGTATCCCTGGCCGCCGCCAAGGCCGCAGCTCAGGACCAGGACCTGCCGTTGTACGCACACATTGCCAACCTGAATGGCACTCCGGGCGTCTACTCGATGCCGGTGCCGATGATGAACATCATCAACGGTGGCGAGCACGCAGATAACAACGTCGACATCCAGGAGTTCATGGTGCAGCCGGTTGGCGCCAAGTCCTTCTCCGAAGGCCTGCGCATGGGCACCGAGATTTTCCATCACCTCAAGGCTGTACTGAAGGCTCGTGGCCTGAGCACTGCCGTGGGTGACGAAGGTGGTTTCGCGCCGAACCTGGCCTCCAACGAAGATGCGCTGAAAGTCATCTCCGAAGCCGTGGCCAACGCTGGCTACAAGCTGGGCACCGACGTGACCCTGGCCCTGGACTGCGCCGCCAGCGAATTCTATGAAGACGGCAAGTACAACCTGTCCGGCGAAGGCCAGGTGTTCAACTCCGAAGGCTTCGCTGAATACCTCAAGGGCCTGACCCAGCGCTACCCGATCATCTCGATCGAAGACGGCCTGGACGAGTCCGACTGGGATGGCTGGAAAATCCTCACCGACAAGATCGGCGAAAAAATCCAGCTGGTGGGTGACGACCTGTTCGTGACCAACACCAAGATCCTGAAAGAAGGTATCGACAAGAAGATCGCCAACTCGATCCTGATCAAGTTCAACCAGATCGGCACCCTGACCGAAACCCTGGAAGCCATCCAGATGGCCAAGGCCGCGGGCTACACCGCCGTGATCTCCCATCGCTCCGGCGAAACCGAAGATTCCACCATTGCCGACCTGGCCGTGGGTACTTCGGCGGGCCAGATCAAGACCGGTTCCCTGTGCCGTTCCGATCGCGTGTCCAAGTACAACCAATTGCTGCGCATCGAAGAGCAATTGGCAGGTAAAGCCAAGTACAACGGTCGCGGCGAGTTTCGCGGCTAAGCAGTAAATGGTAAAAAGTCGGCGGATTGCGTCAGAAATCTCACGTCAGTGTGAATTTCGGCGCTAATCTGCTGACTGACAAGCGCAAGCCTGGTTTTTCCAGGCTTTGTGCTATCAGTTGCTGCAAAAGGTTTGCATGACTGTCTTTTTTCACTGGATACCCGGATTTCGATGCGCAGTCCCAATTGGTTGTTCCTCGTCTTACTCTTGTTGCTGGCTGGCCTGCAGTACCGCCTATGGGTCGGTAATGGCAGCTTTGCGCAGGTAGAAGAGTTGACCCAGCAAATTGCCGACCAGCGTGCCGAAAACGAACGCCTGCTGGAGCGCAACCGTGTCCTCGACGCTGAAGTGCTTGAGCTGAAAAAAGGTACGGAGACCGTTGAAGAGCGGGCTCGTCATGAGTTGGGCATGGTCAAGGAGGGCGAGACCCTCTACCAGTTGGCCCAATGAGCCACGATTTACCGGCCTTCTGGGCCGTGATTCCTGCCGCGGGCGTCGGTGCCCGTATGGCCGCAGACCGTCCCAAGCAGTACCTGCAACTGGGCGGGCGCACTATTCTCGAACACAGCCTCGGCTGTTTTCTCGACCACCCACGCCTCAAGGGCCTGGTGGTCAGTCTTGCAATTGACGATCCTTATTGGCCCACCTTGGCATGCGCCACTGACCCGCGTATACAGCGTGCCGACGGGGGCTCGGAACGTTCCGGCTCGGTACTCAATGCGCTGCTGCAACTCAACGCCCTGGGTGCCAGTGATGACGACTGGGTGTTGGTGCACGACGCTGCGCGGCCTAACCTGAGCCGTGATGACCTCGACAAATTGTTGGCGGAACTGGCTGACGATCCGGTAGGCGGCCTGCTGGCGGTGCCGGCGCGCGACACCCTCAAGCGTGTCGACAAGCATGGCCGTGTGGTGGATACCGTTGATCGCAGCCTGATCTGGCAGGCTTACACGCCGCAGATGTTCCGCCTGGGCGCCTTGCATCGCGCCTTGGCCGACAGCCTGGTGGCCGATGCGGTGATCACCGATGAAGCGTCGGCCATGGAATGGTCCGGGCAGGCGCCGCGCCTGATCGAAGGGCGTTCGGACAATATCAAGGTGACTCGGCCGGAAGACCTGGAGTGGTTGAAGTTGCGCTGGGCTAACCGGCGGTAACCTGTCAGACCGGGTCTGCTTCATCGCAGGCAAGCCAGCTCCCACATTTGATCGCTGCCACATCAAACAACACGTCCAACTGTGGGAGCCGGGCTTGCCCGCGATGAGGCCGGTGCAGACCACCTCAATTCAATGCTTGTACTCGGGCCTCTGCGCCAACCCCACCTTCAAAAAGTCCACCAGCTTCCTCACCTTCGGCGACAAATGCCGCTGCTGCGGATACAACGCCCACACCGCAGTATTTGGCGGTTGATGAGCCTCCAGCAACGACACCAACGCCCCGCTGTGCAGATGCTCCAGCACGTAGTAATCCGGCAACTGGCACAAGCCCATGCCTTGTAACGCCGCATCCAGCACCGCTTGCCCGCTGTTGCAGCGCCAATTGCCTTGCACGCGCTGGGAAAATTCCCGCCCATCCTGGGCCATTTGCCAGATATCCGAGCTGCCAATCAGGCAGTTATGCCGGCTCAACTCCGACAAACTGTGTGGCCGACCGTACCGTTCGAGGTAGGAGGGCGACGCGCACAGGTACATGCGTCGAGGTGCCAGGCGGCTGGCAACCATGCGCGAGTCTTGCAGGCGTCCCAGGCGGATGGCCAGGTCGAGGCCTTCATGCACCAGGTCCAGCGAGCGGTTGGTCAACTCGATGTCCACGCGCAGTTGCGGATAGTGCGCCATGAATCGTGTCACCAGCGGCACGATAAAGCGTTCGCCATAGGCCACGGCGCAGGTCATGCGCAACATGCCCTTGGGTTCGCTGGTCAGGTCGCCCACCGCCCGCAACGCTTCCTCGCGACCGTCCTGCAGGCGTTGGCAGTGCTGCAGGAAGGTCTGACCGGCTTCGGTCAAAGTCACCTTGCGCGTACTGCGGTACAGCAATCGGGTTTGCAGGCGTTCTTCAAGGCGCGCCACTTGCCGGCTGACATGGGATGAAGACACCCCCAACCGTTCGGCCGCCGCCGTGAACTGGCTGCATTCGGCCACCGCGACAAACTCGTCAATGCCTTCCCAGCGGTTCTCCAGCATGGTGATTGTCCCTGTACAGCAATAATGTTTTGCTTTAGTCCGGATTATTCATCAATAGGTGATGATTTACACTCACCGTCTCAGTTTTTAACCCGATGGAGAAACCCGGATGATCAAGTCCCGTGCCGCCGTAGCCTTCGAGGCCAAGAAGCCCCTTGAGATTGTTGAAGTGGATGTCGCCATGCCCAAGGCTGGCGAGGTGCTGCTGCGGGTGGTCGCGTCCGGCGTGTGCCACACCGACGCCTACACCTTGTCGGGGGCTGACCCGGAAGGCATCTTCCCTTCGATCCTCGGCCATGAAGGCGGCGCAGTGGTGGAAGCCATCGGCGAGGGCGTAACTTCGGTGGCTGTGGGCGATCACGTGATCCCGCTGTACACCCCGGAATGCGGCAAGTGCAAGTTCTGTCTGAGTGGCAAGACCAACCTGTGCCAGGCCATTCGCGCCACGCAGGGCAAGGGCTTGATGCCGGATGGCACCACGCGTTTCTCCTACAAGGGCCAGCCGATTTTCCACTACATGGGCACCTCGACGTTCTCCGAGTACACCGTGCTGCCGGAAATCTCCGTGGCCAAGATTCCTAAAGAAGCGCCGTTGGAAAAAGTCTGCCTGCTCGGTTGTGGTGTCACCACCGGCATCGGTGCGGTGATCAACACCGCCAAGGTCAAGCCGGGCGACACCGTGGCCGTCTTCGGCCTGGGCGGTATTGGCCTGTCGGCGATTATCGGTGCAGTCAAGGCCAAGGCCGGTCGCATCATTGCTATTGATATCAACCCGGCCAAGTTCGAAATCGCCAAGCAACTGGGTGCCACCGATTGCATCAACCCGAAAGACTACGACCGCCCAATCCAGGACGTGATTGTCGACCTGACTGACGGCGGCGTGGACTTCTCTTTCGAGTGCATCGGCAATGTGCAACTGATGCGTGCGGCCCTTGAGTGCTGCCACAAAGGCTGGGGCGAGTCAGTGATCATCGGCGTGGCCGGTGCTGGCCAGGAAATTGCCACTCGCCCATTCCAGCTGGTCACCGGTCGCGTCTGGCGTGGTTCGGCGTTTGGTGGCGTGCGCGGTCGTACCGAATTGCCAAGCTACGTGGAAATGGCTCAGTCCGGTGAAATTCCGCTGGATACCTTCATCACCCACACCATGGGCCTGGAAGATATCAACAAAGCGTTTGACCTGATGCATGAAGGCAAGAGCATTCGTACCGTCATTCACTTCTGAGGTCGGCCATGAGTCTGGAAAACCTGTCATGCCAGAAGAGCTTCGGCGGCTGGCATAAACGCTACAAGCATCATTCCGATGTGCTCGGTTGCGACATGACCTTTGCCGTCTACCTGCCTCCGCAAGCGGAGCAGGGCGGCAAGCTGCCGGTGTTGTATTGGCTGTCCGGTTTGACCTGTACTGACGAAAACTTCATGCAAAAGGCCGGCGCCCAGCGCATGGCCGCCGAGTTGGGCTTGATTATCGTCGCGCCGGACACCAGCCCCCGTGGCCCCGGCGTGCCGGGCGACCCGGACAATGCCTGGGACTTCGGCCTCGGCGCCGGCTTCTACCTCAATGCCACCCAGGAACCCTGGGCCAAGCACTATCGGATGCATGACTACGTGGTGCAGGAATTGCCGGCACTGGTGGAGGCGCATTTCCCTGCGTCGGATAAGCGCGGCATCAGCGGCCACTCCATGGGCGGTCACGGTGCGCTGGTCTGTGCGCTGCGCAACCCTGGACGTTACCTGTCGGTGTCGGCATTTTCGCCGATCAACAATCCGATGGACTGTCCGTGGGGCCAGAAGGCCTTTTCCCGTTATTTGGGTGAAGAGCGCTCGAAGTGGCGTGAATGGGATGCCTGCGTGCTGATCAGCGAAGCCTCGGAAAAGTTGCCGCTGTTAGTGGACCAGGGCGATCGCGACGATTTCCTCGCCATTCAGCTCAAGCCCGAAGCCCTGCTGCAAGCAGCCAAGGCAGCCAACCATCCGCTGGAACTGCGCCTGCAGCCTGGCTACGACCACAGCTACTTCTTCATCGCCAGCTTCATCGAAGACCATTTGCGGCATCATGGTCGTGCTTTGCTCGGTTAATCTGAGGCAAAAGTAGGTAGAATCACGCCCTGAATTAAATCGGGGCGTTTTTTTATGCGTATTGGCCACGGCTACGATGTGCACCGTTTCGCTGAAGGCGATTTCATCACCCTGGGCGGCGTGCGTATTGCACACCACCATGGGTTGCTGGCTCATTCCGACGGCGACGTGGTCTTGCACGCCTTGAGCGATGCCTTGCTCGGCGCGGCTGCATTGGGCGATATCGGCAAGCACTTCCCGGACACCGATCCCACCTTCAAGGGCGCGGACAGCCGTGTGTTGCTGCGCCATGTGGTCGGCCTGATCCATGCCAAGGGCTGGAAGGTCGGCAACGTCGATAACACCATCGTCGCCCAGGCGCCGAAAATGGCCCCCCATATCGAAGCGATGCGCACAGCGATCGCCGCAGACCTGCAAATTGAATTGGATCAAGTCAACGTGAAAGCCACCACCACCGAAAAGCTCGGGTTTACCGGTCGTGAAGAGGGCATCGCGGTGCACTCCGTCGCCTTGTTGCTGCGCGCATGAACGACCTGCAACTGCTGGGCCCGCGGGCCTATGGCGAGGCCCTGGGCAGCGCGGTACTCAAGGCCACAGCCGAAGACTTCCAGGTTGATGAGGTACTGGACATCCCGCTGACCGGCGACGGCGAGCACCTGTGGCTGTGGGTGGAAAAGCGCGGCTTGAACACTGAGGAAGCGGCACGGCGTATCGCCAAGGCTGCTGGGGTGCCATTGCGCACCGTCAGCTATGCCGGGCTCAAGGACCGTCAGGCCCTGACCCGCCAGTGGTTCAGCGTGCAATTGCCCGGCAAGGCCGACCCGGACATGAGCGGCGCAGAAAACGACACCCTCAAGATCCTGAAAACCGCCCGTCACAAACGCAAGTTGCAGCGTGGGGCTCATTCGGCCAACGGCTTCACCTTGCGCCTGACCCAACTGGTCGGCGACACCGCTGCCATCGACGCACGTCTGCAGTTGATTGCCCGGCACGGCATCCCCAATTATTTCGGCACCCAGCGTTTTGGCCACAACGGCGGCAATGTGGCGGATGCTCGCGAGTGGGCTGCCCGCAAGGCCCTGCCCGAGCAGCGCAACGTGCGCTCGCGCTTGCTGTCCACCGCTCGCAGTTACCTGTTCAACCAAGTGTTGGCGGCTCGCGTCGCCGACGGTTCATGGCAGCGAGCCCAAGTTGGCGATCTGCTGGCGTTTACCGACAGTCGCAGTTTTTTTCCGGCCGGGGAAGCTGAGTGCAGTGACCCGCGCCTGGCGATTCTGGACCTGCATCCCACCGGCCCGCAGTGGGGCGAAGGCGATTCGCCGGCGAAAGGTCTTACATACGAGTTAGAACAATCTGTCGCCGCTGGAGAAGCAGACCTACGTGATTGGTTGGTGAAGGCGGGAATGAGCCAGGAACGTCGCATTCTGCGACTGCCCATTGGCGGGTTGACGTGGCATTATCCCGGGCCTGACATTCTGCAATTGGAATTCGTCCTGCCGGCCGGATGCTTCGCCACTGTCTTGGTGCGCGAGCTTGTTGATCTGGTGCCGGTGGGGCAGACGGACAGCCCATGCGTATTCTGATATCAAACGATGACGGTGCCACCGCACCCGGTCTTGCTGCGCTTCATGCTGCGCTGCAGGATTACGCCGAGTGCGTGGTGGTTGCCCCCGACCAGGACAAGAGCGGCGCCAGCAGTTCGCTGACGCTCGACCGTCCGCTGCACCCGCGGGTCCTGGCCAATGGCTTTATCAGCGTTAACGGCACCCCCACCGACTGCGTGCACCTGGCAATCAACAGTTTGCTGGAGCACCAGCCAGACCTGGTGGTCTCGGGGATCAACCTGGGCGCCAACCTGGGCGATGACGTGCTGTATTCCGGCACCGTGGCGGCGGCCCTTGAAGGGCGCTTCCTGGGCCGCACCGGCTTTGCCTTTTCCTTTGCTTCGCGGCAACTGGATAACCTGGCGACGGCGGCCTACTACGCGCGCAAGCTGGTGGAGGCCCATGCTTCCCTGGACCTGCCGCCGCGTACGGTGCTCAACGTCAATATCCCCAACTTGCCCCTCGACCATATTCGCGGTATCCAACTCACGCGCCTGGGCCATCGCGCCCGTGCGGCGGCGCCCTTGAAGGTGGTCGACCCTCGCGGCAAGGAAGGGTATTGGATCGCCGCCGCCGGCGACGCCGAAGATGGCGGCGAAGGCACCGACTTTCATGCGGTGATGCAAGGCTATGTCTCCGTTACTCCTCTGCTGTTTGATCGCACCTTCAGTGATGCCTTCAGTGGCCTTGATGGCTGGCTGGAGGGACTGCGTTGATGGCTCGTGAACAAGACGATCTGTTGCGCCGTGGGATTGGGATGACCTCCCAGCGCACCCGGGAGCGGTTGATCCAGCGTCTGTATGAAGAAGGCTTGTCCAACGCGCAGGTGCTGGAAGTGATCCGGCGCACGCCGCGGCACCTGTTTGTCGATGAGGCGCTGGCACATCGCGCCTATGAAGACACAGCGTTGCCCATCGGCCACAACCAGACCATCTCCCAGCCCTACATGGTCGCGCGCATGAGCGAGCTGCTGCTGGCGGCGGGGCCATTGGACAAGGTGCTGGAGATCGGTACCGGCTCCGGTTACCAGACGGCCGTGCTGTCGCAATTGGTAGAGCGGGTGTTTTCGGTCGAGCGCATCAAGGTGCTGCAGGACCGGGCCAAAGAGCGTCTGGTGGAGCTGAACCTGCGCAACGTGGTATTCCGCTGGGGCGATGGCTGGGAGGGCTGGCCGGCACTGGCGCCCTACAACGGAATTATCGTCACCGCCGTGGCCACCGATGTGCCGCAAGCCTTGCTGGATCAATTGGCGCCTGGCGGGCGTTTGGTCATCCCGGTGGGCTCCGGCGAAGTGCAACAGTTGATGCTTATTATCCGCGAAGACGAAGGCTTTTCCCGGCATGTACTCGGTGCTGTGCGTTTCGTCCCCTTGCTCAACGGCCCGCTGGCCTGATCATTTATTCGCGCGCAGTGAATTCTGTAGGCGGGGATGTGTCTTACGGCGGGGTCTATTGAATCAACACACCTGGCAGCCACGATTAAACATGATGAATTTTTCCTTTCAGTCAGGTGCCAGTAAAAAGCCAATGCCCAGTTATACTTGCGTCATATTTCAAGCCTGATCCAGGCGTTAACGTTCAGCCACCACAAAGGGAGCGGCGGGTGAGTCTCACAGGTCCTGCGCAGCGAATGAGTAAAACAAGCTTTCAGCGACTGGTGCTTGGCCTTGTCTTGAGTTCCTTATTGGCAGCCTGCTCGAGCACGCCATCCGGCGGTGCGCGGGTCGTTGACCGTACCAACGCAACCCCCCAGAGACCTACGGTCACCACCGGCCAATACGTGGTGCGCAAAGGCGACACCCTGTTCTCGATTGCCTTCCGTTATGGCTGGGACTACAAGGCGCTGGCTGCCCGTAACAACATTCCTGTGCCGTATACGATCCATCCGGGGCAGACCATTCGTTTCGATGGTCGCTCAGGTTCCGCACCTACGGCAGTTGTGACAAAGTCGGGTTCTTCGCCATCGTCCTCGAGCAAGACCACCATCATCACTCGGCCTGCAGGCAGCGCCACGCCTACGGTTGCGAGCAAGCCGCCACCCGCGCCGTTGCCACCTGCCGGGCCTGCGCCGACCGGTTGGGGATGGCCTTCAAACGGAGTGTTGATTGGAAAATTCTCTTCAAACGGTAGTTTGAATAAAGGCATTGATATCGCCGGGGATTTGGGACAGCCTGTTTTAGCTGCGTCTGATGGGACGGTGGTGTACGCCGGGAGTGGTTTGCGGGGCTACGGCGAGCTGGTCATCATCAAACACAGCGATACCTACGTCAGTGCCTACGGTCATAACCGCAGGTTGTTGGTTCGGGAGGGGCAGCAGGTCAAGGTCGGACAGACGATTGCCGAAATGGGGTCAACGGGCACAGACCGGGTGAAACTGCACTTTGAGATTCGCCGCCAAGGGAAGCCTGTAGATCCGCTGCAATTCCTACCCCGTCGTTGATGTGTTGCACAGCCTGTTCCCTCACGTAGAAGGAACAGGCTCCAGCGTTGCCAAGGATAGAGGCGTCGCTTGAGCTTGAGGTCGAACTCACCAAAGGACTATAACAATGGCTCTCAGTAAAGAAGTGCCGGAGTTTGACATCGACGATGAGGTTCTCCTTATGGAGACCGGCATCGATTTGGAAACGATGTCAGATAATGAAGGGGTATCACCACCTTCAGTTCGCACCAAATCCAAAAATGCTGCCGCGTTGAAGCAGCACAAGTACGTTGATTACACGCGGGCGCTCGATGCGACCCAGCTGTACCTCAATGAAATCGGCTTTTCCCCTCTGTTGACCCCCGAAGAAGAAGTCCATTTTGCGCGTCTGTCGCAGAAGGGCGATCCGGCTGGGCGTAAGCGCATGATTGAAAGCAACCTGCGCCTGGTGGTTAAGATCGCCCGACGCTACGTCAATCGTGGGCTGTCCCTGTTGGACCTGATCGAGGAGGGCAACCTGGGCTTGATCCGGGCTGTGGAGAAGTTCGACCCTGAGCGGGGCTTCCGTTTCTCCACCTACGCCACTTGGTGGATTCGCCAGACCATCGAACGGGCGATCATGAATCAGACCCGCACGATCCGTTTGCCGATCCATGTGGTCAAGGAGCTCAATGTCTATCTGCGGGCGGCGCGTGAGCTGACGCAAAAACTCGATCATGAACCTTCGCCTGAAGAGATCGCCAACCTGCTGGAAAAACCGGTAGGGGAGGTCAAGCGCATGCTCGGCCTTAACGAGCGTGTCTCTTCGGTCGATGTCTCGCTGGGGCCGGATTCGGATAAGACCCTGCTGGACACCCTGACCGATGATCGTCCGACAGACCCTTGCGAGCTGCTGCAAGACGATGATCTTTCCCAAAGTATTGACCAGTGGCTGTCAGAGCTCACGGACAAGCAGCGTGAAGTGGTGATTCGCCGCTTCGGCCTGCGCGGCCATGAGAGCAGCACCCTGGAGGATGTAGGCCTGGAGATCGGCCTGACCCGTGAGCGGGTGCGGCAGATCCAGGTAGAGGGCCTCAAGCGCTTGCGCGAGATCCTGGAGAAGAATGGCTTGTCGAGTGAGTCGTTGTTCCAATAACGATTGGTAGGGCAGCGATCACAAAACGCCCGATGCATGTGAATGCACCGGGCGTTTTGCTGTGCCCTGATCGTTCCCACGCAGAGCGCGGGAACGATCAGGCATAAAAAAACCCCGCTTTTAAGGGCGGGGTTTTTTCGACTAAGTCAGTACAAGTTAGATAACTTGAACTTCTTCAGCTTGCATGCCTTTCTGACCGCGGGTAGCGATGAAAGAAACCTGTTGGCCTTCTTTCAGGCTTTTGAAGCCGTCGGATTGGATAGCTTTGAAGTGAACGAACAGGTCGTCACCGGATTGTGGAGTGATGAAGCCGAAGCCTTTTTCATCGTTGAACCACTTAACGGTACCAGTTTGGCGATTAGACATGGTGTATCTCCTTGGACAAAGTTAACTGCGACTCAGGAAAAGCCCTGGCCGAGACTGAGTGCAAAGAGCAGGAAAAATTCTTGGAGATGGTTGGATCGAAATTCAACATATCGTGTAGAGATTCTCAGTGACACAAGCAGCACAGTGGCGCCACCTTAACCCTTTTTCCGGAACGTGCCAATGGTATTTCCGAAGGTTTCTCTAATTTCGTGACTGGCGGTGGTATTTACAGTCATGGGCGCCTGCCGTCCGGGCCCCGGCCACGCTGGCTGCGGCTTATAGCTGGCAGTGCATGGATCAAGAAAACCGGTGCGGCCTTTGAACCCCAACGCCGGCCCCGGTAAGATGGCCCACAGATTTTTTTCGCCTCGCTATTCAGGACACCGCCATGAGCATCAAATCGGACAAGTGGATTCGCCGCATGGCGCAGGAACACGGCATGATCGAGCCGTTCGTCGAACGCCAGATTCGTGGCGAAGGCGACGAGCGCGTGATTTCGTACGGTGTTTCCAGCTATGGCTACGACGTGCGTTGCGCCGATGAATTCAAGGTGTTCACCAACATCAATTCGGCGATCGTCGATCCGAAAAACTTCGACGAAAAGAGCTTCGTCGACGTCAAGAGCGACGTGTGCATCATCCCGCCCAACTCCTTCGCCCTGGCGCGCACTGTAGAGTTCTTCCGTATTCCTCGCGACGTGCTGACCATCTGCCTGGGTAAAAGCACCTATGCCCGCTGCGGCATTATCGTCAATGTCACGCCGCTTGAGCCTGAGTGGGAAGGCCACGTCACCCTGGAATTCTCCAACACCACCACCTTGCCGGCGAAAATCTACGCCAACGAAGGCGTGGCACAGATGCTGTTCCTGCAGTCCGATGAGGCCTGTGAAGTGTCCTACAAAGACCGTGCGGGCAAGTATCAGGGCCAGCGCGGCGTCACTCTCCCACGCGCTTGATCGAAAGCGCCTACGGGCAAAGGGAATTTGTCTGCAGAAAGTGACTCTATCTAGGTGTACTGCTTCGGCGCGTGTGAAACGCGCCGGGCCATACTTGAGGAGTACCTTATGAAGATCGACCCGCGAATCAGCGCAGAACTCGCCCGGCTTGAACCCAACCAGATTGGTGTTCTGGCCTGGTCCTTGATGGCCAACCCCGCGCACGCGGGGGGCATCCCTGGTCAACCCGAACCTGATTACCCACAGCCTACCGAACCGGGTGAGCCGACCTTACCGGACGAGCCGCCACCCGCGCCCGTGGCCTGATCCCTGAGCAGGCCTTATCGATCATTGAATCGGCCAGACGTGGTGATCGCCGATCACATAGATTCGGCGGTCTGGGGCCTGCTCCACGGCATAGCCCCCTGTAAACGCGCCAAAGGCTGGCAGCAGGCTTACCCGCCCGCCGACCTGGAAGCACGGCAGGCGTAGCCGTTGGCGCCCTTTACCGCGCAGGTGGTACACAGGATGCACATGCCCCGCCAGTACATGATGGCTGGCATGGGCGTCGGGCTCATGTTGCAAGGCGAAAGGGCCCATCAGCAGAGGCTCCGCGACCACGTCGATGCCCAAGTCCAGTGGTGGGTCGCCGGCACGTTTGTCGTGATTGCCGCGAATCAAGATCAAGGCCAGTGTGCGATTGCGCTCACGCCAGGCCCGGATTGCGTTCAGGGTGCCGCTGGCGTGAGAGCCGGGGCCGTGCAGGAAATCCCCGAGAAAGATCAACTGTTCGCAGGGTAGGGCCGATAACAGCCTGTCCAGGCCTTCCAGGTTGGCCGTAGTCGTGCCCTGTGGCACCGGCTGCCCCAGGCTGCGATAGGCCGACGCCTTGCCAAAATGCGCGTCGGCGATCAGCAAACATTTACGCGCGGGCCAGTACACAGCTTTCTCCGGCAATAGCCATAGCTCTTCACCTTCCAGCGTCAGTGGGTAATGCATCAGCCTTGCCCTTTGTCGGCGACTTTTTCCAGGTCCTTGACCATCCGCGCGATGCGCTCCGAGAGTTTTTCCGAGCTCATGCTTTCGCGCATCCGTTCTACCAGCAGCGGAAAGGCCAGGGGCGTGGGCCGCTGGATCCTGTGCAGGTCCAGCTTCAGCGTCGACAGATGATTCAGCGTCTGTTCCAGCCGGCGAATATCCAGCTCGTCCCGCAGAACTTCTTCTCCTGCCTGGGCCAGCAGCAGATTTTGTGGGTCATATTGCTTGAACACTTCAAAGAACAAACCACTGGAAGCCTGCACCTGCCGCGTGCTTTTTGGCGCGCCGGGGTACCCGGCAAATACCAGCCCGGCGATTCGCGCAATCTCGCGAAAGCGGCGCAGGGCCAGTTCGCCGGCATTGAGGCTGGCAATTACGTCAGCCAGCAGGCCTTGGGGGCTCAGCAACCTTGTATTCAACAACTGGGGCCACTGCACCTCGGTGGCGCTCAACAGCTCCAGGCCATAATCATTCACCGCAATCGAAAAGGTCAGCGGCTGCTGCTGGCTGACCCGCCATGCCAGCAAACTGGCTAGGCCCAGGTGTACCTGGCGGCCAGCGAATGGGTACAGAAACAGGTGCCAGCCCTCTCGCGACCGCAGGGTTTCAGCCAGCAAATGCTCGCGGGTCGGCAGCCCGGACCAGCGCAATTGGGTATGCAGCAACGGTTGCACCGCCTTCATCTCTGGGCCGTCGAAGTGCCCATGCGCGGCGGCATCAAAACGCTCGACCACCGCCTGGGCCAGTTCGTTGGAAAGGGGCATGCGCCCGCCATTCCAGCGTGGCACGGCGGCTTTTTTCGCGTTGCTGCGGCGTACGTAAGCGGTCATGTTTTCCACGCGCACCAATTCCAGCAACCGCCCGGCGAACAAAAATCCATCCCCCGGCTTGAGCCTTGCAATAAACCCTTCCTCGACACTGCCCAGGTTCTTGCCGCCGCCGCCTTTGCTCCAGAACTTGAGCTGGATGCTGGCGTCACTGACGATGGTGCCCACGCTCATGCGGTGGCGGCGTGCCAGGCGGGCATCCGGAACGCGCCAGATGCCGTGCTCATCGGGCTCCACCCGGCGGTAATCCGGATAAGCGGTGAGTGACAGGCCACCATGGCGCACAAACCCCAGGGCCCAGGCCCAGTCCGCTTCGGTGAGGTCGCGATAGGCCCAGGCGCCGCGCACTTCGTCCAACAGTGCCGCCGGGGTAAACCCGCCGCCCAAGGCCATGCTGACCAGGTGTTGTACCAGCACATCCAACGGCTTGTACGGTGATTCCCGCGCTTCGATGCGCCGTTGGGCGATCGCATCCTGGGCGGCTGCGGCTTCCACCAACTCCAGGCTGTGGGTTGGCACCAGCGTTACCCGTGAGGGCCGCCCTGGCGCGTGGCCGGAGCGCCCGGCGCGTTGCATCAGCCGCGCTACGCCCTTGGCGGAGCCGATTTGCAGCACCCGTTCCACCGGCAGGAAGTCAACGCCCAGGTCGAGGCTGGAAGTGCACACCACTGCCTTGAGCTGTCCATCTTTCAACGCTCGCTCCACCCAGTCCCGGGTCTCTCGCGATAACGAACCGTGGTGCAGGGCAATTAGTCCGGCCCAGTCCGGTCGGGCGTCGAGAATCGCCTGATACCAGATTTCCGATTGGGCCCGGGTGTTGGTAAATACCAGGCAACTGCTGCTGGCCTCTACCTCGGTGACCACTTGCGGCAACATCTTCAAGCCGATATGCCCGGCCCAGGGAAAGCGCTCGGTGACGGGCGGCAGCAAGGTGTCGACCTTCAGTGCCTTGGCCGTTTGCCCCTGTACATTGATGCCGCTGCCCTGTGGGACCAGTACTTCCAAGGCGTGGGCCTGATTACCCAGCGTCGCGGAAATACCCCACACCATCAACTCAGGATGCCAGCGCCGCAAGCGTGCCAGTGCCAGTTGCAACTGCACGCCACGCTTATTGCCGATCAGTTCGTGCCATTCATCCACGATGACCATGCGCAGGTGCGCCAGGCTGGTTTCACTGTCGGCACGGGCCAGCATCAGGGTCAGGCTTTCCGGGGTGGTGACCAGAGCGGTGGGTTGGCGACGGGTCTGGCGCGCGCGTTCACTGCTGCTGGTGTCACCGGTGCGCAGACCTACACTCCAGGGAATCTGAAGGGCCTCCAACGGGGCTTGCAGAGCACGTGCGGAGTCGGCGGCCAGGGCGCGCATCGGCGTGATCCACAGGACCGTCAGCGGCTCGGCAGGCGGTTTGCGTTTGCCTGTGGCGGGCGGGCGGGTAATGGCGAAACGATTGAGGGCGGCAAACCACAGGGCATAGGTTTTACCCGCCCCGGTGCTGGCATGCAGTAGCCCCGACTGACCGGCCTTGACCGCGGCCCATACCTCTTTCTGAAAGGCGAATGGCTTCCAGCCTTGGGTGGCAAACCATTGCTTGGCGAAATCATGGGGTTTTGCCATGCGGCAGCGGACGCTCTGGAGGGGTTAGTTCAAAGACCCCTGAGGCAGCGCCGACGTTCAACTGCCTAATGCCATTCAGTCAAGCAGAAGCGCTGCCCTGTGGCGAGGGAGCTCGCTCCCGCTGGACTGCGTAGCAGTCCCCGTCTTTTTGAACAAAGAGCGGGGCCGCTTCGCGCCCTAGCGGGAGCAAGCTCCCTCGCCACAGCAAGCTCGCTCCTACTTCAAATTGCCACTCAGAAACTGCTGCAGGCGTTCGCTTTTCGGATTGCCCAGCACATCCTCCGGCAAGCCCTGCTCCTCCACCAGGCCCTGGTGCAGGAACAGCACCTGGCTTGAGACCTTGCGTGCAAAGCTCATTTCGTGGGTCACCATGATCATGGTGCGACCTTCCTCGGCCAGGCCCTGGATCACCTTCAATACTTCGCCCACCAGCTCCGGGTCCAGGGCCGACGTGGGTTCATCGAACAGCATCACCTCCGGCTCCATGGCCAGGGCGCGGGCGATGGCGACACGCTGCTGCTGGCCGCCGGAGAGGAACGCCGGGTATTGATCAGCCACCCGCGCCGGCAGCCCGACTTTGTCCAGGTAGCGGCGGGCACGGTCTTCGGCGTCCTTCTTGCTGCAACCCAGCACGCGGCGCGGGGCCATGGTGATGTTTTCCAGCACGCTCATGTGGCTCCACAAGTTGAAGTGCTGGAACACCATTGCCAGCCGTGTGCGCAAGCGTTGCAGCTCGGCGTCGTCAGCCACCCTCATGCCCTGGCGATCGCTGACCATGCGGATCGCTTGGCCGTCCAGGGTCATGGCGCCATCGTTGGGGGTTTCCAAAAAGTTGATACAGCGCAGGAAGGTACTCTTGCCTGAGCCACTGGCGCCGATCAGGCTGATCACATCACCGGTCTTGGCCTTGAGCGACACACCTTTGAGCACTTGATTGTCGCCATAGCTTTTGTGCAGGCCTTCAACGGTCAGTTTGTACATGTGGCATGCATCCTCAAGGCGAAAGTAGATAACCGCTGCGGTAGGCCTGTGTGCCGGCGACATGGCAGATCACCATGCCGGCCGTGGCCATGCGGCGTAGCGAACGGGCGTAAAGCAACCCGGCGTGCTGGCAGTGCACAGGCGTTACGCGGTCGGTAATGGGGTCGATGATTTCAGCGACCAATTGCCCCGCCTCCAGGTATTCCCCCGGCAGGGCGCTGAACACGAGCAAGCCACCCACTGCAGTGGTCACCGGCTCCACCGCCGCCAGCGGCGTAGCCGGGTAGGCCAGGGCAGGCAAGGGGGCTGCATTGCCGCGAATGGCGCCGAAGTGGATCAAATAATCAATGATGGCCTGGCAGTCCAGCGCGGCGAGGCCGTGGTTGACATCGCCCTGGCCACGCAGCTCGACGGTCACCGACAAGCTGCCCATGGGGATCGGGTAGCGTTCGCCGAAGCGTTGCTGCAATTGCCACCACACCAGGGTGAAACATTCGTCAAAAGACTGCCCACCGGAATCGGTGGCCAACAGGTTGGCCTGCGAACCCAGGTAGCGCGCCAACGGTTCTACCTGTGGCCAGGCTTCGGGCGTGGTGTACAGGTGCGCCACGGCTTCGAAGTCGCAATGCAGGTCCAGCACCACGTCGGCATCACAGGCCAGGCGTTGCAGCACCAGGCGTTGGGAGTGCAACTGGGTCTGGGCGGTGTGCGCGGCCAGGGCGTGCGACAGTGCGCTGCGGATCAATTGGGCATTGCGCTGGGGATCATCGCCCAGCAGGTCTTCGACCTGGTTGCCGACGTCTTCGCTGAGATCGACGAACAGGCGATTGAAGTTCTGCCCGCTTTCCAGTTCGTAGCGGCCCAAGGGGATGTCCATCAACACCTGTTCCAGGCCCACCGGGTTGGCGACGGGCACCAGCACGATTTCGCTGCGCAAGCGCCCGGCCGTTTCAAGTTCTGCCAGGCGCGCCTTCAGGTGCCAGGTCACCAGCATGCCCGGCAATTCATCGGCATGCAGGGAGGACTGGATGTACACCTTCCCTTCGGGCTGCTGCGGGCCGAAGTGAAAACTGTGGATCTGCCGCGCCGTGCCGGGCACCGGCGCGATCAGATCATGTAGCTGGTGGCGCATGCAAACTCCTTAGTGGCTCGGCCCGAGAAAGGCCAGCCAACGGCGTTCCGCCAGGCGAAACAGGCCGACCAGGGCAAAGGTCACCGTCAGATAGATCAGTGCGGCAATGCCGAATGACTGGAAGGTCATGAAGGTGGCGGAGTTGGCATCCCGCGCCACTTTGAGGATATCCGGGATCGTCGCGGTAAAGGCCACGGTGGTCGAGTGCAGCATCAGGATCACTTCGTTGCTGTAGTAGGGCAACGAGCGTCGCAACGCGGAAGGCATGATCACGTAGGCGTACAGCTTCCAGCCGCTTAGGCCATAAGCCTTGGCCGCCTCGACTTCGCCGTGGGCCATGCTGCGGATTGCCCCGGCGAAAATCTCCGTGGTGTAGGCGCAAGTGTTGAGGGCGAAGGCGAGTAGGGTGCAGTTCATCGCGTCGCGAAAGAACGCATCCAGCACCGGTTGTGCTCGTACGGCGGCAAGGCTGTAGATGCCGGTGTAGCAGATCAGCAATTGGATATAGAGCGGCGTACCACGAAACAGGTAGGTGTAGAACTGCACGGGCCAACGCACCAGGCGCTTGCGCGAAACGCGGGCGATAGACAGTGGAATCGATACCAGAAAACCAATGACCAGTGAGGCGCTGAGCAGCCACAAGGTCATGGCCAGACCGGTGATGTGCTGGCCGTCGCTGTAAAGAAAGGGGCGCCAGTATTCTTGCAATAGCTCAATCATCGCACTGCCTCCCGGGCGCCTGCGGAGTAGCGACGTTCAAGTCGGCGCAAGACAAAGTTGGACGCGCTGGTGATCAACAGGTAGATCAGCGCCGCCAGCACCAGGAAATAAAACAGTTGATAGGTGCTCTTGCCAGCGTCCTGGGCGGCTTTTACCAAGTCTGCGAGGCCGATGATCGACACCAGTGCGGTGGCCTTGAGCATCACCATCCAGTTATTGCCGATGCCCGGCAGCGCAAAGCGCATCATCTGCGGGAAGGTCACGTAGCGAAACCGCTGCCCGCGCTTGAGCCCGTAAGCGGTGGCGGCTTCGAGTTGGCCGCGGGGCACGGCGAGGATCGCACCGCGAAAGGTTTCGGTGAAATACGCACCGTAGATAAAGCCCAGGGTGATCACCCCGGCGCTGAACGGGTCGATCTCGATGTATTCCCATTCCATAAAGTCGGTAAAGCCACTGAGCCAGGTTTGTAGGCTGTAGAAAATCAACAGCATCAGTACCAGGTCCGGCACACCGCGAATCAGAGTGGTATAGAGCTGGGCGGGGATACGCACAATGGCCAGGCTGGACAGCTTGGCGCTGGCGCCGAGCAGGCCCAGCACTACGCTGACGGCCAGGGACAGCACCGACAACTTGATGGTCATCCAGGTGCCTTGCAGCAACAGCGGGCCGAAACCCTTCAGGCTGAATGCGCTCAGCCCGAGGGTTTGCAACAGATCTTCGAGCATAAATCAGGACCTATGGCGATAAAAAAGCGCCCCACCTGAAGCAGGGCGCCCCAGGCATTATTTGCCGCTGTACAGGTTCAGATCGCCAAAGTGTTTCTTCTGGATAGTGGCGTAGGTGCCATCATCGTGTAACGCTTTGATACCTTTATCCAAAAGCGCCTTGAGTTCAGTGTTACCTTTTTTGATACCGATAGCGGTTTTCGACGGCAGGAGCGGGTCGTCGATAGCTGCGCTCACTTCATAGCCAGCACCGGCTGGCGACTTGAGAAAGCCCAGTTCGGCTTGGAGCATGTCCTGCACGGAAGCGTCGAGGCGCCCGGAGGTCAGATCGGCGTACACCTGGTCCTGGTTAGCGTAAGCCTTGGTGGTCACCCCGGCTTTATCCAGTACGGCCTTGGCGTAGGCTTCCTGGATGGTGCCTTGCTCGTAACCCACGGATTTGCCTTTGAGAGATTCTGGCGTCGAATAGCCAGCGCCTTTCTTGAACACCAGCGAAGTCGGGCCGGAGAACAGCTCAGAGGAGAAGTCGATCGCCTTCTCGCGCACTGGGGTCACGGTCATCGACGAGATCACGCCATCGAATTTATTGGCTTTCAGGCCCGGGATCATGCCGTCGAAGTCACTTTCGACCCACTTGCACTTGACCTTCAGCTCCGCGCAGATCGCATTGCCCAGGTCGATATCGAAGCCCACCAGGCTGCCGTCGGCGGCCTTGGATTCGAACGGTGCGTAGGAAGGGTCGACACCAAAACGCAATTCCTTGTATTCCTTGGCTGTAGCAACACCAGCAGCCATGCACAGAGCCAGTGCAGAAAGGGTCAGCAATGCTTTTTTCATTATGTAATCCCTGGAAACCAAGATAAGCGCTTGTGGCGCGATTAGGACTGTTACTGAACGGTGTCAGACCCATCACAAGTAGCAATTTCTGCACCATAGTTCCGGATGGGCTTTTTAAACGGTGGGATAAGGCAGTTCCAAGTGTAGGCGGCGCCCAAAAATGGGCATGGAATTTCCAGTGCACCATTGTGGAACTGTCGCTGATCAAAAGGTGGGAGCTGGGTGGGGGGGGGGGGGGGGGGGGGGGGGGGGGGGGGGGGGGGGGGGGGGGG